>JBEANR010000110.1:0-24362 GCA_041165365.1 Actinomycetota bacterium | reverse complement strand
GCCTGGCGGTGGGGCGCTTCGACAGGCTCAGCGACCCGGTTTCGCGCCTGGCGGTGGGGCGCTTCGACAGGCTCAGCGACCCGGTTTCGCGCCCGGCGGCAAACGCGGGTCCCTGAGCCCGTCGAAGGGGCCGTCCACGTCGGTCCCGCCGCCCAGGTCAGTGCAGTCCACGCGCTCCGCCCCACGCCAGGCGAGATACCCACGACCGCCGGAGTCACCCCTCACGCTCGCGGCGAGCGCAGCCCAGTGATCCCGCCCGACGAGCACGGGATGCCCGGGCTCGCCGCCATAGGTCGCCTGCCGCAGGTCGGGCGGCCGCGGTGTGACTCCGACCACTCTGTCGAGGGCGGCCGACGTGAGCGCCGGGAGGTCGACGAGGGTGATCAGAAGCGCCGCGGCATCCGTCTTCCCGGCTGCAGCCAGACCGGCTCGGAGCGAGGCGCTCATGCCGGACTCCCAGTCGTGCGCGACGACGATGACGACCCCGGGTGTGGTCTCCACGAGGGCCCGCGCATCCTCCGACTGCGCGCCCAGCACGACGATGACCGGTGCGCATCGGGCCGCGGTGAGGGCAGCGACGCTGCTCTGCAGCCAGCCTCCGCGCTCGTCGTGCACGAGGGCTTTGGGCATACCCATCCGACGACCGCGACCGGCGGCGAGCACGAGCCCGGCGACCCGCGCGGATGCGATCTCTCGCCGGGGCTCCTCGGGCGTCACGACTACAGTTAACCCGACCCCTGCCGATCGTCCGGCGCTCGACCGGTCGTCAGGAGCCGCATGCGAACCGTCACCGACGCCGAACTGCGCGATGGTCTGCGCGCCGCCCTCGGCATACGTCGGTGGGTCGACGAGGTGGTGGCGGCCGGGCCCTTCGACGACCTCGCCACCCTGCTCTCCAGCGCCTCGCACGCCGCCAGATCATTGACCGACGCTGAGATCGACGAGGCCATGGCGCATCATCCGCGCATCGGCGAGAAGCCGGTCGGAGCAGGCGCCGCTCAAGAGTTCTCGCGCGCAGAGCAGGGCTCGATCATCAGCGACGCGGCACAGGATGACGCGGCAGTCGCCACCGCGATCGCGGCGGGGAACGCGGCCTACGAGCAGAGGTTCGGGCGCGTGTTCCTCATCCGTGCCGCCGGACGCAGCCGCTCCGAGATCCTCGCCGAGCTGAGCCGACGACTGCAGCTCGACGAGGCGAGCGAACTCGCCATCGTGGCCGAGCAGCTGCGTCAGATCGCCCTGCTCAGGCTCGAGTCACGCTTCGGCGGTACCGCCGCAGGTTCCAACGCCATCTCCACGTCCACATCCACCTCCACACCCACCCAGGGAACGTCGCCATGAGTCACGTCACCACCCACGTTCTCGACACGGCTCTCGGGCGGCCCGCGGCCGGCGTGCCGGTCGCCCTCGAGTACCGCTCTGAGCGCACTTGGACCCCACTCGCGATCGCCGCGACCGACGGCGACGGTCGGGTGAACGATCTCGGCGCCGAGTCGCTCCCGGCCGGCCGCTACAGGCTCACCTTCGACACCGCGAGCTACTTCGCCTCGACCGGTCAGACCGGCATCTTTCCCGAGGTCGTCGTCGTGTTCACGCTCTCTGGCGGCGCCCACCACCACATTCCCGTGCTTCTCAGCCCGTTCGCCTTCACCACCTATCGGGGCAGCTGAGCAGCGCGACGCCTCGCACCACCCCTCG
This sequence comes from Actinomycetota bacterium, assembly GCA_041165365.1. GTDB lineage: Bacteria > Actinomycetota > Actinomycetes > Actinomycetales > Microbacteriaceae > Marisediminicola. The sequence continues at coordinate 22,664 of JBEANR010000110.1, read as the reverse complement.
ACATACCCCCTCCGACACTCCCCTCGAAGGAGAGACCATGACCCAGACCACCGTCACCCAGGGTGCGCTGTCCGTGCAGCTCTACACCGTGCGCGACGCGATCGCCGCGGATCTGCCCGAGGCGCTGGGCCGGCTCGCCGACATCGGCTTCGAGAACGTGGAGCCCTTTGGCTTCGTCGAGCGCGCCGAGGGGTACCGCCTCCACCTCGCCGCGAACGGACTCGTGGCGCCGAGCGCGCACGCAAGCCTCGTCGGAGTCGACCTCGAGCCCGTCTTCGCGGCGGCGACCGCCCTCGGCATCGAGACGGTGATCGACCCGTACGTCGATCCCGAACGGTGGACCACGCGAGAGGGGGTGGCCGGAGTCGCCGCAGACCTCAGCGCCGCGTCATCCGCCGCCGCAGCACATGGTCTGCGGGTCGGCTATCACAACCACGCGTTCGAACTCGAGAACCAGATCGACGGTCGCACCGCGCTCGAGGTCTTCGCCGATCTGCTCGACGATTCGGTGCTACTCGAACTCGACACCTACTGGGCCGCGGTCGGTGGCCAGAACGTGCCCGAGCTTCTTGCACGACTCGGCGGGCGGGTGCGGTTCCTGCACGTCAAAGACGGTCCGATCTCCAAGGTCGACACCGAGCAGACGGCGGTCGGAGACGGACGGATGCCCGTGGCCGAGATCCTCGAGGCGAACCCCACTGCGCTTCGAGTGATCGAACTCGACGCCTTCGACGGCGACGTCTTCGACGCGCTCACCGCGAGCTTCGCCCACCTCACCCCGGAGGGTCACGCGTGAGCGCCGCGCGCGATCTCACGGGACCCGTCGGCGTCGGACTCATCGGCGCCGGCACCATCAGCGACACCTACCTCGAGAACCTCACGGCGTTCCCCGACGTGTCGGTCGTGTTCGTCGCCGACCTCGACGTCGAGCGTGCTCGTGCGCAGGCGCAGAAGCACGGCGTGCCGAGGTCGGGCACGGTCGACGAGCTGCTGGCTGACGACGAGGTCGAGATCGTCGTCAACCTCACCATCCCCGCCGCCCACGTGGATGTCGCGCGGCAGGCCGTCGAGGCGGGCAAACACGTCTGGAGCGAGAAGCCGTTCTCGCTCGACCGCGACAGCGGCCGGGAGCTGCTCGCCGAAGCCGCCGAGAAGGGGGTGCGCGTGACCGCCGCGCCGGACACCTTCCTGGGCGCCGGTCTGCAGACCGCCCGTCGTGCCATCGCCGACGGCGTGATCGGTGAGCCTGTGAGCGCGCTGGCGTTGTTCCAGACCCAGGGGCCTGAGCGGTGGCATCCCAATCCGGAGTTCTACTTCTCTCGGGGCGGCGGTCCACTGTTCGATATGGGGCCTTACTACCTCACCGCCCTCGTGCAGATTCTCGGGCCGGTGTCGCGTGTCTCGGCGGTGTCGTCGACGGCCCGCTCCGAGCGCGTCGTGGGTTCGGGGCCGAAGGCCGGCACGGCGTTCCCGGTGACCACCCCCACGCATATCGCGGGCAGTCTCGAGTTCGAGAGGGGCGGGACGGCACAGGTCGTGTTCAGTTTCGACTCGGCGCTCATCCGGGAGGGCGTGGTCGAGATCAACGGCACGGAGGGCACCGCAGTGCTACCGGACCCCAACCACTTCGGCGGCGACACGACGGTGTGGCCGTTCGGCGCTGACGAGTCCGTCACCGTCGCGTCGATGGGGGCGGACTCGAGTCGGGGCACCGGCGTGCTCGAACTCGCTCGCGCGATCCGCGGGGGAGTGCCGGATCGGGTGCCCGGCGACCTCGCCTTCCACATCGTCGACGTCATGGTGTCCCTTGCCGAATCGGGTGAGAGTGGCGCCCCGGTCACGGTGACGAGCACGGTCGTGCCGAGCGAGCCGCTGCCGGCCGACTGGGATCCGCACGCCGCGACGGTCTAGAGGCGAGTGCGGGGCATTCGCCCCCGCGAGACTCGAGTACTTGCCCGATGCGGCGGCTCGGAAGGACCACATCTCAGGTTTCGCGGACGCTGAGCGGTCCGGACTCAGTACTCGGTGCGGTCGGCCCGCGCCAGCCACGCATCGAAGGGATGCCGCGACTCCGGTAGCCGCAGACCTTCGACCGTGGTCGGCCAGGTTGCTCTGTCTCGGCTGAAGAGTTCGTAGAACTCGAGGTCGTCGAACCCGCCGAGCGCGGCGTCATGACGGTCAGCCGCGAAGACCACGCGATCGAGTCGAGCCCACAGCGATGCGGAGACGCACAGCGGGCACGGTTCGCACGAGGTGTGGCGAGTCCGCGGGGCGGTTCGGCGCTACTGCAGGTCCTCGACCGTCAACCGCGGAGGCAGTGCGTCCCCCTCGTTGCCCAACCAGGTGTATGACTTCCCATCGTCCTCCGCGGCGAAGAGGCCCGCGGTTCCACCTGTGATGTAGAACTGATCTGCTCCCTCTCCGGGGACACCGGACGGCACCAGGAAGAGGAGATAGCGACCGCCCTCGCGCAGGATGGGACCGCCGCTGCTGTCCAGTTTGCCTGCACCGGGGGTGAGTTGCCGAACTACGACCTCGGTCGGCGCGGCGCTGAAATCCTCCTTTGCACGGTCTGACAGGCCTGGGGGGGAGAATGTCGCATCGACCTTAGCCAACGACGTGGTGTGGGCCGAAGACGAAGTTGTCTCCGCATGTTCATCCTGCTGGGAGACAGTCACCTCCACCACGAGCGAGCTGTCGCGTGCCAGATCACTGACGTTCGCGTAGAGCTTGACCCGGGATCCGGATGACATCGTCGCACCGGGCGCGCAACCCGACAGCACGATTGCACAAACCATCACGACCACAGGCATGGACAGCCTAAAAACGTGACTCGCTGAGAGGGTCATCCGGATTCCGAATCAGTAGAGGGCGTTCATGCCCTGGGTGTCGTCGGACACAAGTTGACAACTCAGTCCGAGGTTGTAATTGCTCGTCGATACCGAATTCATGATGGCATTCGATACTGAGGAATGAGCCATCCCCATGACATGCCCGATCTCATGAATCCAGACGCACTTGCGCTTTGTCACTGAGTAGCTATTGGTGTAGTAGATGTTGATCCACGCCGCACCAGGGGTGCTGCCGCAGGCGAAGACAGACTTGCCGTCGTATCCCGAGGCACCGTCATTCCGATAGGTGACTTTGAACGTGGCCGTAGAACTCGACAGAAGGTTGGCGTCGGTCACGTTCCACGCGCTGACCGCGGCGCTAACCTCAGAGGAAAACGGCATTCCTCCGAGGTTTTGGTACCGTTGCGGGCTGAGTGTGCAGCCTGTAAACGCGTAAGCGTTCGCCGTGGTGCTGACTAGTCCGATGGAGGCCCCACAAATCAAGCCCATCAATGCCAGGCCGACCACTATCCGTGCCTTGGGTCGGTCCGGTTTCATGTCGTTCCAATCAGACGCGGGAAATGGTGCCTTAAGATACCCCCCCCCGGCGATGATTCGTCAATAGGCTCGACGGAACGATCCGAGCGTTCTGAAGCGGGCCGTTGACCACGTCGTCCCTTCGGATCCTCCGAGGAAACACGGAAAACCCGCATTCCCATCCGGTCTCAGTACTCGGTGCGGTCGGCCCGGGCCAGCCACGCATCGAACGGATGCCGCGACTCCGGTAGCCGCAGACCATCGACCGCGGTCGGCCAGGTCGCCCGGTCTCGGTTGAAGAGCTCGTAGAACTCGAGGTCGTCGAACCCGCCGCGGGCAGCGTCGTGCCGGTCGGCGGCGAACACTACGCGGTCGAGTCGAGCCCACAGCGATGCGGAGACGCACAGCGGGCACGGTTCGCACGAGGTGTACAGCGTGCTTCCGGCGAGCGAGAAGTCGCCGATCGCCGCACACGCGGCGCGAATCGCCTGCACCTCGGCGTGCGCGGTGGGGTCGAGGTCGCGGGTGACCCGGTTCTGACCGGTGGCGAGAGCCGCGCCATCCCTCACGATCACCGCACCGAACGGGCCACCGCCGTCCGCCACGTTCGCGACCGCGAGGCTGACGGCCTGGGTGAGCCAGAGCTCGTCGGCTGAGGGGCCCGCGCTCACGCGGTCGCCACCTCGGCAGACCAGGCGCGCCCGGCATCCGAGGCGTCGTCGCGCGTCACGGTGGCCTCGATGAGTCCGTAGGGGCGATCCGCGGCGAAGAAGACCTCGCCCGCATTCTCGAGTCCGAAGGGGGCGAGGTCGACCACGAAGTGATGCTTGTTGGGGGCGGCGAACCGGATCTCGGCGATCTGCGGATGCTGCGTCAGCACAGCCTTTCCCATGTGCCACAGGGTCTGCTGCAGCGCGAGGGAGTGCAGGTCGGCGAACTGGGCGATCATCGTGCTGCGCACGGCGGTGTAGAGGGCGTCCCAGTCGTGCTCGCCCTCCACCCGCCACCGGGCGGTCAGGGAGGTCGCGAGCACCCTGTCGCGAGTCTCGGCGAGGGTGGTGTACTCGTCGACGAGGAAGTCGTGGAACTCCGAGCCCGTCGATTTCAGCAACACGAGATCGCGGAGCCCTTGGATGACGTGCACCGACTGCTCATCGCCGGTGGCCTCGACGGTCACGGCGACCGTGCGCACCTCGCCGCCGGTGCGGGTCCAGGCGTGATCGTGCTCGGTGCCGTCGACGACGGCCCTGGTCCAGCCGTATTCCTCGATCTCGACGCGGGCCGCCGTCACGGGTTGCACATCGTCGACGAAGTGGGTGCCGAGGGCGAGCCCGAACGACTCGATCGAATGGATGCCGTGCGACTTCGCGAAAGCGTACGCGGTGTTCTTCTGCGTGTCGGTCGGCAAGACCTGGGACTGATCGCCGTAGAGATGCGCCTCGACGAAACTGCCCCAGAGGGTCGTCGACACGTTGAGGTCGCGGATCTCGTGCCTCGCCTCGTCGCGCACGATGCGCACCAGGCGGGACTCCGCTTTGCCGTAGTGATTATCGCCGAGAACGATTGCCATGAACGCAGTGTTCCAGGTCAGTGTGACCGGGGTGTTTCGTGGCTGAGACCGACGGACTCGCGCGTCAGCAGCCGGCCGCGTGCCGGGGCATCCGCGGCGACATCGACCGGGATGCCAGCAAGCCAGGTCTGGTGCACCACACCGTTCAGATTCCGCCCGTCGTAGGCGCTCACCCGGTTGCGGTGGTGGAGCGCGTCGACGTCGACGGTGAAACCCTCCTCCGGCGCGAAAGCGACGAGATCAGCAGCGGCACCGACGGCGATACGCCCCTTCGAGTGGAGGCCGACCAGGTCTGCCGTCGCGCGCGACATCCATCCGACGACGGACTCCAGACGGATGCCGCGGCGTCGCGCCTCGGTCCAGACGGCGGGCAGCCCGAGCTGAAGCCCCGCGATGCCGCCCCAGGCGAGATCGAAGTCACCGCCGTGCGCGAACTTGAGCTCGCGGGTGCTCGGCGAGTGATCGGACACGATCACGTCGATCACCCCGTCGGCGAGCCCCTGCCAGAGCGCATCGCGGTTGGCCTCGTCACGGATGGGCGGGCAGCACTTGAACTGCGTCGCACCGTCGGGGATCTCGGATGCCGCGAAGCACAGGTAATGCGGACACGTCTCGACGGTGATCGGCAGTCCCTCGGCTTTCGCGGCCGCGAGCATGGGCAGGGCCCGAGCCGCCGACAGGTGAAGGATGTGTGCGCGGGCTCCCGTGCGGCGCACGCCCTGGATCACCCGCTGAACGGCGACGAGTTCGGCCTCGGCGGGGCGGGAGGCGGCGAAGTCGCCGTAGTGCCTGCCGCCGGCCCCGGGGTGCGCCTCGAGCACGCCCGGATCCTCGGCGTGCACGATGAGCATCGCGCCGATCGCGGCGACCTCGTCGAGGGCTCTGGCGAGCTGATCGGCGTCGAGGTGCTCGAACTCGTCGACCCCGGACGGGGCGAGGAAGCATTTGAACCCGAAGACGCCGGCGTCGTGCAACTCACCGAGGGCGCCGAGCCGCGACGGCACGGCGCCACCCCAGAAGCCGACGTCGACCATGGCTTTCGCACCGGCGATCGCGCGTTTGACCTCGAGGGCGTCGGGGTCGACCGTCGCGGGAACGCTGTTGAGCGGCATGTCGATCATCGTCGTCACGCCTCCTGCGGCGGCGGCCCTCGTGGCGGTCGCGAACCCCTCCCACTCGGTGCGGCCCGGCTCGTTGACGTGTACGTGGGTGTCGACGAGGCCGGGGAGCAGCACCTGGCCGGGGGGCAGCGTGACGTGCGCTGCGGCATCCGCCGGGTCGAGAAGAGGGTCGACCGCGGTGATGCGTCCCGAGGTCACTCCCACGCACGTGGCGGTGAAGCTGTCGGCGATCAGCACCCGATCGGCGGTGATCAGCAGGTCGAATCGTGGCGTCATCCGCGGCTCCATCAGGCGCTTCCGGCGACCGGCCTGGTCGTCGCTACCATTGAAACAGACCCGCGGCGTCGGCCGATTCACGGGCCCGTGGAGTGAGGACGGCGGATGCCGGACGCCCAGACCGCCCCGGTGCTCGAGTCGTGCCCCAAGCACATGGAGTACGGGCCGTGCGGCGGCGTGCAGTTCGACGGCAGTTGCGAGGTGTCGACTGCACGATGTGTCTTCGTCGATGCAGGTGCGGTGCGATGGCACGGGATCACCGGTTCGATCGGCGCGGTTGCGGCGTCCCCGCGCACCGGTGCCGCCGACGCCATGACGGCGCTGCTGCGGTCACGGCCGATCGTGGTCGCCGACCTGCCGGCGCGGGCCCTCGACGCAGCGTCGATCGTCGAGGCCGCGGGCATCCTGCGCGGATCGGTGGATGCCGTGCTCGCGGGTGACGCCGGGCCCTCGCGCGTGCAGTTCCCCCCGGCGTATCGCGCGCACCTCATCCGGCAGTCCGGACTCGCGGTGTGGAGCGGAGTCAACTGCCGTGACCGCAACAGGGTCGCCCTCGAGGGCGAGCTCGCGGGACTCGCGGATGCCGGGGCGTCTGCGGTGCACTGCGTCACCGGCGACCACACACTCACAGGCTCCCGCCCCGACGCGCAGCCAGTGTTCGATCTCGACTCCACCGGACTCGCTTCGCTCGCGGCGGACGCCGGGCATCTCGTGTCGGTCGCCGAGTCGCCCCTCGCCCCGCCGATCGGCGAGAGACCGGCACGCCTGCTGGAGAAGCAGCGCGCCGGAGCCCACGTGTGCTTCGTGAATCATGCCGGGGGAGTGGAGCCGGTGGATCGGTTCATCCGGTCTTCGCGCGCGCTCGGTGTCTCTCTCGACTTCATCGCGTGCGTGCCCGTCGTGGTCGACCGGGAGAGCGCCGAGCTGCTGCTCTCGTTCACCACCCTGGCCCTGCCCGACGGGTATCTCGAGGGCATCCTCGCGGCCGACGACACCTTCAGGGCGGGGGTCGACGCGGCCGTCGCGTTCAGCCGACGCCTGCTCGAGGTGGAGGGCGTGCGCGGAATCAATCTGTCGGGGGGAACCCCGAGCCACGACAAAGTTCGGTTCGCCGAGGGTCTCGCGGCGATCGCAGAAGGAGTGCAGTCATGAACGGCGACGACCGCCGTTCGTGGTGGGACTCCCGCTACGCCGAGGCAGCGGACGGGCAGTCGAGCGTGTGGTCCCTCGGTCCGAACGCGTGGGTCGCCGAGACAGTCGCAAAGCTCACGCCGGGGGCCGCGATCGATCTCGCCTGCGGGGAGGGGCGGAACGCCCTGTGGCTCGCCGAACGGGGGTGGGAGGTCACCGCCGTGGACTTCTCGGCCGTCGGTCTCGCATCCGGTCGTGCGCGCGCCGAGCAGCTCGGTCTCGACGTCGACTGGGTGCAGGCGGATGCCACGACCTGGGTCTCTCCGCAACTCGTCGACCTCGTGGTGATCGCGTACCTCCAGCTGCCCACCGCCGACCTCGCCGCAGCGATCAGGGCATCGGCTGCGGCCCTCGCGCCCGGAGGGACACTCGCCCTCGTCGGTCACGATCTCGACAACCTGTTGCGTGGTGTCGGGGGGCCGCAGGACCCCGAGGTGCTGCATAGCGTGGAGGACGTGCGGCACGCGGCATCCGCTCTCGACATCGTCACCGCCGGTCAGGTGCGCCGGCCGGTCGGTGACGCCTTCGCGATCGACACGGTGCTGGTGGCCCGGCGGCCGGTGGCCTGAGTCGGCTCGGGTCGCCGAACCAGTCGAAGGCCGGATAGTCGCCGCGTCACATGCGCAGGGGACACGCCACTTCGGCACCTTCCCACCGACAGGAGGGTGCCCGACTGGCCAGTCGCGCGCATCCCTGACGGGTCACGATCTCCGGGAGGCCCCCTCCGCCGATGGTGCCGTCGCGCCCACCTATCCATGGTCCTGCGGGCCCATCCCGAAGGGTCCGTCGGAGGACGCGATGCCTGCGCCCGGCCGGTCATCCTGAATACATGACAGCATCTTCCCCCTCACTCCGCCGCCGAGCGATCGTGTCCGTGTTCGCCGCCGGCGCTGCTCTCGTCACCCTCTCGGGCTGCGCCTCCTCGTTCGACGCCTGGGCTGTCACCTACGAGGTGAGTGTCACCGACACGACCGACGGTAACCTCACCGACATCGCGTATGCGGAGGAGGAACGTCGCAACGGTCCGTCGAAGAAGACCGAGCAGGACTCCGTCGAATCCGGCGGCTCCCCGTCGACCTGGTCGCAGGAGGTCATCGTGTCAGCCACTCAGTGGGCGTATGTCACCGCGACTCCTGCTCCCGACGGAATCGCGACGTGCCGCATCCTTCTCGACGGTGATCGGGAGATCGACACTCAGACCGCAGAGGTCGGTCAGCCGGTCACCTGCTCGGTGCCGACCCCGACCTTCGGTTGAGCGGTCATAATTCGGCTCGGAGCCCCGTGACGCCGAGTGACGGCAGGCTCTCCAAGGAGTACGCCGAAAGCTCTTCGGCCCGATTCTCTCGACCCGAGCGTCCGCGCGACTCGTCTCGGTTCCCCTTGTGAATTCTGCAGCCTTCCCTGCGATTGCCGCTCTCGTCGCCGCCACTGGGGTCGCGGCAGCCCTCTTCGTACCGTTCGTCGTGCTGCAGTACCGCCGACACGGCGCTTTCGTCTGGACGCGCAGCCTGCTGTCGTTCGGGATGCTCGTCTATGCGTTCGCGCTGCTCACCTATACACTGCTGCCACTTCCCATCGTGACGCCGGGTTTCTGCGTCGGGGGCGGTGCCGGAGTGCAACTCGTGCCAGGGCGGTTCGTCGCTGACATCTTGGACAATGGCGCCGGCGATGTCGCCCAGCTCGTTCGCAACCCCGCGGTGCTGCAGATGCTGTTCAACGTCGGCCTCTTCGTGCCCCTCGGGATGTTCGTGCGCCACGTGTTCCGTCGCGGCGTCGTCCTGACCGTCGCCCTCGGTCTGCTGGTTTCGTTGCTCATCGAAGTGACGCAACTGACCGGCAACTGGTACGTGTTCCCCTGCTCCTATCGATTGTTCGATGTCGATGACCTCCTCGCCAATACGATCGGAACCGCCGTCGGGGTGTCCATTGCTCCGATCCTTCGCGTGATGCGAGGCCCGGCACCCGCAGACCCTGCCGCGCCGCGTGAGGTGCAGGTGGGTCGTCGTCTGCTCGCCATGGTCAGCGACGTCTCCGCTGTCGTCGTCGGCGGTGTCATCCTCACTTCCGTCTATGGCATCTCGCGACTCGCGGGCGGATGGGAGGTGCCGCCATCATCCGAACCGATGCTCGGGTTCGTCGTGGCCAACGTCGTTCCCGCGCTGGTGCAGCTCGCTCTGGTGCTGACGACCGGGCGCACCGTCGGGGAGATCGCCGTGCGGATCGGCCCGCGCGGGCACACCGGTGCGTGGGGATCGCTGCGACGCTGGAGCGTCGGGATCGGCGGTTACACTGTGCTCACCGGACTCCTCGGACTGACTGAGCCGTTCGGCGTGTGGCTCACGGTCGTCGTGCTCATCATCGCGTTGGTCATCGCGAGCATCGTGTCGGTCGTGCGATCGCGGGGTCATCGGGGTCTCGCCTACATGACTGCGGGATGGGATGTCGCAGACGAACGCGAGTCGCGTGCAGACAGATCTCGGCCCCCGCCGGCCTCCGCCAGACCGACCGCCTGAAGGAAACGAAGAAGCGATGACGTCCCGGACAACGCAACCGCAGAACTCCTTCTTCAGGATGGGCATGGCCGCCGTGCTCGGCATCGGGGTGGGGTGGCTGCTCGTCGTCTCCGCGATCGACCTCAAGAGCACCGCCACGTGGATCGTGTTCTGGGTGTGGGTCGTCATGTTCCCCGTGCTGTTCGCCATCGCGTGGCGCCGGGAGAAGAAGCGCGGCAACCTCGAGCGCGCCCGCCCGCCTCGCTAGGCAGACGCCGAGGGGGTCCTTCTCCGTCGAGAGTGGCTGAGTGCACAGACTCTCTCGGCGCAACGAGGCTCTTTCGAGCGGTCGAGGTCAGCCGGGGAGGTACTCCGTCCGCCACCCGCCGCCGGCGCGCGTGTACCTGGTGCGCCGCGACGCGGTGTCCTGCGCCGATTCCCAGAAGACCAGGCGCTCCGGCACGACCTCGAACCCGATCCAGGTCGCCGACGGCGAGGGCGGACCGTCCGGATGCTCGTCCTCCGCCGCAGCCCAGAGTGCACGCCGCTCTTCGAGGGGTAAGCGCGCGAACTCGGCGTCGCTCAGCCAGGCGAGGTGCTTGAGATAGGGGGAACGCTGCGCGTAGGCCGCCGCGATGGCCTCGGGGGATTGGACGCGCGCGACCCCCTGGATGACCAGCTGCCGGAAGAAGTCGGGCCATTTAACGACCAGGCACACCCGGGCATCCGCCTCGATCTCGGCCACCTTCGAGGAGCGAACATCGGTGTGGAAGGCGAACCCCGCCGGCGTGACCTCGGTGAGCAGTACGGTGCGCGCCGAGGGGTACCCGTCGAGGCTGGTGGTGGCGAGGGTGATCTGCGGGCGGTCCGGGTCGTCGTTCGCGGGGAACCACTCCCGCGCGAGCGCGAGTGGGTCGAGCGCGCCACCCCCGGCGGCACCACCCCCGACCGGGTCATCCACCTCATCCACGATGGCTGAACCTCGCGATCTCGTGCAGCGCCTCCACCGACCTTGCGACCGACTCCTCGAACAGGATCGCCCCCGCCTCCGCGGTCGCCCGAGTCGGATCGCCGATCACTCCGCTCGGCCCGAAGTCGTTGCTCAGCCACCCGAACGACACCGGGGTGTTGTTGAATCCGATGTACTGCATCGCGCCGATGTGCTCGGGCACGTTGCGTTCGGCGAGGCTCATGTCCACGAGGTCCGGCCTGACGTGCAGCACGACTGACGTCTCGCCGTGACCGGCGTGGATGCCCAGACCGTGTTCGTCCGCGCCATCCGTCCCGCCCGATCCTGCCTTCTGGATGCCCGCGGGCATGGTGAACGTCGTGAGTCCGAACCGTCGCCGCAGCTCGCGGTTCGCCACCTGCAGTAGGGCGCCGTTGCCGCCGTGGCCGTTCATGAACACGAGCTTCTTCGCCGGAGTCGCCGCGACCGACCTGCCGAGGTCGACGAGGGTATCCATCAGCGTCTCCCAGCGCAGCCACATCGTGCCGGGCGCCCAGTGGTGCTCGTCGGACTTGGTGTAGATGAGCGTGGGCAGCAGCCAGATGTCGAGACCGGATGCCGCTGCCCGCTCCACCGCGGCCGTCGCCAGGGTCTCCGCGAGCAGAGCGTCGGTGTTGAGCGGGAGGTGCGGACCGTGGTGCTCGATGGCTCCGGTCGGGATCACGATGATCGACTCGGCGGAGAGTGCCGCGGCCGCAGCGGTGCCCGAGAGTTCGACGAGCTTGCGGCTGGTCATGCGCTGTCTCCGGAGTACTTGCCGGCACCGGGGGCGACCAGTTGTGCGACGAGTTTGCCCGGGTTGAGCAGGCCGGAAGGATCCGTCGTGGCCGCCAGCGCGAGGGTGCGCTCCACTTCGAAGTCGACGAACCACTGATGCGGACTGTGGACGCCGACGCCCAACCCCCGCAGTATGTCGATACCGGCATAGACCTGCTCGGGGCTCTCGTACACCCCGGCCAGCATGCCGATCGGCACCGTGTGCTGCATCTCGATATGCAGCATCCCGCCGGTGTAGACGGCCTCCACCTCGGCGATCCTGTCGATGAGGGCGTCACCGCCCACCTCGAGGTGGAAGTACGTACCGGGTGCACTCTTCTGCAGCCACTCAATGGGGTGGTTGTACGACAGCGTGCTGATCTTGACGCACGGTTGCGGGCCCTCCCTGATGTCTTCCACGGTGCCGCCCCCGGTTTCGACGATCGCCCGCGCCGCCTCGAGCGTGGTTACGTCGAGGATCGCGCGCAGGCTGGCCCTGCCCTCGGGGATGGCCGGGTCGCGTGGCAACGTGTCGGCGATCTCGGGACGGTCGGCTGAGATCAGGCGGGCCGTCGGCTCGAGGGCTCGCAGCTCGCGCAGCACCGCGAGCACATCCCCGAAGGTGGCGAAGCTCGCGTAGAACCCATGCCAGTCGTGCAGAGGGTCGAGGCGCACGGTGGCGCGCGCGATGATGCCGGCGGTTCCGTAGTTGTGCACGTAGGCCTGGGCGGCGTCGCCCTCGACGTGCACGAGCCCGGAACCGTCGGCGTGCACGACATCCAGTGCCGCCACGAAACCGAGGTGGTTGGCACCGTGCACGAGGGAACCGGTGCCGCCGGAGCCTCCGGAGAGGAAACCACCCACGCTCGATTGGGCTGTCGACGGGTACATCCACAGTTCCTGCCCGGTCTCGCGCGCCGACTGCTCGAGTGTCACCATCGGCGCCCCCGCCTCCGCGGTGATCACGCCGTCGCCGACCTCGACCACCGCGCGCGCCTTCGAGAGATCGAGCACAAGTCCGCCGGTGAGGGGGATCGCCTGCCCGTAATTGCCGGTGCCCTTGCCGCGTGGTGTGATCGGCACACCGTGTCGCACCGACGCCGCGACCACCGCTGCGATCTCGTCGGCGTTCGTCGGGTAGGCCACGATGTCGGCGAGCCCGAGGGGAAGTTGCTCGGTGATGATCGGCGACATCTTCGCCCCGTCGACCGAGGCCTTCTCGCGGGCGCGGAGTTCGAGCGACGCCCCCCGCGGGCCGAGCAGGGTCACGAGTTCGTCGAACAGGGCGGTGATGGCGGTGTCGGCCACGGGGTTCCTAACGTCAGGTGCGGTGAGAGGGGAGAGCGGATGCAGTCAACCCATGTGCATGCCGCCGCAGACATTGATCGCCTGACCGGTGAGATACGCGGCGTCGCGGGAGGCGAGGAAGGCGGCGAGCCCCGCGACATCCTCCGGCCGTCCGAGTCGGCCGAGCGGCGACAAGGCCGACCATTCGGCCACGTCGCCGTCGGTGCGGGTCGCGGCCCCCATCTCGGTGAGCACATAGCCGGGGCAGATGCTGTTGACCGTGATGCCGACGGGCCCGAGTTCGAGTGCTGACACGCGGGAGAGGGCGATCACGGCGGCCTTCGACGCCGCGTAGTGGGCTTGGCCTGCGCCGCCGGCCTTGCCCGCCATGCTCGCGATGTTGATCACCGAGCCACCATGGCCCGCCTCGCGCATGGCCTTCGCGATCACCTGGGTCGTCACGAGCATCGCCCTGAGGTTGATGTCGAAGACGGTGTTCCACTCGTCGACCGTGATGTCGAGCAGCGGCGTGAGCTTGAGGATGCCCGCGTTGTTCACGAGCACGTCGACACCGCCGAGCCAGGACACCGCGGCGGATGTCGCGCGCGCCGTCGACACTGGATCGCCGAGGTCCACGGGCTCGTAGCCACCGCTCACCTCGGCGGCGAGCATCCGTCCCTCCTCTTCGAGCCGATCCAGGATGACCACGGTCGCCCCTTCAGCGGTGAACCGTCGCACGATATCCGCGCCGATCCCCCGCGCCCCACCGGTGACCACGACCCGCAGGCCCGCGAGGCGCGGCGACGCCGTCGGGGTCATGCTCGTGGTCGTGGTCACCGGTGGTGTCGACATCGTGGAGGCCGGGGCCTTCGTTACGGGAGACCGATGGATTCGTCGATGAACTCGTTGGTGACGAGATCGTCGACGGTGAGGCCCTCGGCGGGCGGAGTGCCGAGCTCTGTCGCGATGGGGCTCATGGTGTCGAGGATCGACTGCACCCGATCCAGGTCGAACTCGCCGAGCGTCGTGTTGCCGGCGTTGCTGACGAGGCCCAGGTCGATCTGCTGCTGCACCGAGAAGTCGGCGACGCCCTGCGAGTAGACCCAGCCGGTGTCGTACTGCTCGACGAGGTCGAGGATGACCTCGTTGGCGGCAGCCGGGTCGCCGTAGTAGTCGACGGTCGCCTGCTGGAACACCGGCGTGATGTCGGCGAGGCAGGGGCTCAGGTCTTCGAACTCGGCGGAGCGCACAGAGAGAGCACCGGCGTAGGCGGTCCATCCGGCATCGTTGATCAGCTCGAACGCCACGGGCTTGGCCCACTCCGCGACCTCGTTCTCGTAGATGTACGGCTCTGCGCTCGCGAAGCCCTGCTGAGCGTCGGCACCTCCGGCGGCCACGAAGTTGGCCGGGGTTCCGTCGTAGCCGCCGTCGACCTGTTCGAGCTTGAGCTGGCCGTCGGAGATGAGGTACTCCATGTAGGCGGCACCACCGAAGTAGCGCACGATGGCGTCGGTCTGCCCGAGGTCGGCGATGGTCTCGACCTCCGGGTAGGTCTCCGGATCCCACATGATCATCTGGGGATTCACGTCGAGGGGCGCGACGAACGCCTTCGTCGGAAGGTCGGCGGACTGCTGCACCTGCCCGTCGGTGCCCGCGTAGCCGATCGTGATGTCGGTGTCCTGATACATCTGGGCCGCGACGGTCTGGAATCCGATCGCTGGTCCGCCGGAGCGGATCTCGACGTCGACACCGGTGTACTCGCCGCTCGCCATCAGAGGTCCGGACACCGACTTGAGGTCGGCGTCGACGGTGTAGTCCTCACCGAGCAACTGGTAGAGGCTCCCGTGCTCGGATTCGGGGTTCCAGTCGGTCTGGATGACGACGGTGGCCGGACAGTTGGCCGAGAGGTCGATGGCTCCGATCTCGAGGTCGGTGTTCGGAGCGGCGGCGTCGTCACCTCCGGTGGCGCATCCGGTGAGAGCGACGACCGCGGCGAAAGCGCCGGCGGCCGCCAGGGTGCGGCGGGCTGTGGTGTGCATGGGTTCTCCTCGGGGCGGGGGTGGTGCGGGCAGGTCGTGCGGGTGGGTGTGGCGCGGGTGCTGTGGTGCGGTCAGGGGCGGGGTTGGGGGTCTACGAGGCCGGTTCGTACCAGCGGCCGACCGCGACCTTGGCGATCCACCCGAACAGAAGGAAGATCAGCACGCCGATGAGAGCCGCGGTGATGATGGATGCGAAGAGCTGAGCCGTCTGCACTCTCGAGGCGTAATTGGCGATGAGGATGCCGAGCCCGGGCTGTCCGCGCCGGAAGAAGAAGTCGCCGACGATGGCGCCCACGACGGCGAGCCCTGCGGAGATGCGCATCCCCGCGAAGATCGCGGGGAGGGCGTTCGGGAACTGCAGCTTGGTGAGCACCGTCCATCTGCTCGCGTTCTGCAGCTTGAACAACTCGCGCTGACTGCGCTCGACCGATTGCAGGCCGAAAAGGGTGTTCGACACCATCGGGAAGAGCGAGATCAGCACGCACACCAGCACCCTCGACTCGAAGCTGTAGCCGATGCTCGTGCCGATCAGCGGTACGAGAGCGAGGATCGGCACGCACTGCAGGATGACCGCGTAAGGGAACAGCGACCTCTCCACCCATCGCCCCTGGGACATCAGCACCGCCCACACGACACCGATGGTGATCGAGATCGCGAGCCCGATCAGGGCCACGGAGAGCGAGAGCCCCACGGCGCGCAACAGATCCTCGGTGATCGGGTCGCCGCGCCCGAAGAAAGACTCCGACACGATGCGGTTGGGTGTCGGCAGCACCGTCTTGCGACCGATGCCGAACAGGTAGTCGGCGAGCAGGTACCACGCTATGAGGATGACGGCGAAGACCGCGAGCGGCGGGCCCCAGGTGGAGAGAATCCTCCGGCTCTTCGACCCGGCGTGCTTCCGCGTGGCGGGCTGCGTGCTCTGAACCGCAGACTTGACCGACGTGCTCATGAGTGCCCCTCTCGAAGAGCGTGCGAGACCTTGCCGCTGAGCGCGGCGAACTCGGGGGTGAAGCGGATGTCGGGGTCCCGGGGATACCCGAACGGGATGTCGAACTCGTCGACGATCCTTCCTGGCCGCCCGCTCATCACGATCACCCGCGTCGACAGGTAGACGGCCTCCGCGACGGAGTGGGTGATGAACAGACCGGCGAAGTTCTGCTCGGCGAAGATGCGCAGCAACTCGTCTCCGAGCCGCTCGCGGGTGATCTCGTCGAGGGCGCCGAACGGTTCGTCGAAGAGGAAGAGCTCCGGGTCGAGGGTGAGCGAGCGCGCGAGCGACGTGCGCATCCTCATTCCGCCGGACAACTGCTTCGGCAGGTTCTTCTCGAATCCGGTGAGCCCGACCAGGTCGATCGCCTCCTTCGCCTTCGCCGAGCGCACCTTCTTCGACTGGTGGTTCAATTCGGCGAGCAGCTCCACGTTCGACTGCACGGTCCTCCACGGGAGCAGCGTCGCATCCTGGAACACGTAACCGATGCGCGTCGTGCCGAGCGCGGTGGTGCCCTCGCTCGCGGTCTCGAGGCCCGACGCGATGCGCAGGAGGGTGCTCTTGCCGCATCCGCTCGGTCCGACGACGGTCACGAACTCGCCGCGACCGACGGTGAGGTCGACCCCCGACAGCGCGACCGTGCCGTTCGGGAACCGCATCGCGACCCCGGAGAAGTCGAGCAGCGGCTCGGTGCTCACGAGAGGTTTCTCGAGTGGTGGGGCGAGAGACACGGGGTCACCTTTCGAGGGTGGGGACGGGGAGGAGCGCCGGAACGTCGAGGGATGCGGTCGAGCCGGCGGGCTGGGCGACGACCGACGTCACCGTCGTCGAGGCGACCAGCAGGCCATTGTGGATCACGTGGCGCTCCGCGGGGGAGTCCGCGACCACCTGGGCGAGCGAGGAGCCGCGGATCGCGACGAAATCCGCTCGGGCCCCGCTCACGGCGCCAGCGACCGGAAGGCGCATCACGGCGCGGGCCCCATCGCTCACCGCCGCGAATGCCTCGTCGATCGTGAGATGACCGGCTGCTACGAGGAGCATCGCCGTCTCGAGCACGTCGCCGCGCCCGAGCGGGTTGAAGGGATCGCGCACGTTGTCGGCCCCCGCCGCGAACCGCGCCCCGGCGTCGAGCAGCTCGCGGGCGGCGGTGAGACCCCTCGGTGGCCCGTGCGTGTGGTCCCACCCTTGCAGGTAGAGGTTCGTGATCGGATTCGCGATCACCCCCACGTCGCTCGCCACCACCTCGGCGATGATGGCGTCCCGCGCAGCCGGCGGGAGCGTTCCGAGCCGCACGCAGTGACCTGCGGACACGTTCTGAGTCCATCCCCTCACCGACCGCGCCAGCTCTCCGAGCGTGACCGGGCCGTCGAGGGACTCGTCGGTGTGCAGGTCGACCGCCACGCCCCGGCGCCTGGCGAGGGCGAGCAGTCTCTGCAGGTCGGCACTCGGGTCCGCGGCCAGATGCGGCGCGCCCCCGACCGAGTCCATGCCCAGGTCGAGGGCGGCCTCGATATGCGCGTCCGGCGTCTCGGGCCCCGCGAGCACGACCAGTTCGATGTCCATCAGCTCGGCCAGGTCGCTCCGAATCCGCAGCAGCGCTCGTGCGTTCATCAGAGGGTCTGCGCCTCTGAGCACGTCGACATGGGATCGGATGGCGGTGGTGCCGAGTCGCAGCATGGCGAGCGCCTGAGCGCGAGCCCTGTCCGCGACGTCGACCTCGGTCATCGTCTCGGTGTACTCGCGCCACGACTCGATGGCGAGGAGCAGATCGCCCATGGGGGGCCGGATCGCGTCCCAGGAGCGCGCCTTGTCGAGGTGGGAGTGGGGGTCCGCGCCGGCGGTGAGGAGCACGCATCCGGTCAGGTCCAACACCGAGGCGACCTCGGAGACGACGGCAGACCCGGCGGGAACCACCGCCCCGACGCTGTCACCGATGATCTCGACGTCGACGGTGTCGCCGGAGGGGAGGGTCGCACCCGTGAGGAGGGAGAGCCTTCTGGGGAGTTGCATCGTGCTCCTCGCCGTCGGTGTCCCGGAGATCACTGTCGTCCAGACCGCAGCTCCCGTGGAATGTTGATGGTCTCAACATCGGAAAATCTACGGAGGCCGCGTTTCCGGCGTGTGTCGCGCCCGTTCCCTGCGCGTAAATTGCCCGCCTCGGTGACGCGGGGCCGACACGATCGGCCCTCCGCCCTGCACGGGAGGGTGGCCTCGATGCGCTTATAGTCATCACCCATGGAGACCGACGGAGGCAGCGACGCAGAGCGTCTCGGACGTCACATCCGCGCGGTGAGGCGACAGCGTGCGCTCACTCTCGTGCAACTCGCGGCGCTCGCCGAACTCTCCCATCCGTTCCTGTCGCAGCTCGAGCGAGGGCTCGCCCGGCCGAGCATGGCATCTCTCGAGAAGATCGCGCGGGCCCTCGGCAGCAGCCAACTCGAACTGCTCGCGGGCGCCGCCGACCTCGACCGCGAGTTCGTGCCGGCCCTGCCGACCCTGGTGCGCGCGGGCGAAGGGGATCGCGGGGCATACAGTCTCGGCGAAGCCCGCCTGCTGGTGCGCGGCGACCGAGGATTCCATCCCATGATGTTCGACGCCGACAATGCGGAGGGCGGCGACTACCACGCACACGACGAAGACGAGTTCCTGCACGTGCTCATCGGGTCGTGCACGATCGACCTCGGACCGCAGGGATGCTTCGATCTCGCGGTCGGGGATTCGCTCTACTACGTCGGCGGAACCCCGCACCGCTGGTTCTCCGACGGCTCGCACTACAGACTGTTCGTGGTCAAGCAGCACGTGCATCCGCGGGACCTCGACGAGGTCTGGGGACCGGCGCTGCTCGCGGATTTCGCGGCTTCCCGATCGAACGGCGCCGAGTTGGAGAGCACCCGGTGAGCGTCTTCGGCGATGTCGAGCGCGACTGCCTCGTCGAGGCGCGCACGGAGGCCGCCGCGGGCGTGGTCGTGCTCGACCTGGTCGCCGTCAACGGCCGCGATCTACCGCCGTGGGCTCCCGGCTCGCACATCGATCTGCTGCTGCAGACCCCGGCGGGTGTGGTCGAACGCCAGTATTCGCTGTGCGGCGACCCGGCCGATCGGCAGCGCTACCGGGTGGGTGTCCTGCGCGAAGCCTCGGGGCGCGGGGGCTCCGAGTTCGTGCACGTCGGCCTGCTCGAGGGCGACCGCGTGCGTATCCGCGGCCCCCGTAATCACTTTTCATTCCCGGCGACCCCCGGCGTGCCTGTGCTGTTCATCGCGGGCGGCATCGGCGTGACGCCGTTCGTCTCGATGTGCGCGGCCGCGGAGGCCGCAGGCATCGACTTCACGCTCCACTACGCAGGCAGATCGCGGTCGACCATGGCCTTCGCCCGCGAGCTCGACTCCGCGTACGGGAGGCGAGTGATGCTGCATCCTTCGGACGAGGGGGCCCGCCTCGACGTCGACGCGGTGCTCGGCGCAGCGGATGCCGCGGCTCACGTCTTCACCTGCGGACCGAAACGGCTGCTCGAGGCCGTGGAACTCGCCTGTTCGGGATGGGCCTCCGACCGCCTGCACCTCGAACACTTCGAGGCGAAGGAGTTCGGCGCGCCCGTGTGGCAGGACTCCTTCGAGGTCGAGCTCGCGCTCACCGGGGTCACCGTGGAGGTGCCTCTCGAACGCAGCATCCTCGACGTCGTCGAAGACCAGGGTGTACTGGTCGTCTCGTCGTGCCGCAAAGGAACGTGCGGCACGTGCGAGGCGCCCGTGGTCGAGGGCGAGATCGAACATAGGGACTCGATCCTCACGCCGAGTGAGCAGGAGGCGGGCGACACGATGATGATCTGCGTGTCGAGGGCTGCGGGACCACGGCTCGTGCTCGACCTGTAGCGAGGCCGCTGCCGCGCGGGTCTCAAAGCCACAATGCGGGTCCCTGAGCCTGTCGAAGGGTCCTACCGCCACCAATACGCGGGTCCCTGAGCTTGTCGAAGGGTCCTACCGACCCACCCGCTCGCGTATTCTCGCCACGAGCTCCTGCTCGTCGGCGTTCACGAGCCGGTAGTTCCGCACGACGAACTCGCCCGCCACCACCACGTGGCGGGGTCGTCGCCCCGGCGACGCCCAGAGCAGCCCCGCCACAGGGTCGGCGACGCCGGCATCCGTCACACCGCCGACATCCCACACGCACAGATCGGCGGCGGCGCCCTCGCGCAGATGGCCGAGCTCGCTGCGCCCCAGGCCCGCGGCCGACCCCGCCGTCGCCATCGCCAGCGCCTGCCGAGCGGAGAGCGGCGCACCCGTGGGGCGCAACGGGGCGAGCGGCGCCACCTGCATCGCCAGTCGGGCGTCGGCCAGCAGATGACCGCCGTCGTTGCTTCCACCACCGCTTGTGCCGAGCCCCACCGCGACACCCGCCGCCAGCAGCGCTTCGACAGGGGCGACACCCCACCCCATGGGCAGGTCGCAGCCGGGCGCGTGGGTGGCCGAGGTGCCGGATGCCGCGAGCCGCCGTACCTCGTCGGTGGTCACGTCGCACAGGTGCGCGATGGTCACATCGGGAGCGAGCCATCCCCAATCCTCGAGCAGGTCGAGCGGGCGCCGGCCGAAACGGTCGAGCGCGACGGCCACGTCGACCTGCTCGTTCGCCTGGGTGCGGCGCCGGAGGCCGTGCGTCGCCGCGACCTCGGCGAGCAACCGGAACGTCACTTCGGAATCGCTGTGGACCCCGGCGGGCCCGACCGCGAGCTGCACCATACCGTCGTGGTCCACCCCACCGGCCGCCTCGGGGAGAAGTGCCCGCACGATGGCCTCCGCCGACATCGCTGCTGACTCCGGGTCGTCACGGGCGCTTCCGCGCACGAAGACCAGACGTGCGCCGAGTGTGGATGCCGCGTCTGTGACGGCTCGCGCCATCGCCACCGCATCGCCTCCCTCCGGCCAGGTCAAGTGATGATCGGCGATGGTCGTCACACCGCTCAGAAGCGACTCGGCGATACCCACCGAGGCGGCGATGGCGCAGAGTTCCGCATCTATACCCGCGGCGGCATATGCTGTGGACATCGTCGGGAGCCACTCCGACATCGCGACTCCGCGGGTGCCCGGCAAGGTGCGGAACGCGGACTGCAACAGGTGGTGATGCGCGTTGACCAGCCCGGGCGTGATGACGCAGCCCGCGACATCCAGTATCGGCGAATGCGGAGCCGCGGATGTCGCGATCGAGCCGTTGATCACGTGCACCGCCCCGTCGTGCTCGGTCGTCTGGTCGACCACGACGGCGGTCGCGCCGACGAGGCTGAGTGTTCGCGGTGTCGTCATGCCCACTGTCCTATCACCGGCGTGTGTCAGTCTGGTGACGTCGATGGCCTGGTCCGATCTGTTCGATGGCCATGCGACGCCGGACGTCGGGTCACATCGGTCATGCGGAGGAGTGGGGATGTTCGAGATCGCCGATCGCCTGCTCGAGCGGCTCGAGGCGGGCGAGCGGTTGGCCGTCGCGACCGCCGTGTCGATCACCGGCAGCGCACCCCGCACGGTCGGCACCTCTATGGCGGTCTCCGACACGGGGACGGTGATCGGCAGTATCTCGGGCGGATGCGTCGAGGGTGCCGTCTTCGAGCTGTGTCAGCAGGTGCTGGCGGCGGGGGATCAGCGGGTCGCGTCATACGGGTTCGACGACGACACGGCCTTTGCGGTCGGGCTGAGCTGCGGGGGGCGCATCGAGGTGGTGGCGACGATGGTGGAGCGCGGGTCTCCGATCATCGTGGTGCTGCGTGATGCGGCCGCAGGTCGACCGACGGCGCACACGCTCGAGCTCGGTGGCGATCGTGTCTTCACCGAGACCTTCGAGCCCCCGTCACGCCTCGTGATCGTAGGTGCAGTGGAGTTCTCGGTGGCGCTCGCCGCAGCCGCCTCCGCCATGGGGTTGCGCGTCACGGTGTGCGACCCGAGATCGGTCTTCGTCACGGCCGCGAGGTTTCCGACCGCCGAGATCGTGATCGAGTGGCCGCCCGACTACCTTGCTCGAACGGCAATCGACGAGCGCACCGCCCTCTGCCTCCTCGCCCATGACGATCGCTACGACACCGACCTCCTCGAGGTCGCGCTCCGGTCTCCCGCGGGCTACCTCGGCGCGATGGGATCCCGCCGGACTCACCACCGACGGGTGACGGCACTCGCGGAACGCGGCATCCACGACCTTGCGAGGCTCCATTCGCCTATCGGGTTGGACCTCGGCGCGAGCACCCCCGAGGAGACCGCGATCTCGATCCTCGCCGAGATGTTGACCGTGCGGAGCGGACGCAGCGGCGCGCGCCTGACGGCGAGTGAGGGTGCCATCCACGGTCGTTGAGCCCGGGCTCGGCGGCTGAGGCATCTGCGGGTCGCCATCTGCGGGTCGCTGAGCCTGTCGAAGCGCCCATCGCGGAACTGCTGCACGATCCGCACGGATTGAGGGAAGTCTGGGCGCGCGATGCCCGTTTCTCCTTCCTGGCGGCGGGCGGGCCCCTTCGACAGGGTCAGGGACCCGTGGGCGGGCCCCTTCGACAGGCTCAGGGACCCACCGGGCGGGCCCCTTCGACAGGCTCAGGGA
>JBEANR010000109.1:0-15904 GCA_041165365.1 Actinomycetota bacterium | reverse complement strand
CTCGCCACGCTCTGCCGGGTGCTGGATGTCTCGCTCGCAACGCTCCTCGACGAGGTGAGCGGAGAGTTCACGCGCAGCCAGTCCGCCCCGCTCGTGCTGACCTCCAACCTGGAGATCGGCGGCATCCGCTCGGACGGCGACCAGGCCGGTGCGGGAGGCGCGGTCCTGCTCGCGGCGTGACGCCCCGATCGGATGCTGGCCCCTGCCGGATCAGACCCCTCTGAGGCTCAGCGCCAGCCAGGTGAGGAAAGGGATGCCTGCCACGAGGTTGAGGGGGAAGGTGATGCCGATGCTGGCCGTGAGCGAGAGGGCGGTATTCGCCTCGGGGAGAGCCAGACGCACGGCAGCGGGGGCGGCGATGTAGGACGCGCTGCCGCACAGGATGCCGAGCACGACGGCCCCGCCGACATCCATTCCGATGAGGGTGCCCGAGAGCACGCCGAGGCTGCCGGCGGCGAGGGGGAAGACGAGGGCGAACGCGATGAGACCTGGCCCGCCGTCGCGAAGGGTGGCGAGCCGGTTGCCCACCTCGAGGCCGAGGGACAGCAGGAACAGCACGAGCACGCCCCGGAAGCCGTCGGTGAAGACGGGCGCGATCGGCTCGTAGCCGGCGGGTCCAGCAATGAAGCCGATGAGCAGGCCGCCCAGCAGCAGCAGCACCGACTTACCGGTCAGCACCTCGTGGAGGGTCGGCCCCCATCCCGCGCTCTTCGCGAGGTGGCGACGGGCGAGGAGGATGCCGATCAGGATGCCGGGCACCTCGAGCACAGCGAGCAGGGTGGCCGCGTAGCCGGGGTAGGCGATCCCGGCGCCGTCGAGGAAGACCAGCGCCGCGGTGAAGGTGACCAGGGAGGTCGAGCCGTAGTGCGCGGCGATGGCTCCGCGGTTCACGCGGTCCAACCGGGTCGCCAAGGTCAGCGCGCCGTAGGCGGCCGCCGGGATGATCACCCCGAGCGCCAGGGCGAGAGCGACCGGACCGAGCACCGCGGTGGCGGTCTCGTCACGGAGGGCGACCCCGCCCTTCAGGCCGATGGCCAGGAGCAGGTAGATCGACAGCCCGCGCATGATCGCGTCGGGCACCTTGAGGTCTGACTTGATGGCGGCGGCGAACACCCCGAGCCCGAAGGCGAGAACGGGCGGCGAGAGCAGATTGGTCAGAGCGGCGTCGAACATGGTCCTCGTCCCGATAGGTGAAGCAGACTTCTCGCATCGGACAATAGCAGAAGTCTGCTTCACCAGACAGCCGTCGGGTTGAGAGGATGGGGAGATGGCGGAATGGACCTTCCTGACACATCACGCACACGTCTTGCTGGCAGTCGCGCAGAACAACGATGCCGCGGTGCGGGACATCGCAGCGGTGGTCGGGGTGACGCCGCGATCGGCCCAGACCATCCTGAACGACCTCGAGCGGGCCGGGTATCTCGAGCGGGAGAAGCGAGGCCGCCGCAACCACTATGTGCTGCACCCCGACCGGCCTCTGCGCCATCCGTCGAACGCGCCCCACACCGTGGACGACCTCATCCGCGCTCTGCTCGACGTCACCTGAGTCGCCGTCGCATCCTCGGACGTGTGACCCGGCTTCCCCAGCATCCACTCCTAGGGGGCCGTGTGGCTACAGCTCCGTAACGAAGGTCACCGCTCGCAGTCGCAGAACCTCGATGCGCTTCAGGCGGGCAGCGTCGACGTCGAAACCCTCGTAGGCCAGAGGTGGCGTCATTCGCACGTTGCGCGAGCATTGGAATGCCTCGCAGAGGAGCGTACCGATCGTATTGCCGCCTCGGCCCGCGGTACCGGACCGTTTCGCGCTGTAGAAGACCACGTCGTTCGGCAGTCGCACGTCTTGGCACCATGAGCACTGAGCACGCGAGCGCGGGGACGCCTCTGCCTGTCTGAGTTGGACGCCGATCGGTTCGCCATCCGGAAGGGGGATGACAGCGTACGCACGCTTGCCGATCTTCGGGTCACGCCAGCCGAGGTAGTCGAGCGTCGGCCACTCGAGCGTGTCGAAGTCTGTGGGGAGAGTGAGATCGGAGACCTCCTTGCGGGAGGCGTTGACGAAGGATGCGCGGAGCGATTTCTCGGTGATGGGGAGCATGGGTTTCGCTTTCGTGGCTGCCCGGCGACGATGGCCGCGGGTATGGCGTTCGAGGCTAGTCACCGGCGGGTTCTTCCGGTGTCGTCGGCCCTTTCGATTCAGCGACCCGCTGGTGCGCCATGACACTCGCGCGCACGAGCACGTCCTGTTGAGCCTCGTTGTACACCTCGGTCACCATCTCGACGAAGGTCCGTTGGGTCACCTCGGGGCTGTTCGAGAGATGCCCGGCCGGCGCGTTCAGCCACGGGTAGTCGACCATGTGCGCGGCGATCGTCGGCGCGAAGAGTTCCGCGACCGACTGCCGGGTCGTCTCGTCCGCGTCTGCGGCGAGGCCGTCGAAGGCGACGGTGCCGGCGTCGGGCTCCGAGCCGACCATCTCCTTCAGATCGGACATCGCGGATTCGTCGTACAACTGCGAATAGACGAGCATGAGTGAGCGGTCCGCGGCGGACAGCTTGCCGGCGATGTCCTCGAAGCCGGCCGGAACATCGGTGGCCGTCGTTCCCTCGAGGATGGCGCGGATCTCGGCCCGGGCACGCTGGAGGCGATCGATGCTCGCGGCGAGGTCGGCGTCGATGGCGGCGAGGGCCGATGTCGCATCCGATCCGTCTGTGACGCCGACAGCCTCGATCTGCGCGAGTGGTACACCGAGATCGCGGAGACGACGGATCTGCAGTAGACGCACCAGATGTCTCGCGCCGTATTGCTTGTAGCCGTTCGACATCCTCGTGGGCTCGTCGAGCAGGTGAGCCCGGTGATAATGCCTGACCGTGTTGACGGTCGTGCCGGCGAGATCGGCGAGTTCGCGTGTGCTCCAGGCCATGGCGGTCTGATCCTCTCGTCGGTCGTGGTCGTGGTCGCTGGCGGGCTCTTCGGCAGCAGCGCGCGCGACGGGATCATTCAAGACCGTGTTCCCACCACACAGTCAACAGCAGATCGATTGCTTGACCCTGTGCCTGGCACACGGTGTCTACTGCTCTGGTCGTCGTCGCCTCCGGCGCGCGCGAGGAATGGGTCATCCGCGGGCAGATCGTCGCGATCGTCATCTGGGCGGGAGCCGTCGCGGCAGCGGCCTCGGGACTGGTCGCTCTGATCGGGTGGTGACCCGCGCCCGCCCCTAGAACCCGAGCGCCGATACCGCCACTGCCGCGGCGTCGGCGATGAGGGCATCGTCGTACTCCGCGTCACGGTCGCCGCGGGTGGAGAGCACCGCGATCACGATGGGCTCGGAGTTCGGCGGAAAGATGATGCCGATGTCGTTGCGGGTGCCGTGCCCACCCGCTCCCGACTTGTCCCCGACGACCCAGTCGGCGGGAAGGTTCGCGCGGATGAGGGCGTCTCCGGTGGTGGTGCCGATCAGCCAGCCCGTCACGAGCGCCTCTTCCTCGACGTTCAGCGTGTCGCCGAGGGTGTATTCGCGCAGCGTCGTCGCGAGCGCGCGCGGCGTGCTGGTGTCGCGATCGTCGCCGGGCACGCCCTCATTGAGCGAGGTCTCCGTCCTCGACGAGTTCGTGACATCATCGCCGACCGCGGCGAGCTGCGCGTCGAATCCCGCAGGCCCTCCGAGGGTGTCGAGCAGGATGTTTCCGGCGGTGTTGTCGCTGTATCGCACGGCCGCGTCGGCGACCTCCATCAATGTCATCCCCTCGCCCACGAATTGCTCGGTGACGGGGGAGTAGGTGACGAGATCATCCGCCCCGAAGGTGATCCGCTCACTCAGGCCGCTGATCCCGACCTCGTCGACGAGCGCCGCGGCCGCGAGGGCCTTGAAGGTGGAAGCGTAGGCGAAACGTTCGTCGGCTCTCCACTCGACGACCGCTCCTGAGCCGGTGTCGACCGCGAAGACCCCGAGGCGTGCATCGAAGGCCGATTCCAGAGCGGTGAAGTCCTCGTCGGCCGATTCTGAGGGGCCCGACGGCGAAGCGGAGTCGGATGTCGCGGGTGACCGTGACACGCCGGGGGCCGCGCACCCCGCCAGGAGGGCGAGCGTCACAGCGCCCGCGGTGAGGCGCGCGAGGCGCATGGTGCTGGAGGTGGTCGAGGGATTGTCGTCGATCGATCTGTGCATCCCTCGAGCCTTGCCGACGTCCGTCTCCTGCCCTGCCGACCCGACTGTCAAACTCGGGGTTGTGGGAGGAATCTCAGGATCACGATGCGACCGGGGAGCGGTTCCCCCGCAGGATCTGAACCTCTTATCGGCCGACCCCGGAGGAGGGAGTCATGACGCCGTAGCTGGGGCGGTCCTGAAGCGTCCGCGGTACTGCTGGGGTGTGACGCCCGTCGCTCGCTTGAACTGGATCCTGAAGTAGGCGGTGGAGGAGAAGCCGGAGTGCCGTGCCACCAGTTCGATCGAGTGTGCGGTGGTCTCGAGCATCCCCTGCGCTCTCCTCACTCGCAGATCGGTCAGCCATCGGAGGGGCGTCGTGCCGAGGTGGGCGTGGAATCGGCGATTGACCGTGCGGATGCTCATCGACGCGTGACCGGCGATCTGGTCGAGCGTGAGGTCTCGGTGAGCGTTCTCCTCCAGCCATCCGATGAGCTCGGACAATGGTGCGCTCGAGCCGGGGATAGGGTGCGCGCGGATGAACTGCTTCTGCCCCCCGTCGCGATGCAGCGCGACCACTGCCGAGCGGGCCGCCTCGGCGGCGACCGCTGCCCCGTAGTCGGAGCCCACCATGTGGAGGCACAGATCGATGCCGGCGGTCGCTCCCGCCGAGGTCAGGATCTGACCGGTGTCGACGAAGAGCACGGTGGGGTCGAGGTCGATCTCGGGGTGGCGGCGACGGAACAGATCGGCCGCCCGCCAATGGGTCGTCGCCCTCCTCCCCTCGAGGAGACCGGCCGCGGCCAGGGTGAACGCTCCCACGCAGATCGATGCGATCCTGGCGCCATGCTCGGCGGATGCCTGCAGGGCGACGAGCACCTCGTCCGGCACGGACGCCTCAGGATCGTCGGCTCCCGGCACGATGACGGTGTCGGCGGAGGCGAGCGCCTCGAGTCCTCTCCGCGTCGACAACTCCGCTCCTGCGGCCGGGATCCCGCCGGCCGTGCCGCAGACCTCGACCTCGTAGCCCAGTCGACCGTCGGGTAGCTCGACGCGGCCGAACACCTCGATCGGAACCGCGAGATCGAACAGCAGCACGCCGGGGTAGGCGATCACGACGACCCGATGCATCCGCTTTCCCTCGACGATCTGAGCGTGGCAACAATATGGCGTACAGGGACATTATGGTCGCTTGCCCTCCAGCGTGAGCAGGGGAAGGCTCAAGACATCGAGCAGCGCGCGACCCCGGAGGCGCAGAGTGAAACACATCCAGATCGTGCTGTTCCCCGCGTTCGACCCCCTCGACGTCATCGCGCCTTTCGAGGTGCTGGCCGCGGCCTGCGACCAGGCCGGGTCGGACATCGTGGTGGAACTGGTGTGCGAGGGGGAGCCCCGCCGCTTCGTCGGAGGCACCCGCGACCTTGCGCTCACCGCCACCGCGACCCTGGATCCGACGAAGCCGGGGTACGTCATCGTCCCGGGCGTGTCGGGACCCGTCGAGGGGGATCCCGACGCCGGGGACGTGACGATCCCCGTTCTGCTCGCCCGCGTCGCCGACAGCGCCGTGGTCCCCCTTCTGCGCCGAGCGCTCGACAATCCCGACATCGTCGTGGCGACGCAATGCGGCGGCACACTCATGGTGGCGATGACCGGACTGCTCGAGGGTCGCACCGCGGTCACCCACACTCTCGGCAACGACGTGCTCGAGGCCACCGGGGTCACCGTCGTCCGCACCCGGGTCGTCGACGACGGGGATCTGGTGTCGAGCGGCGGGGTCACCTCGGGGCTCGACCTCGGTTTCCATCTCGCCACGAGGGAGTTCGGCCCCAACGTCGCCTCCGCCGTGGAGCGGCTCTTCGAGTACGAACGCAGGGGCACGCCCTGGTACACGGAACGTGCGCTCATCCCATCCTGATCGACCACCCGGCCAGCGCGCCGGAGAAGGAGCACCATGACCATCACCGGTACCTGGGACTCGCGCCTGAAGACGCCCCTGGGCAGCCTCTCCGTGCTCTTCACCTTCACCGACGTCGAGGGTGAACTTCGAGGCACCGCGACCGGTCGCGGCGAGACCGTCGCGTTGCGCGACCTCGTGGCGATCCCGCAGCCGGCCGGAAGCACCCATCTCACCTGGAGCCAGTCGATCACCAAGCCTATGCGGCTCGATCTCGACTTCGAGGTCACCATCGCAGGCGACGAGCTGACCGGATCGTCGCGAGCGGGGAGGCTGCCCAAGACATCGGTCGTGGGCGCCCGGGTGTGAGTCACGCGGGCCACGATCGCGCTCTCACCGTCGCCCACGATGTGGTCATGGGTCGTCTCGGCTCGAGAGTGGTGATCGACGGTTCAGGATGCCTGCATCGCCCGATGCGCAGTGGTGAGGTAGTCGTCGAGGGTCGTCAAGCGGAGGTCGGGGTAGCGTTCGTTCTCCGTGGTGGCGAAGACGGGCACGGTGATCATGCACAGGAAGTACCACTGCATGATGACCGACCACGGGTCGTCGGCTCCGGACGTGATGCGGCGCAGGTCGTCGACATCCCCCACCACGTTCCTGGCAAGGGTCGTTCCGGTCAGCGCCTCGGTGTCTCGGATGATCGCGTTGAACGTCGTCTGCGCCCCCGAGATCATCCGCACTCCCGAGAGGTCGGCGCTGTCGGTAGCGACCCTGGCGGTGAATCTCGCCGTGTCGTCGACGGTGGTCAGGTTGAACGGCTCGTCTCCGGTGCCCCACAGCATCGCCGAGTTCTTGGCGAGGTCGACGATGCCGGCGGTGTTCGGGTCGAGCATCATGTCCATGAAGGCGCCGTTGAGGATGTGCACGACCTCGAGGTCGAGCGCGTCGATCGCGGCATCCGCCTCCTTCCTCAGATCGAACTGCGGTGCACCGTCGGGCGCGGCGAAGAGGTCGAGGGCGAAATCGGACGGGATGAAGCGGCGCACGCCGCCTCGAAGGGCGGCCTCGGCGAGGGCGATCTGGCCGTCGACGATGATCTCGCGACCTCCTTGGAGCGCGGAGACGACGACGTCGACTCCGCGGGTGGCAGCGGTTAATGACGAGGGGTCGGTGACATCGCCGATCGTGATGTGACCCCCTCGGGTGGTCAGGTCGGCGATGATCGCCGATTTCGCGGCGTCAGAGGGCACAGCCTCACGCAAGAGCAGCCGCACGTCGACCCCGTCCTCCTCGAGGAGGTGGGTGGCGATCAGCGAGCCGAGCATGCCTGTGGCGCCGGCGATGAGGACAGTGGTCATGAGATGCCTTCCGGATCGTGGTGTCATCCAATCTAATACGCAACCGAATCGTATTGCAAAAGGTCGATGTGCGGGAGGTCACTCACCGCTGCAACCACGGCCTGAAGGCACGCAGCATCAGGGGCATGACCACCCAGGTGAGGAGGGTGACCAGCACGAGACTGAGGAGCAGGGTGATGACGGGGAGCGGCAGATCCCGCACGAAGGGACCGAGGATCCAGAGCAGGAGGGTCACGAGGGGGTAGACGGCGAGCCAGGTGACCACCGAGAGCTTGGCTCGGGTTTTCAGGGCACTCCGACTCTGTCGCGGGGTGCTCACGCGTGGAACGCCAGCGCGAGAGTGTCTTCGCACCACTGGCGGAAGCTGGTCGGAGTCGTATTCGCGGCGTTCCGCTCGAGATCGGTGTCGATGCCGGCATCCTTCGCCATCGCCATGTCGAGCATCCCCTGCGCCATGGCGGGTGAATAGCCGCGCTCGAGGAATCCGTCGCGATACGCGCCCGGTTCGACCCGGTGGAATCGGATGGTCGTCCTGAGCACGTCGGTGAGAATGGCCGCCATCTCGTCGAAGCTGAGGTCTTCGTGCCCGAGGACGCCATGGCTCTCCTGGCCGGTCCATTCGGCATCGAGGAGTAGCGCGGCGGCGACCCCCGCCACATCACGAGTGGCGACGGTGGGGAGCGCGAGCGAGCCGGAGATGGGGGAGAAGAACGCCCCGTGCGCCTTCATGGAGCCGACCTGCCAGAGCAGGTTCTCCATGAACGAGGGCATCGTCAGGGATCGGAGATGAGCGCCGGTGCTCCGGAAGAGGTCGTCCATGGCGAGGGAGGCGGAGACGAACCCCGCGTGCTGCTGCCGTCCGCGCCCGAGGGCCGAGACGGTCACCACACGACTGACCCGGTGACGCACGATCGCGTCGACTGCGGGGATGCTGAACCCCACGTAGGCATCGAAGAGGCCGGGCGATCCGTTGTCGACGGGCACCACCCAGAACACCTGATCGACCCCGTCGAGAGCCCGGTCTGTCGTGGCGGGGTCTCGATGGGATCCCTGGACCACTTGGACACGACCCGCGACCGAGGGTGGCAGTCGACCGGGGTCGCGGATGATGACACGGACCTGCTCGTCCTGACGGAGGAGCAGGTCGAGGAGCTGGGAACCGATGTGGCCTGTGGGTGCGGTGACGAGGATCATGGTGACCTACTCTCCGGTGCTTGATTCTTGGTGCGGGCTCTGGTTATACGATATGAGCACGGTGCCCATGTGCATCTATATGACTATACTGTTCATATCCATCGCAAGGGGATGCCAGGTGACTCAGGACACCGTCAGGAACGGACGCGGCCGGAGGCCCGCGAGCGTGGTGCGAGAGGCCGCCCTCGGCGCAGCATCCGCTCTCCTGCTCGAGCACGGAGTGGACGCGGTCACCTACAAGGGGGTCTCCGACTTGGGCGGCGTGAGCAGGACCACCCTGCAGAGGTGGTGGCCGTCACCCGCCTCCCTCGCCGCCGAGGCCTTCTTCCGCGGCAGCGAAGACCGCCTCGAGCTCTCCGACAGCGGCGACATCGCAGCGGACCTGCTCAAGCAGTCCGAGCAGTTCTTCGTCCTCATGACTCAGACACCGGCCGGTGCCGTCCTCCGCGGGCTCATCGCCGCCGCGCAGTCGGACCCCGAGGTGCGGTCGGCCTTTGTAGAAGGGTTCGTGCGGCCACGTCGGCGGATCGGTGGGGCTGCCCTCGAGCGCGCGCAGGGGCGGGGTCAGCTGAGCTCGGACGTGGACGTGCAGGTGGTGATCGATCAGATCTGGGGTGCCTTCTACTGGCGGCTGCTCACCGAGCCGGACAGCGTCGACGAACCCTACCTCGATGCGCTCGTGGCACAGGCACTGCGAGGCGCCGGCTATCCGGGAGGCTGATCAGCAGGGTGACGAGAGGGCAGACCGCGAGCCAGGTGACGACGGAGACCGTCACGCGCCCCTTCAGCGCGTGTTTCCATCCGGCCGTATCCCTGTCGGAGGTACCGGAACAGCCGCCGACATCGATGCCTCGGCGCCAGCCGATCGCCGGCTCAGGGACTGGACACCTCGAAGCGTCGACGCCCACAGCACGGGGCCGACGGCCGTCGCGACTGCGAGCGTCATGATCAGCGCGACGACCGTGGATGGATTCAACAGCAGTCCCGGCTCGTAAAGATTCTGCGCCGGGAGTGCGCCGAAGATGACGGCGGGCACATTGATCACGAGGAGGATGATCGCGGCGAAACCGACAGCGCTCCAGGTGACAGCACGCGGACGAGCGAGGCCGCCGGCGCGCAGAATCTTGACCGAGAGTACGATCCCGGCGGTGATGAGCCCCGCTCCGAGCAGGATGAGCCATGCGAACACGGCCGGCGCGTCGACGGCCGCCAAGAAGTCCGACGTCTCCTGGTTGAACATCACATCGACGCTGCCGACGCTCACGGTGATGAGGGTGAAGGTCCCGCGAGCGACCGTGACCTCGATGAGGAGGGTGCCGGCCTCGATCAGTAAAAGCCCGATCGCACCCGCGAGGAGCGCGGCTGTGCGGGCTCTGTGCGCGCCGTCGACCTGACCCGAGGGAGTACGGGGGGTTGGATTGTGGACGTCGGTCACGTGGATCCCTCCTCGTCGAAACGGTGGCGTGGGGGCACCGTTTCCAAGTCGGCCATGGTACGCGCGGCGTGAACGCAGGGGAGCCCCACGCTCGAAACAAGCAGTTCCGATGATCACTCTCCTAGGCCTAGGCCTAGGCCGGGGCAGGGGTGTGGCCTCAGCGCCCGACGAAGCCCGAAGGGGAGCGGCCAGGTGGACGACAGCTGCCTCGACGCCCTCGTGAGTCAGGCTCTCGGGGCGCCGGATATCCGGCTCCCGGTGAGCCGACGACCATCGGGTCTGTCGATCTGTGCCGTGTCGATCGGACCTCGCATCGCTCGGCCCTCACATCGATCAGTCGCGGGCATCGACGAAGATGGACCCGAGGAGGGCCGACCATGGGCACGGATGACGCAGGCGCACCGGTGACCCCGCCCGCCGGGGTGATCATCGGCCCGGCGAGATCTGATGCGGCAATCCCGTCGCCGAAGGAGTTCGGTGAACGGTTCGACAGGTTCGCCTCATCGATCGGCCTGGGCACACCATGGTCACGTGATGCGGCGCTCGCCGCCGTTGTCGCGGTGCTGTCTGTAGCTCTCGCCTGCGCCGTCGTGCTCGCCACCGCCCGTGAATCCGCGGCAGCGGTGAGCGCGTCGAGGGTGGTGCTCGCCGCAGCCGTCTTCGCGATCCAGGCATCCGTTCTGGCCGTGCGACACCGGTCGCCCGCCTGGTGCCTTACTCTCACCGCGGTGGCGCAGGTCGCGCTCATCCTGGTGCTTCCCGGCGATCTCATCGTGAGGGGCTTCGCCTCGGCGATCGCCGCCTACTCGATCACGGCGCACCGGCCGCTCCGCCCCGCGGCGAAACTCCTCGCCGCCGTCGCCGCGGGGGAGGTCGTGCTCGGCGTCGCGGCCGCGCTGTTCGTGGCCCCCGTGATCCATCCGTCCGATGCGACCCTCGACGTGCCGGGCGCGGTCGCCACCTTCTTCGTGTCACCGGTGGCGAACTACGCCGTATTCGGACTCGTCGGCTGGGTGGTGGCGACCCGGCGCCGGTACCTGTCGCTCGTGAGGAGGATGGCGGACGACGAGGTGCGGCGGCAGGCGGACCGGGCGGATGCCGCCGCCCGCTCCGAGCGCGCGAGGATGGCGCGCGAGGTGCACGACATCGCCGCCCACCACCTCTCCGGGATCGTCGTGCAGGCGGCGGCGGTCGAGAGACTGATCCGCACCGACCCGGAGGCGGCGCTCGAGACCACACGGTGGATCCGCACGCAGGGTAAGGAGACTCTCGCGAATCTGCGGCTCGCGGTCGGCATGCTCCGGGAGGGGCACGGCGCGCTCGACGACGGCGGAGCACCCGTCCCGGGCCTCGATGCCGTGCCCGCGATCATCGAGACCGAGCGCGCCCTCGGGGTCGATGTGGTCTTCACCGTGGAGGGCGTACCGGCTCTACTCGGACCGGTCGCGGATGTCGCGTTCTACAGGGTCATCCAGGAGTCGCTCGCGAACTCGCGCGAGCACGCACCGGGTGCCGCCGTCACGGTGCGGCTCGAGTACGGCCCGTCGTCGGTTCGCCTTTCGGTGGTCGGCGCAGTGTCGACCAGCACCCGGCCGGCTCGTGAGCGGGCATCCGACCGGGGGCTCGGACTCATCGGGATGCGTGAACGCGCCGAGCTCATCGGCGCGCACCTCGAGGTGGGGCCCACGGCTGCCGGTGGCTGGTCGGTGCTCATCGAGTTGCCGACCGACGACTCCCGCGAGGATCCAGGGAGTCGGCCGTGATCCGGGTCGTCCTGGTCGACGATCAGGTCTTCGTGCGCGCCGGGTTCAGGGTGATCCTCGAATCGGAGGGAGACATCGAGGTGGTCGGCGAGGCATCCAGCGGTCCGGAGGCGGTCGAACTCGCCGAGCGACTGCGGCCGGACGTCGTCTGCATGGATGTGCGGATGCCGGGCGGCGATGGCATCGAGGCAACCCGGCGCATCGCGGCTCTCGGCGACGCCGCCCCCGCCGTTCTCATCGTTACCACCTTCGATCTCGACGAGTACGTCTTCGGTTCGCTCGAGGCCGGCGCGGACGGATTCATCCTGAAAGACGCCGAACCGGAGGATCTGATCATGGCGATCCGTCGGCTGGCGGGCGGGTTCGGTCTCGTCGATCACTCCGTGACCCGGCGGGTGATCGCCGAGTTCGCGCGCAGATCGCGCCCCATCGCCGAGGGGGCCTCGCCCGACATCCTCACCGCCCGCGAGGTGGAGATCATCCGGCTGCTCGCCCGCGGATTCTCCAACGCCGAGATCGCGGGCGAGCTGTTCGTGGAGACGACTACCGTGAAGTCGCATCTCGGGCGGGCGATGACCAAGATCGGTACCCGCGACAGGCTGCAGACCGTGGTCTGGGCGTACCGCACCGGCTTGGCCTCCGCGGACTGAGGGGTGCGTACGGCGCAGCGACGCGATACTTGAGCCGTGACCATCTCGTCCCGCGCCCGCCGGCTGGTGCTGCTGTGAAGCGCAGGACGTGGATGGAGCTGACTGTCTACGCGGTCGGCGTCATGCTTCTCACCCTGTTCGACGGCCTCGTGTCCGACTCTCTGTGGTTCGGGCTGTACTTCGTCTCGGTGGCGGTTCTCGGCACCTTCGTGGTGCGGGAACGCGTTCCCCGGTGGGTCCTGGGGCTCGTCTCTCTCGCGGCGACCGTGGGATTCCGTGTGGTCGGAGACTCCGCCGGCGCCTCAGGGTCGTTCGGTCTCGGTGAGGGCTTCATCCTGCTGGTCGTGATCGTCGCGGCATCCCGACGTGCGGTGGGTCCGATCGGATGGCCGTCGGTCGCAGTGCTCGTCACGGCTCTGCTGTGCGTGCCGTTCCGCCTCTCGGACGACGTTCTGCTGGCCATGATCGCACTCCTCGCGGCGGCGGGATGCGCCCTGGCGGTGGGTGCCGTGCTGCGGAACCTGGACGCTGAGCGTCGTCTGGCGCTGGCGATCGCCACGCAGGACGAGCGGGACGGCTTCGCCCGAGAGCTCCACGACGACGTCACGAACAGGGTGACCGGCATGATGCTGATGATTCAGGCGCTGCGCCGCTCGACGGGCCGTTCGGGCGCCGATCTCGACCGCGAGCTCGCACGGGTTGAAGCGGCCGGTTCCGAGGCGCTGACTGCGATGCGTCGCTGGGTGGCGACGCTCCGTGAAGGCGACGGCGAACTCGACTCCGAGCTCGGCCGTGAGCTCGGCCCCGAGCTCCCGGGCACGCCCCTACCCGAGGTCCGGCGCCTCCTCGAGCAGTGGGAGGCCACCTCGTCGGGCGGACGCGCCCGGCTCATCGACGAGACTCGTGGTGAGGTACATCCGGACGTGCAGTCGACTCTCCACCGGATCGTGCAGGAGGCGGTGACCAATGTGTCCCGGCACGCGCCCGGTTCAGCGTGGCTCGAGGTGTCTCTGACGCAGGAGCGCGACTCGCTCGTGCTCCGTATCCGCAACCCTGTGGACGATGAGGCAGGCATCGACCCTGTGCCCGGTTCTGCCGGTCTCGGCCTGATCGGGATGCAGGAGCGCGCCCACATCCTGGGCGGGATCGTGGAGGCCGGTCTCGAGGGCTCGTCGATCTGGTCGGTTCGCGTGACCGTCCCTCTGGTCGGCACAGCATGACGATCCGCGTGCTCGTCGCCGACGACCACCCCTCCGTGCGTTCTACGATCGTGCGGATTCTGGGCATGGAGCACGACATCGACGTCGTGGGGGCGTGCGCGGACGGTCTAGAGGCGCTCGAGGTGGCGCAGCGGCTGGCGCCGGACGTCGCGATCGTCGACATCCGGATGCCCAGGATGGACGGCCTCGAGCTCACCCGACTCCTCGCCGGCCCCCGCGCCAGAGTGCCCGTGAAGATCGTCGTCGCCACGACCTTCGACCTCGACGAGTACGTCTACGGGGCGCTACGGGCGGGCGCGTCGGGCTTCCTCCTGAAGGATGCCGGACCAGCGCTCCTGGTGGAGGCCGTTCGCGCTGCCCACTCGGGCGACCAGCTCATCAGCCCGTCCGTCACCGTCCGCCTGCTCCAGCATCTCGCGCCTCGCACCACGACCAGCCTGCACCCCGAGCTCACCCCGCGTGAGGTGGAGGTCGCCGAGCTGGTGGGCCGTGGGCTCACGAATGCCGAGGTGGGCGTGGCCCTCGTCATCTCGCTCGGTACGGTGAAATCGCACCTCTCGGCCCTGCAGACGAAGCTCGACGCCCGTAATCGGGTGGAGATCGCCGCGTGGGCGTGGAGCTCGGGGCTCCTGCGCCCGTGACCTGAGACTTCCCGTGAGCCGGGTGCGCTCGGACCGGCCGAACGGCTGATGCCCGGGGTGTCAGGCGCGTTCGACCATGGTGCGTGACCACCACACCCTCTCGCGACTCCAACCTCGGAACACAGGGTCGGCTGGTGGCGATCGATGTCATCCGCGGTGTCGCCCTGTGCGGGATCCTGTTCGTGAACATCGGCCCCCTCACCCAGTTCGGCTACGCGGACGACATCTACGAGGCGGCCAACTTCGGCGACCCGAGTGGCTGGTTGCAGCTGTTCGTGCAGCAACGGTTCTTCCCGATCTTCGCCCTGCTGTTCGGAATCGGCTTCTCGATACTGCTCGATTCGGCTGCGCGGCGCGCGGCGCGACCCCGGCTCGTGCTCCTGCGGCGCCTGCTCCTCCTGCTCGTGATCGGGATCCCGTTCGCCTTCCTCCAGCCCGGCTCCGCGCTGTTGCCCTTCGCGGTCGCCGGCATCGTGGTTCTCCTCCCCAGCACGTGGCTACCCCGCTGGGCATCCGCCGCGGCTGCGGTCGCGCTCACCGTGGCGAGTCTCATCCTCACCGGCGGCGGCGTCCCGCTGATCCCCGGCATGTTCCTCCTCGGCTCCTGCCTCGTGCGGTACGGCGTCGTGCAGGCGATCGGACGCTCCCGGCGCGGATCCCTCCTCGCCCTCGCCTGCTTCACTGTGGCGGCCGTCCCGCTCGCCGTGTGGAGCGCGACCACGATTCAGAACGCCGGCTTCGACCTCGCGTCCGCCCTGGCCGGTCTCGCCATGGCGGGTGTCTACTTCTGCCTTCTGTCGCTACTGATGACCACGGGCGCCTCCAGCGCCTTGGAGATCGCTTTCGCTCCGCTCGGCAAGCTGGCGCTCACGAACTATGTCAGCGCCGCCCCTCTCATGCTCGCGGCCGGAGTTCTATTCGACCTCCCTCGCAGCACCTCGTACCCGACCCTGCTCATCTCGGCCGCCGTGATCCTCGTCGCACAATGGATCGCCAGCACCCTGTGGCTTCGACATGTCACTCAGGGCCCGCTGGAATGGCTGTGGCGCTGGGGTACCTGGGGTCACCGCGGCCCCCTGCGGAGGTCGACCGTCGCACAGGTCGACCGACCGGCCGACAGGGTGACCGGTTGACACAGCCCGCCGAAGCCCCCGCCGGCGCCGCCAGGGCGTCGACGGGGGTCATCAAGAGATCGGGCGGTGGGCGCCTCGTCAGTAGCTCACGCTCGGCGCGATCAGTGTGAACGCGAAGGAGAACCACGCGACGACTCCGAGCGAGAGCACGACGGCCACCCGGGCCGCGATGCGCCACCGCGGGATGCGGGTGCGCACGGAGTCCACGATCCAGGCCACCGCGGGCACGAGTGCGAGAACACCGATCAGTTGCACCCCCTGGAGCACCCGCAGTTCGGTGTCCGCGAGGTCTTGCAGACGGACCGCGAACGAGATCGCGACGATCCACCCGGTGAGGCCGACAAGCGCCGACCCGATTCCGACCCTGGTGAGGGCTCGCCAGACGCGATGCCCTCGAGCGCGTCGAACCGGAGCACGCAGCATCCGCCTCGTCAGCGCTCCGATCGGCCAGGCGAGGAGGCTGAACAGCAGGATGCC
>JBEANR010000108.1:0-16803 GCA_041165365.1 Actinomycetota bacterium | reverse complement strand
TCGACCGGGTCAACAAGCACTTCGGTGAACTCCACGTACTGAAAGACATCACCACGACGGTGAAGCGCGGCGAGGTCGTCGTCGTCATCGGGCCGAGCGGGTCGGGCAAGTCCACCCTGTGTCGGGCGATCAACCGGCTCGAGACGATCGACGACGGCTCCATCACCATCGACGGGAACACGTTGCCCGAGGAGGGCGCCGGGCTGGCGAAGCTGCGAGCCGACGTGGGCATGGTCTTCCAGTCATTCAACCTCTTCGCGCACAAGACCGTGCTCGAGAACGTGACCCTCGGCCCGATCAAGGTGCGCAAGATGTCGAAGTCCGAGGCGGACGAGAGAGGCATGGCCCTGCTCGAGAGGGTCGGCGTCGCCAACCAGGCACGCAAGATGCCGTCGCAGCTCTCGGGTGGCCAGCAGCAGCGCGTGGCGATCGCCCGCACCCTCGCGATGGATCCGAAGCTCATCCTGCTCGATGAGCCCACCTCGGCGCTCGACCCCGAGATGATCAACGAGGTGCTCGACGTCATGGTCTCCCTCGCGAAAGACGGCATGACGATGGTGGTCGTCACCCACGAGATGGGCTTCGCGCGCAAAGCGGCCGACCGCGTGCTCTTCATGGCCGACGGGTCGATCGTCGAAGAGGCCACGCCCGAGCGATTCTTCACCGACCCGCAGACGACGAGAGCGAAGGACTTCCTCTCGAAGATACTTACCCACTGACCGGTGGGTAGGCCACAGCACAAGGAGGACAGCATGAGGATCAGCAGAACCCTGATGATCACTGCCATCGCCGCCGTCGGAGTTCTCGGCCTCAGCGGCTGTACCGATTCGGAGAACACCGGAGCAGAGCCCGAGGTGTCGGAGGACGTCGAGTTCGAGGCGGGCACGACCATGGCCGATCTCGCCGACGCGGGCGAGATCACCATCGGAACGAAGTTCGACCAACCGCTCTTCGGTCTCGTCGGCCCCGACGGCATCCCGGTCGGCTTCGACGTCGAGATCGGCAAGATCGTCGCCGCCGAGCTCGGCATCGAGCCCGACGACATCGAGTGGGTCGAGGCCATCTCGGCGAACCGGGAGCCGTTCATCCAGAACGGCGACGTCGACCTCGTCATCGCCACCTATACGATCAACGACACCCGCAAGGAGGTCGTGTCATTCGCCGGCCCCTACTACGAAGCCGGTCAGGACCTGCTCGTCGCCGAGGGCAACCCCGAGGGCATCGAGGGTCCCGAGTACTTCCAGGAGAATCCGGATGCCGCGGTCTGCACCGTCAGCGGATCCACCTCCGAGAAGAACATCGCCGAGTACACCACCAACGTGCTGCCGGCCAACGGATACTCCGACTGCCTCGAGCCCCTCCGCACCGGGGCGGCCGTCGCCGTGACGACCGACAACGTCATCCTCGCCGGCCTCGCCGACGCGAGCGATGGCGAGTTCGAGGTCGTCAACAACCCGTTCACCCAGGAGCCGTACGGCATCGGGCTCGCGCTCGACGACACCGACTTCAGAACGTTCATCAACGACACCCTCGAGGCCGCTTTCGAAGACGGCCGCTGGGACGACGCGTGGGAGTCGACGGCCGGAGCCGTGCTCGACCTGCCCGATCCGCCGGCGGTCGACCGCTACTAGCACCCCGTGAGATCGCCGGTCCGTCGCGCCCGCGGCGGACCGGCGATCTCCGGCGGTTTCACCCACCCCCACCTCTCGCACCCACTCAGGAAAGAGCACGCCATCGACGCGGTCTTCGAGAATCTGCCCGTGTTCCTCGGCGGGTTCCTCCGCACCCTGAGCCTGCTCGCGATCGCCGGAGTGGGTGCCTTCGCCATCGGTGTCGTCGTCGCCGCGATGCGCATCTCGCCCGTGGCATCCTTCCGGGCGGTCGCGACCGTCTACACCGAACTGGTCAGGAACACCCCCCTCACCCTGCTGCTCTTCGGATGCGCGTTCGTGCTGCCGTATCTCGGGGCTGCTCCCGTCTACTACCCCCTCGCTGCGATCGGCCTGACGGTCTATACGTCGCCCTTCGTGGCCGAGGCCGTCAGATCCGGGGTGAACGGCGTCCCGATCGGGCAGGCGGAGGCCGCCCGAAGCATCGGGCTCACCTTCGGCCAGGTGCTCGGGCTCGTCGTGCTCCCGCAGGCCATCAGGATGGTGATCCCCCCGCTGATCAACGTCTTCATCGCGCTCACGAAAAACACCTCCGTGGCCGGCGCCTTCTTCGTGACCGAACTCTTCGGTGTCTCTCGCACCGTCATCAACGACCGAGGGGATGCCGTGCTTGCGATCCTGCTGTCCGTCGCCTGCTTCTACCTCGTCGTCACCGTGCCGTTGGGACTGGTCGCGGCGGCCATCGAGAAGCGAGTGGCGGTGCTGCGATGACCTCCGTGCTCTATGACGCGCCGGGGCCGAGAGCCCGCCGCAACTCCCGCATCCTCTCCGTCGTCGGCGTGCTCGCGGTCGCGGTTCTGCTCGCCTGGTTGATCCTGACGCTCGCCGCCCCGCGCGTCACGGCCGGAGGCTCGGAGCAGCCGGGGCTGCTCGACGGCAGCCGCTGGGACATCTTCCTCGACCTCGCCGTCTGGCGCGCCCTCGGTCGCGGGGTGCTCGCGACACTGCAGATGGCCGGGATCGCGGCGGTGCTCGCCATCGTCATCGGCATCCTCTTCTCGTTCGGACGCACCGCGAGGACGGCCTGGGTGCGGATCCCCACGAGTGTGGTGCTCGAGTTCCTGCGCGGCATGCCCGTCGTGTTGATGATGCTCTTCGTGCTGCTCGTCTTCTCAACGGGATCGCTCGGGGCCGGCGTCACCGCGCTCGCCCTGTACAACGGCGCCCTGATCGGTGAGATCCTGCGCGCAGGCATCGTCTCCCTGCCGAAGGGGCAGCGGGAGGCAGGACTGTCGATCGGCCTGACGCCTGTCGCCACCCGGTTCCTCATCGAGTTCCCGCAGGCGTTCCGGCAGATGCTGCCGATCATCATCGCCCAGATGGTGGTGCTGCTGAAGGACACCGCGCTCGCCTACATCGTCGGGTACTCGGAGTTGCTTCGAGTGGGCGTCAACAACCTGTCCAACTTCTACGGCAACCGCTACTTCTTCTCCCTCTTCTTCGTCGTTTTGGTCATCTACCTCGCGGTCAATCTGCTGCTGTCCTGGATTGCGCGGCTCGTCGCGCGGCGCACGGGGCGCAAGTCTGTGCTTGACGCGCGGATCCCCGGTCGTGGGGTGTTCGGGATGGCGGGGATGGGTGGAGGCACAGCAGGCGCCGGCGGGCCATAGCCGCACTAAACTCGGGGCTTGTGTCTGAGGCCATCCCACCCACCCCGAGCCCCGACGAGGCCGGCGTCGCCGTCGCCGTCGATGCGGCTCTCGCCGCTCTCGCCGCCACAGTCGATTCCGCGGGCGTCAGGACCGCGAGGTCTGCACACCTCGGTGAAGCTTCGCCCCTCGCTGGATTCAACGCGGCG
The DNA here is from genome assembly GCA_041165365.1 of Actinomycetota bacterium. Lineage (GTDB taxonomy): Bacteria > Actinomycetota > Actinomycetes > Actinomycetales > Microbacteriaceae > Marisediminicola. Next base: position 13,335 of record JBEANR010000108.1, on the reverse strand, counting down.
ATCAAGTCGCTCCCCGGCGACCAGAAGGCTGCGGCAGGCAAGCTCGTCGGTCAGGCCAAGGCCCGGGTCACCCAGGCCTTCGCCGAAAGAGAGGCCGAGGTGTCCGCGGCGGAGGAGACCGCGCGGCTCGCGGCCGAGGCTGTGGATGTCACGGCTCTCGCCTCCCGCTGGACGCCCGGTGCCCGGCATCCACTCACCCTCCTCATGGAGCGGATGAGCGACGTGTTCCTCGCGATGGGCTGGGAGGTCGCCGAGGGGCCGGAGCTCGAGAACGAGTGGTTCAACTTCGACGCCCTCAACATGGATCAGGATCATCCTGCGCGCAGCGAGCAGGACACCTTCTTCATCGACCCGATCGAGGGCCACCTCGTGCTGCGCACGCAGACGAGCCCCGTGCAGATCCGCTCGCTGCTCACCCGCGAGCTCCCTCTCTACGTCGTGGCGCCCGGCAAGGTGTTCCGCAAAGACGAATTGGATGCGACGCACACCCCGGTCTTCCACCAGCTCGAGGGCATCGCGATCGATCGCGGCCTCACGATGGCGAATCTGCGCGGCACTCTCGAACACCTCGCCCGGGCCATGTTCGGCTCAGGGGCCCAGATCCGGCTGCGCCCCAACTACTTCCCGTTCACCGAGCCGAGCGCCGAGATGGACGTGTGGCAGCCGAACGCCAAGGGCGGCGCGCGATGGGTCGAGTGGGGCGGCTGCGGCATGGTGAATCCGAACGTGCTGAAGGCCGCCGGCGTCGACCCCGAGGAGTATCAGGGGTTCGCCTTCGGCATGGGCATCGAGCGCACCCTGCAGTTCCGCAACGACATGAACGACATGCGCGACATGGTCGAGGGCGACGTGCGGTTCTCGCAGCAGTTCGGGATGGTGGTCTGATGCGCATCCCGGCGGGGTGGCTCGGCGAGTACGTCGACCTGCCCGAGAGCGTCTCGGCCGAGCATCTGCACGCCGCTCTGGTCAAGGTCGGCTTCGAAGAGGAGGCCGTCCACGGCTTCGGCGTCACGGGCCCCGTCGTCGTCGGTCGGGTGCTCGAGTGCACCCCGGAACCGCAGTCGAACGGCAAGACGATCAACTGGTGCCAGGTCGACGTCGGCGAGCCCGAGCCCCGGGGGATCGTCTGCGGCGCGCACAACTTCGTGGTGGGCGACAAGGTCGTGGTCTCGCTGCCGGGAGCCGTCCTTCCCGGCCCGTTCCCGATCTCGGCGAGGAAGACCTACGGCCACGTGTCGGATGGGATGATCGCCTCCGCGCGCGAACTCGGACTCGGAGACGAGCACGACGGCATCCTCGTGCTGGCCTCGCTCGGCCTCGACCCGGAGGTCGGCAGCGACGCGATCGAACTGCTCGGGCTCGACGACTTCGCCGTCGAGATCAACGTGACCCCCGACCGCGGGTACGCGTTCTCGGTGCGCGGCGTTGCGAGGGAGTACGCGCTGTCGACGGGGGCGGCGTTCCGCGATCCGGCGTCGCTACCCGGCATCGATCGGGGGAGCGGCTTCGCGGTGTCTGTCGACGATCGGGCGCCGATCCGCGATCGCATCGGATGTTCCGTGTTCGTCACGAGGACGGTGCGCGGCATCGATCCGACCAGGCCGACACCGGCGTGGATGATCGGCAGGCTCGCGCTCGCCGGCATCCGCTCCATCTCCCTGTCGGTCGACATCACCAACTACGTGATGCTCGAACTCGGGCAGCCCCTGCACGCCTACGACCTCCATACCCTCGACGGAGGGATCGTCGTGCGCCGCGCCGCACCCGGCGAGACGCTCACCACTCTCGACGATCAGGTGCGCTCGCTCGACCCGCAGGATCTGCTGATCGCCGACGGTTCAGGTCCGATCGGACTGGCGGGCGTCATGGGAGGACTCTCCACAGAGATTACCCCGCACACCGTGGACGTGCTCATCGAGGCCGCGAACTTCGACCCCGTGTCGATCGGTCGTTCGGCGCGCCGCCACAAGCTGATCAGTGAGGCGTCGAGGCGGTTCGAACGCGGAGTGGATCCGGATGTCGCGGAGGCCGCAGCAGCGCGCGTCGTCCAGCTCCTCGTGGAGCTCGCAGGCGGCACGGCGGGGCAGGAGGGGTCCTGTCTCTCCACCCGCGAGCCGCGCGCGGCCATCGCCCTGCAGCGTGGTGCCGCGACGCGCCTGATCGGCGTCGAGTACGGCGATGACGAGGTGTCGACGATCCTCGAGACGCTCGGTGCTGTCGTAGAGCAGGCCGACGACGGGCTGCTCGTCACCCCTCCGAGTTGGCGCCCCGACCTCACGGGAAGAGCCGACCTCATCGAGGAGGTCGCGAGGATCGCGGGCTACGACCGCATCCCCTCGATCCTGCCCGTGGCCCCGCCCGGCCGCGGCCTCACCCGCGGCCAACGACTGCGGCGCGCCGCAGCCCAGGTGCTCGCCGCGGCGGGGTCCACCGAGGTCCTGGCCCATCCCTTCGTGTCGGCAGAGGCCCAGTCGCGATTCGCCGGCGACGCCCCCTCGGTGCGGGTGGCCAATCCCCTCGACGCGACAGTGCCGTTCCTGCGGCGCAGTCTGCTCCCCGGTCTCATCGAGGTCGCGCGACGCAACCTCTCGCGAGGGATGACCGACCTCTCGCTCTTCGAGATCGGACAGGTGTTCCTTCCGAGTGCCGACCGCGCATACGGGTCAGCCGGCGTGCCAGCGGGCGATGCGCGCCCGCCCGCCGGACTTCTCGATGCGCTGCTCGACTCGGTGCCGCCCCAGGAGTGGCGTGTCGGAGCCCTCGTGCTCGGCGACGCGGTGCGGCGTCAGCCCGGGCATGCGGCCGAGCCGTCCGGCATCGTCGACGCCCTCGCCATCGCACGGCAGCTCGCCCTCGCCGTCGGCGCGCGCATCTCGGTGGCCGCTGCGGCATCGCCGTCGATGCACCCGGGCCGCACGGCGGAGATCCTCGTCGGCGGGACCGTGATCGGCGTCGCCGGCGAACTGCTTCCCGAACTCGCGCTCGAGCTCGATCTGCCGCGGCGCGTCGCACTGCTCGAGCTGGATCTCGACGCCCTCATCGCCGCGGCACCGATCGACGTGACCGCGACGCCGATCTCGGCGTTTCCCGCGGCGACCCAGGATCTGTCGCTGGTCGTGTCGATCGGCACGCCCGCGGAGCACGTGCTGAGCGCGGTGCGTGACGGGTGCGGTGCATTGCTCGACGACATCCGACTCACCGACGACTACCGCGGTACCGGCGTACCGGAGGGGTCACGGTCGCTCACCTTCGCGATGCGCTTCCGGGCGTCAGACCGCACCCTCACCGCAGCGGAGGCCACCGAGGCGAAGCTCGCCGGATCGGCGCTCGCCGCAGAGAGGTTCGGCGCGGCGATCCGCGACTGATGCAGGATGCGCCGTGGACGGGTCGTGTCCGCGGGGATGAGTCGTGGGGTTGTGCCGACGGCGCGTCGAGCCGCTACGCTCAGAGGGTGAGCGACTCCTCGAACCCCGCGGCCGGCATCAGCCCGTGCCGCGTCGAGCGCCGTCGCACCACCCGAGTCCGCGCCGAGCGACTCCGGGCGTCATCGTCCCGCTGAGCCTGTTCCCCCTCGAACAGCGTGCTCGCCGGAGGATGTCGCCGGATCAGTCGCTCGTCCGTTCTCTCTTAAGGTGGAGCCATGTCTCTCTCAGTCGCCGTAGCAGGCGCCAGCGGGTATGCCGGCGGTGAACTCCTGCGGATCCTCGCGGGGCACCCTTCGTTCGACGTCACGACCGTCACCGCGTTCCAGAACGCCGGTCAGCCCCTCGTCCAGGTGCACCCGCACCTGCGATCCCTGGCGCATCTCGACCTCGTCGACACGACGGCGACGACACTCGGGGGCCACGACCTGGTGTTCCTTGCGCTGCCCCACGGCGCGTCCGGTGAGATCACCGCGGCCCTCGAGGCCGACCCGCGCAACGAGGCGACGGTCATCGTCGACTGTGGTGCCGACCACCGCCTGACGGACGCGGCCGACTGGGCGCGGTTCTACGGGGGCGACTACCACGGAGCCTGGACCTACGGTCTTCCTGAACTGCTGCTCGACGGCGGGTCGCACCAGCGCGACGCCCTGGTCGGCGCGACCAGGATCGCGGTGCCCGGCTGCAACGTCACCGCCATCACCCTCGCTCTCGCCCCCGGCATCCGCTCGGGCGTCATCGCGGCCGACGACCTCGTCGCGGTGCTGGCGGTCGGCACCTCGGGGGCCGGCAGGGCACTCAGATCCGAGCTCCTGTTCAGTGAACAGCACGGCTCGGCTGCGGCGTATGCCGTCGGCGGTATCCACCGCCACACTCCGGAGATCGTGCAGGATCTGACGGCGGCCGGGGGAGTGGGCACCACCATCTCGTTCACGCCGATCCTCGTGCCGATGTCGCGCGGCATCCTCGCTACCTGCTCGGCGAAGCTCGCCGCCGGGGTCAGCGCGGCCGACGTGAGGTCGGCGTGGGAGGTCGCCTACGCGAACGAGCCGTTCGTGCATCTGCTGCCCGACGGGTCGTTCCCGCGATCGGGCGACACGACGGGGGCGAATACCGCCCTATTGGGTCTCGCCGTCGACGAGGTCGCCGGGCGGGTCGTCGTCATCAGTGCGATCGACAACCTTGTGAAGGGCACGGCCGGAGCGGCGATCCAATCGGCGAACATCGCGCTCGGACTGGTCGAGACCGCGGGCCTCGGCGTGAACGGGGTGAACCCGTGAGCGTCACGCATCCGGCGGGTTTCACCGCCGCGGGTCTCGCGATCGGTCTCAAGTCGAACGGCGGACGCGATCTGGCCCTCGTGCACAACACGGGTCCGATCCAGGCGGCGGCGGCGGTGTTCACGAGCAACCGGGCGAAGGCGAACCCGATTCTGTGGTCGCAGCAGGTGATCTCCGACGGCATCGCCTCCGCGATCGTGCTCAATTCGGGTGGGGCCAACTGCTACACCGGAACCGCCGGTTTCCAGGTCACCCACGCCACTGCGGAGGCCGTCGCCGTCGCCCTCGGGGTCTCGGCCACCGACGTGCTCGTGTGCTCGACGGGGCTCATCGGCGATCAGTTACCGCGCGACATCCTGGTCGAGGGTGTCGGCACCGCCCGGCCGACCGTCGGCGGCGGACACGACGCCGCCCTCGCCATCATGACGACGGACAGCACCCCCAAGCAGACCGTCGTCGAGCGCGACGGCTGGTCGATCGGCGGCATGGCGAAGGGCGCCGGGATGCTGGCGCCGGGCCTCGCCACGATGCTCGTCGTGCTCACCACGGACGCCGACCTCCGCCCTCCCGCACTCGACGCCGCCCTGCGCGACGCGACACGGGTCACCTTCGACAGGCTCGACTCCGACGGGTGCATGTCGACCAACGATCAGGTGACGCTGATGGCGAGCGGAGCCTCCGGCGTCGTTCCGGAGCAGGATGACTTCGCCGCCGCCGTCACCGAAGCGTGCAGAGATCTGGCGCTGCAACTGCAGGCCGACGCTGAGGGCTCGAGTCACGACATCTCCATCGAGACCGTGAACGCGGCATCGGAGGACGACGCCGTCGAGGTCGGGCGCGCCGTCGCCCGCAGCAACCTGTTCAAGGCCGCCGTGTTCGGGGGCGACCCCAACTGGGGCAGGGTGCTCGCAGCCGTCGGTACGACTGCGGCGGAGTTCGACCCGTACGCGATCGACGTGTCGATCAACGGTGTGCCCGTCTGCAGGAGTGGGGAACCCGGAGAACCCAGGCACCTCGTCGACCTGACTCCGCGAGCGGTGCACGTTCTCGTCGATCTCAAGGCGGGCGACGAGACGGCGACGATCTGGACCAACGACCTCACCCACGAGTACGTGCACGAGAACAGCGCGTACTCCAGCTGATGGCCTCCCACTCCAGTGACCAGGCCGTCGCGGCGGTGAAGGCTGCGACCCTCATCGAATCGCTCCCGTGGCTCAAGCGCTACGCGGGGCGGGTGATCGTGGTCAAGTTCGGCGGCAACGCCATGGTCGACGACGACCTCAAGCGAGCCTTCGCCGAGGACATGGTGTACCTCAGGTACGCGGGCATCCACCCCGTGGTCGTGCACGGCGGCGGCCCCCAGATCTCGGCCGCGCTCGCGGACAGCGGTATCGAGAGCGAGTTCCGCGGCGGGTACCGGGTGACGAGCACGGAGGCGATCGGCATCGTGCGCAGGGTGCTGGCCGACGAGGTCAACCGCGAGATCGTCGAGCTCATCAACGAGGCCGACGCCGCCGCAGGGTCGGGCGCCGGTCCCCACGGTGCACTCGGCGTCGGCGTGTTCGGTGTCGGCGACGCGTCGTCGAGGTCGTTGTTCTCCGGTCAACGCCGAGGCGTGGTCGTCGACGGCGAGACCTTCGATCTCGGCCATGTCGGCGACATCACGGGCGTCGATCCGACCGGGGTCCTCGACGCCATAAAGCGGGGGCTCATCCCCGTCGTGTCGTCGATCGCCTCGAGCGACGTCGACAGCGACAGCGACAGCGACGTCGACAGTGACATCGTTGGAGGTCAGGCCCTCAATGTCAACGCGGATGCCGCGGCCGGCGCCCTGGCGATCGCGCTGCACGCGGCGAAACTCGTCATGCTCACCGATGTCGCCGGCCTCTACGCCGACTGGCCGAACCGGCAGTCGCTCGTCGAACTCGTCACGGTCGACGAGCTGACGACGATGCTGCCGGGCCTCGAGTCCGGCATGATCCCGAAGATGACGGCGTGCCTCGATGCGGTCGTCGGCGGGGTCGGCGGCGCCACGATCATCGACGGCCGCATCCCGCACTCCATCCTGCTCGAGGTGTTCACCACGCGGGGCGCGGGAACCGAGGTCATCCCGGCCCACCGATCATCCGAATCCAGGAGGGCGACTCCATGACCGACGTCGACACCGAGCGAGTGAGCACCGACTACCTGGACTGGGAGGCGCGATTCGGTTCGGCGATGATGGGTTCGTTGGCGCTGCCGCAGCGCATGCTCGTGCGCGGCGACGGCTGCTACGTGTGGGATGCCGCGGGCACCCGCTACCTCGATTTCCTGGCGGGTATCGCGGTCAACGCGCTCGGCCACGGGCACCCGGCTCTCGTCGAAGCCGTCAGCGCCCAGATCGCCTCGCTCGCGCACGTCTCGAACTACTTCGCCACACCGCCACAGCTCAGGCTCGCCGAGACCCTACGGCGCATCACCGGGGCCGGTGACCGAGGGCGGGTGTTCTTCGCCAACTCGGGGGCGGAGGCGGTCGAAGCAGCGGTCAAGCTCGCGCGGCTCAATCGCGGGCATCCGGATGGCGGGAACCGTCGTCGCATCGTCTCACTCACGAACTCGTTCCACGGGCGCACGATCGGCTCACTGTCGCTCACCGGCAAACCCGCGCTGCGCGCCGACTTCGAACCGCTGCTGCCGTTCGTCGAACACATCGACACGACCATAGAGGCGCTCGAGGCTACGATCGACGACACCGTCGCCGCTCTCGTCATCGAACCGATCAAGGGCGAGGCGGGGGTGGTCGACCTCCCGCGCGGCTTCCTCGCCCGGGCCCGGGAGCTCACCGAGGAACACGGCGTGCTGCTCATCCTCGATGAGATCCAGACCGGTGTCGGCCGCACCGGCACGTGGTTCGCCTTCCAGCAGCTCGGTGTCGTGCCCGACGCGGTCGTCGTCGCGAAAGGACTCGCGGGCGGGGTGCCGATCGGTGCCCTCGTGACCTTCGGATGGGCATCCGATCTCTTCACCGCCGGACAGCACGGGAGCACGTTCGGAGGCAACCCCCTCGCAGCCGCCGCCGGCAACGCGGTGGTGGGCGAGATCGAACGCGCCGACCTCCTTGGCAACGCCGCCCGTCGCGGGGCCGAGCTCCGCACGGCGATCACGACGCTCGGCTCGCCGCTGATCGCGGAGTTGCGGGGGATGGGCCTGCTCATCGGCATCGGGCTCGCCGAGCCCCGTGCCGCCGCGCTGTCGGCCGCCGCCCTCGAGCGCGGCCTCATCATCAACGCCCCGAACGAGTCGAGCATCAGGCTCGCCCCACCTCTCGTCGTCGGCGACACCGAGATCGCGGAGTTCCGCGCCCTCTTCGCCCAGGCCCTGGAGTCAGTCCTATGAGCACGACCCGTCACTTTCTGCGCGACGACGACCTGAGTCAGGATGAGCAGACGCAGATCCTCGACCTCGCCGTCGAACTGAAGCGCGACAGGTTCCAGGTCACGCCGCTCGCCGGACCGCAGACCGTCGCGGTGATCTTCGACAAGTCGTCCACCCGCACGAGGGTGTCGTTCGCCGTGGGCATCGCAGACCTCGGCGGCGTGCCGCTGATCATCAGCACCGCGAACAGCCAACTCGGCGGCAAGGAGACGGCGACCGACACAGCCAGGGTGCTCGAACGCCAGGTGGCGGCGATCGTCTGGCGCACCTTCGCGCAGTCCGGTCTCGAAGAGATGGCGGCGACCACGACGGTGCCGGTGATCAACGGCCTGTCCGACGACTTCCATCCGTGTCAACTGCTCGCCGATCTGCTCACGATCCGTGAGCATCGGGGATCGCTCGCCGGCCTCACCGTGACCTTCCTCGGCGACGGGGCGAGCAACATGGCCCAGTCCTACCTGCTCGCCGGGGCGACGGCGGGCATGCACGTGCGCATCGCGTCGCCCGAGGAGTTCGCGCCGACGGATGCCGTCGTGGCCGACGCCGACAGGATCGCCGAGGTCACCTCGGGGTCGGTGACCCTCTACACCGACCCGATCGAGGCGGTGGCGGGCGCCGACGTGGTCGTCACCGACACCTGGGTGTCGATGGGCAAGGAGGAGGAGAAGGCCGTACGCCTCACCCACCTCGGTCAGTACAGGGTCGACGCCGAACTCATGGCTCTCGCGAGGCCCGACGCCCTCTTCCTGCACTGTCTCCCCGCCGACCGTGGCTATGAGGTGACCGCCGACGTCATCGACGGACCGCAGAGCGCGGTGTGGGACGAGGCCGAGAACCGGTTGCACGCGCAGAAGGCGCTGCTCGTCTGGCTGCTGGAGCGCTCGGCGGCGTCGGAGTGACCGAGCACGGCACGAACGAGGGCGCCCTCTGGGGGGCCCGTTTCAGCACGGGACCCTCACCCGAACTCGTCGCTCTCAGCCGCAGCACCCACTTCGACTGGCGGCTCGCACCCTACGACATCGCGGGGTCGAAGGCGCACGCGGGGGCACTGGCGGCGGCCGATTACCTGACGCCCGACGAGCTCGACAGGATGATCAGTGCTCTCACCACTCTCGGCGAGCAGGTGGCGTCCGGCGCGTTCCCCGCGGCGGAGACCGACGAGGACGTGCACGGCGCGCTCGAGCGCGGCCTCATCGAGATCGCCGGGCCGGAGTTGGGGGGCCGGCTCCGGGCGGGACGCAGTCGCAACGACCAGATCGCCACCCTCATCAGGTTGTACCTCCTCGATCACACCCGCATCATCTCGAAGTATCTGGTGCGGCTGATCGATGCCATCGCGGCGCAGGCCGAGACTCACCTCGGCGCGGCGATGCCCGGGCGCACGCACCTCCAGCATGCGCAGCCCGTGCTGCTCTCGCATCACCTCCTCGCGCACGCCTGGCCCCTCGTGCGCGACCTCGAGCGTTTCGCCGACTGGTCGGTACGGGCATCCGTCTCGCCCTACGGTTCCGGTGCTCTCGCGGGCAGCTCGCTCGGACTCGACCCGCAGCTCGTCGCCGACGAGCTGCGTCTCTCGTCGCCGTCGCCGAACTCCATCGACGCCACCGCGAGCCGCGACGTGGTCGCGGAGTTCGCTTTCGTCTGCTCCCTCGTCGGGGTGAACCTGTCGCGGTTCGCCGAGGAGATCATCCTCTGGAACACCCGCGAGTTCGGGTTCGTGACCCTCGACGACGGCTACTCGACGGGGTCGTCGATCATGCCGCAGAAGAAGAATCCCGACATCGCGGAGTTGGCCCGCGGCAAAGCGGGTCGACTCATCGGCAACCTCACCGGGCTGATGGCGACCCTGAAAGGGCTACCGCTGGCATACAACCGCGACCTCCAAGAAGACAAGGAGCCCGTCTTCGACTCCGTCGCCACCCTCGAGACCGTGCTGCCGGCCTTCACCGGCATGATCGCGACCATCACGTTCCACACCGGGCGGATGGCTGAACTCGCGCCGCAGGGGTTCAGTCTCGCCACCGATGTCGCCGACTGGCTCGTGCGCAAGGGTGTGCCCTTCCGCGACGCCCACGAGTACAGCGGCGCACTCGTCGCTCTCTGCGAGCAGCGGGATGTCGACCTGCACGAGGCGACGGATGCCGAGCTCTCGGGTATCTCGCCCCACCTCACGCCCGACGTGCGCGAGGTCCTCACCGTCGCCGGCTCGATCGCGAGCCGCGACGGCGTCGGAGGCACCGCCCGACCCCGCGTCGAGGAGCAGCTCGCGAGTCTGACCGCGCGGGTTCGAGAGCTCACCGCGCGCACGGTCTGAGGCCGATCGCACCGTGGAATGGGTTGATCTGGGCCGCCCCGCCAGCGAGGTGGCACCACTCCTGCTCGGCGCGGTCATCCACCACGGCGAGGTCGCCGTGAGGCTCACCGAGGTGGAGGCCTACCTCGGCGAGGCCGACCCCGGATCGCACGCCTTCCGCGGTGAGACCCCGCGCACCGCCGTCATGTTCGGTGAACCCGGCCACCTGTACACGTACTTCACCTACGGCATGCACGTCTGCGCGAACGTCGTGACCTCGCCGGCGGGCATCGCCTCGGCCGTGCTGCTGCGTGCGGGCGAGGTGATCGAAGGCACGGATGTCGCCCGCCACCGCCGCACGACCTCGAAGTCCCCGCTCGACCTCGCCCGCGGCCCGGCGCGTCTCTGCGTCGCACTCGGCCTCACGCTCGAGCACGGGGGAGTGGACCTGCGAGCTGGACCGCCGACCCTCGAGCTGAACTCCTGGCGGGGCGCGATCGCTTCGGGCCCCCGCACCGGCGTCTCCGGCCCGGGGGGCGATGGTGTGTTCCCCTGGCGCTTCTGGATCGACGGCGACCCGACGGTGTCGCCGTACAGGCCCCATGTGCCGAGGCGCACCTGACACCGTTCAGCCGGCGCAGCCGCATGCCGCAGCGTCGCCCAGCCCTCGGCTAGCCTGGCGTGCGTGCCAGAACCCATCATCCACACCGACAATGAGGCCCTCGCCGCCCAGGCGAACGACCCGACTTTCGACTCCCTCTGGGATGAGCTCACCTGGCGCGGGCTCGTACACGTCTCGACGGATGCCGACAGACTGCGGGCTCTGCTCGCCGGTTCTCCGATCTCGTTCTACTGCGGGTTCGACCCGACCGCGCCGAGCCTTCACCTCGGCAATCTCGTGCAACTGATCACGATGCGACGACTCCAGCTCGCCGGGCACCGTCCCTTGGGGCTCGTGGGCGGATCGACCGGCCTCATCGGAGATCCCCGTCCGTCTGCCGAGAGGGTGCTCAACACCAAAGACACCGTGGCTGAATGGGTCGGCTATCTCCACGCTCAGATCTCGAGGTTCCTCCAGACGGACGGCGCGAACGGCCTGGTGATGGTGAACAACCTCGACTGGACGGCACCCCTCAGCGCCATCGACTTCTTGCGCGACATCGGCAAGCACTTCAGAGTCGGCACGATGCTCAAGAAGGATGCCGTGAGCGCGCGCCTCAACTCGACGGAGGGCATCAGCTTCACCGAGTTCAGCTACCAGATCCTGCAGGGGATGGACTTCCTCCAACTCTTCAAGGAGCACGGATGTGTGCTGCAGACCGGGGGCTCCGACCAGTGGGGCAACCTCACGAGCGGCATCGACCTCATTCACCGGGTGGAGGGGGTGTCCGCGCACGCGATCGGCACCCCGCTCATCACCACGGCCGACGGTAAGAAGTTCGGCAAGTCCGAGGGCAACGCGGTCTGGCTCGACCCAGCGATGACCTCGCCGTACGCGTTCTACCAGTTCTGGTTGAACACCGACGACGCCGACGTCGTCACGCTGCTCAAGATCTTCACGTTCCTCTCGAGGTCTGAAGTGGAACGAGTCGCGTCCCTCATCGACTCCGAGCCGCATCGGAGGGAGGGACAGCGGATGCTCGCCGCGGAGGTGACCACGCTGGTGCACGGGGCGGATGCCACGGCTCGCGTGATCGCGGCCTCCGATGCACTCTTCGGACGAGGTGACCTCGCGCGACTCGACGCCGGCACGCTGCGCGCCGCGGCCGAATCGCTTCCGCACATTGCCGGTCGACGCGGGGTGGGCGTTGCGCAGTTGCTCGTGGACACGGGTGTCACCACCAGCCTGGGGGAGTCCCGGCGCGCGATCGAACAGGGTGGGGTGTCGGTGAACAACGCGAAGCTGACCCACGACGTCACCCTGGGGCAGTCCGACTTCCTCGCCGGCGAGGTCGCGATCCTCCGCCGCGGCAAACGCACTCTCGCTGCGGTTCTCTGGCAGCCGGAAGGGTGACGAAACGGGCGACACGCCCGGGATCCCGAAGTGATTTGCCTGTCATCGACCGGACACGTAATGTTCTTTCTTGTCGCCCCAAAGGTGCGGGAAGCGGAAGAGCTTCTCGGCCTCAAGAGGGACCACATCCGGTTCTCCCCCAAAGCATCTTCACGGTGCGAAGCGGGAGTTCATTGGACGCAAGACCCACTTCGGAGCAGGTCGAATGCGGCTCGACGTGATCGTGAGATCGCGGCGAGTCGGTTTGACAGAAGCAATGTCAGTGGTAGGTTAGAGCAGTTGCCCTGGGGCCGGACCGGAAACGGAACGGATCAGGCGCGCCCGATCCTTGAGAACTCAACAGCGTGCACAATGTCAAATGCCAAAAACCTCGCACGTGGTCCGGTTTCTAACCGGTAACGCGTGAGAGATTCCTTTGGAAAACAGTTAAACAACAAAGCAAGTCAGTAATGATTTGTTCTGTCAGTGTCAAACTTGCATCGTGTCCACCCATTCCGGTGGCGCGATGCACTAGATGTGCCTCACGGTCCCCGAGCTAGTCGAAGGGTCGCGAGTGCAATCAAACATTTACGGAGAGTTTGATCCTGGCTCAGGACGAACGCTGGCGGCGTGCTTAACACATGCAAGTCGAACGGTGAAAGAGGGAGCTTGCTTCTTCTGGATCAGTGGCGAACGGGTGAGTAACACGTGAGTAACCTGCCCCCCACTCTGGGATAAGCGTTGGAAACGACGTCTAATACCGGATACGAGCTTCAGTCGCATGACTAGGAGTTGGAAAGAATTTTGGTGGGGGATGGACTCGCGGCCTATCAGGTAGTTGGTGAGGTAACGGCTCACCAAGCCGACGACGGGTAGCCGGCCTGAGAGGGTGACCGGCCACACTGGGACTGAGACACGGCCCAGACTCCTACG
>JBEANR010000107.1:0-4125 GCA_041165365.1 Actinomycetota bacterium | reverse complement strand
GTGCACGTCCGGCCACCCGGCCTGAGTTGTGAACCGGCATCACGTCACGATGACGACCTCCGCAACACCGAGCACCGCGCCATGCGCCGGGGTCGACCCAGCGGACGCCACCGCCGGAAGCGCCCGGCACTCCGCGACCGTCACCACGCGGAGCGGGGCGCGCGACGTCATGCCCGTGAGCCCCGCCGCGCGGCGATGGCCAGCACGATGCCGACGGCTCCCACCACGAGTCCGCCGACACCGAGCACTCGCGCGAGCACGTCGTCGGAGGTGGAGGAGGTCACGGATGCCGCCGCCTCCGTTTCCGCCGCGTCGACGTCCGCGCCGCCGTCGGAGCCGCCGTCGGAGCCGCCGTCGGAGCCTCCGTCGTGATGATCGCCGGCAGGCTCATCGGTCACGAAGAGCACCGGGGCCGGGTACTGGGCGTCCTCGACGGTCTCGGTCCATTCGACGATCTCGCCGTCGGTGTACGTCTGCACCGCGGGCAGCACGATCGAGCCGACGTCGGGCACGGGACCGAGCGTGAGATCGAATTGCTGGAGCTGTCCGTCGGCGATCTCGGAGCCGGCATCCGCGGTCCACACGATGGATGTCACGGCCTCCGTCACCTCGCCTTCGCCGACCGTGATCGGCTCCGGAAGGGTGGTTCGCACGAGCTCGGTGGACCAACCGGGTACCGGCGTGTACGCGACAGAGGAGAACGGGGGGCCTGTGGGCAGCGACACCTCGACGGAGTTCGTGCCGGCCGTCGCGGATTCGTTCGGCACCTGCACGGTGACGAGGGCGTAGTCGCCGGGTTCGGCCGAGTCCGGCGTGATCGTGACGTGGGCGCTCGCGGCGAGGGGGGCCGCGACGGCGAGCAGAAGTCCGGTCGCCCCGGCGATGGCGAGCCCGGGGGTGAAGAGAGAGCGTTTCGTAGACATGGTCGTCCTTCGTGAACGGTCGGAGGCCGCAGGCGACGGTCGTCGCGACAGCGGCAATCGGGGAGTTGGATGCGGGCTGAGCCCGTGGTCGAGGATGCGCCGAACGACGGACGCCGCGCGGGCGGGTCCGGTTCAGGCGGCGCGCAGTGCGGCCGGCGGTCCGCGTCGGGGGGTCGCCACGAGGAACCGCGCGGCAACCAGCAGGTGCACCGCCTCGACCAGGATCGGGCGGGTCGGTCGGCGCTCCTGCACAAGGGGCACAGCCCTGCAACTCAGGAGCGACGCGAGGGCGAGCCGAAGGCTGTCGAAGAGTCCCCAGAAGGCGGCCTCGCCGAATCTTAGGGCGATCGCGGTCAGAAGTGCCGCGATGACGTGCGCCACGAGCATCGACGTGTCGGCGTGAGCGTGAGCGGATGCCGCGTCGACGGTCATTGCGGAGCCGATGAGGTGTGCGGCGGGTGCGGTCGCGTGGTGCGGCACGGTCGGCGGCAGGGTTGCGCCTGCGGCCGGCGCGGTCGCGAACAGAACGTGGAAGAGCGATTGCGAGAGTCCGACGGCCGGCAACAACCGCGGCAGGGACACCGAGCGCCCAGCGAGCGTGGTGCAGCCGATCACTGCGGCGAGGAGCCCGGCGAGGAGGAGGGGGGCCGCGGGGAACGCGCCGCCCCCGAGAGCATGCGAGCAGGCCGCGATCAGGGTGGCGAGCACGGCCGCGGCGGAGCCGCGCGCGAGCCTCGCGCCTCTGGTCGCCCTACCGTCGCCGTCCATCGGTCTCCAGCCTATGGGTGGGCTGCGTCGTCGTTCACGACTCAGTCTGCAGGGCGCCCTGCTCCCGCACTGCGCAGGATCCACGCCATCGCCCTCCACCCCGCGCCCAATCAGCCTGAGTTGTGAACCGACCTCGGGCCATCCGCGGGGTGCACTGCGGTGTGCGTTCGACCACCGGAGCCCGGCGGGAGCACGGATGCCTCGGCATCCGTCTCCGGCTCCGCGGGGGCCTTGGCGCTGTTCGCCTGGAACCGCTACCGGAGCGACGACCCGAGAGTGACGGTCTCCGGCGACACGTCGGTGGTCGACGCCTTCAGTCGGGCGAAGATGCGGCCCTGAGCCCACACCTCCGGTCGGTGAGGACCGATTCTCCGTTGTCACCGGTCTTCGCTAGCATGCGCCCATGGCGTTCATCGAAGCTCGTAACCTCGTGAAGACCTACCGCCCGAAGGGTGCCGGCGTGGTGCGCGCGCTCGACGGTCTCAGCATCGACGTGCCGCAGGGCACCGTGCAGGCTCTGCTCGGCCCGAACGGTGCTGGCAAGACCACCACGGTGAAGGTGCTCACCACTCTGATCGTGCCCGACTCGGGCACGGCGACGGTCGACGGTATCGATGTGCTCAGCGACCCCGACCGCATCCGTCCGATCATCGGGGTCTCCGGCCAGTACGCCGCCGTCGACGAGAACCTCACCGGCTTCGAGAACCTCGAGATGGTCGGCCGTCTCTACCACTTGGGCGCCCGTCAGGCTCGAGCGCGGGCGAAGGAGCTCATCAAACAGTTCGACCTCGATGAGGCCCAGAACCGGGTCGTCAAGGGATTCTCCGGAGGGATGAGGCGGCGCATCGACCTCGCAGGAGCCCTCGTCACCCGCCCGAAGGTGCTCTTCCTCGACGAGCCGACCACCGGACTCGACCCACGAAGCAGGCTCGGCATGTGGGACGTCATCACCACCCTCGTCGGCGAGGGCACCACCGTGCTGCTCACCACGCAGTACCTCGAGGAGGCCGATCAGCTCGCCGACAAGATCTCGGTCATCGACGGCGGCACGGTCATCGCCGAGGGCACGTCCGACGAGTTGAAGGCGTCCATCGGCGGCCAGCGGGTCGAACTCAACCTCGTCTCCCCCGACGACGGACGCGTCGTGACCGACATCCTCGGGCGCCACGGCAACTCGGAACCCACGACCTCCTCCGACGGGCGATCTCTCGCCGTCGCGGTGAAGGACGGTCCGGCCGCGCTGCAGAGGATCCTCGCGGAACTCGACGCCGGCGGCATCCGACTGTTCGATGCGGGCATGAGGCGCCCCACGCTCGACGACGTCTTCCTCAAGCTCACCGGCCACGTGGCCGCAGAGGAGACGGATGACACCGGCCCGAAGGCCAAGCGCACGAAGAAGGAGAAGGTCTCATGACCACGGCGACCGCGATCCGCACCACCCCGGGCAACCGCCCGAGCACCCGCCCAACTCTGGCCACCTGGCTGAGCGACGGCTGGATCACCACGCGCCGCAACCTCGTGAAGATCAAGCGGGTGCCCGACATCCTCGTGTTCACGACGCTGCAGCCGATCATGTTCGTGCTGCTGTTCAGCTACGTCTACGCGGGCAGCATCGAGATCCCCGGCAGCACGTATCAGGAGTTCATCATGGCGGGCATCTTCGCCCAGACCGTGGTGTTCGGGTCGACCTATTCGGGGTCGGCGATGGCGCAGGATCTGAAGGAGGGCATCATCGACAGGTTCCGCACCCTGCCGATGAGCCCGTCGGCGGTGCTGATCGGGCGCACGAACGGCGACCTCCTCATCAACGGCATCTCGATGGTCGTGATGATCGGAACCGGACTGATCGTCGGATGGCGCGTGCGCTCGTCACCGCTCGAAGCCATCGCCGCGGTGGCTCTGCTCCTGCTGTTCTCCTACGCGTTCTCCTGGGTGATGGCGTACCTGGGCATGAGCGTGCGCAGCCCCGAGGTCATCAACAACGTCTCGTTCCTCGTGCTCTTTCCGATCACGTTCATCTCGAACGCGTTCGTGCGCGCGGATTCGCTCCCGACTCCGCTGCGCATCTTCGCGGAGTACAACCCGGTGTCGGCCCTCGTGCAGGCCGCGCGGGAGTTGTTCGGTAATACGCCGCCGGTGACCTCCGGGTCGTGGTTGATCCAGAATCCGGTGCTCACCTGTCTCATCGGGATCTCCGTTCTGCTCGTGATCTTCGTGCCGCTGTCGATCCGCAAGTTCTCGAAGATCACCACGCGCTGAGCGGATGGGCGGGGCCCTTCGACACGCTCAGGGACCCGGGAATGGGCGGGTCGCTGAGCGGAGGGCGGGTCGCTGAGCCTGTCGAAGCGGCAGCCGTTCGACACGCTCAGGGACCCGGGGGGCGGGGCCCTTCGACACGCTCAGGGACCCGTGGTGGGCCCTTCGACGAGCTCAG
>JBEANR010000106.1:0-10464 GCA_041165365.1 Actinomycetota bacterium | reverse complement strand
GGTGTAGGTGGTGGAACCCACCGCGGTCACCGCACCCCGCGCGTTGTACGCCGCAGTCTGACCGGTGACACCGTTCTTCGTCTGGTTGCCCGCCGCATCGTAGGTCCACGCTGTCGTGTCGGCGGTGGTGTTGGTCAGCCAGTTCGAGCCGTTGTAGGTGTATCCGATGGTTCCAGCGGCCGCACCGGTGTTACCCGCCCGCACCTGTTGGGTGCGGTTGCCTGCCGCGTCGAAGCTGTACCCCCACGACGCGTTCGTCGCTGCACCGTTCTTTTCCACCGCAGCGGTCAACCTGTTGAGCGAGTCGTAGCTGTAGCTGGTGACGGCTCCGGCCGGGATGCTCGGCTCCGCGAAGCTGACGCGGGACTGAATCGACGAGCGGTCGGCGGCCGGGCCGGTGGCACCAGCTGCCGTGTACGAGTAGCCGATATCCGCGACGACTGTCGCCGCGCCGTTCTTCGCGGTGATCCGGGTCGGGCGCCCTGAGGTGTCGACGGTGGTCGCCACGGTGGCGCCTCCGGGGAAGACGCGCCTCACTTCGACACCGTTGCCGTCGTACTCGTAACGGATGCATCCTGAGTCGGCGTTGGGCGGTGTGGACATCGATGGTGGGCAGCCCCCACCGGGCTCGATCGACTCAGCCAACTGACCCGCGGCGTTGTACTGGTAACCCACCAGGCCCGCCCCATCGGTGTACTTGCGGATGTTGCCCGCCTGATCGTACTCATACGCCTCGCCGGCTGACCCCGGCCCGACCTCGTTGGTGAGTCTCCCGAGCGCGTCGTAGGAGTAGGTCTTCGTGCCGGCCACACTGTCGGTGTCGGACTTTCTCAACCCGTTCGCGAACCAGGCTGTGGTGACCGTGCCGACACCGGCGTAGGTGGTCGTGACGATCTCGTCGCGTGCGTTGTAGGTGAACCCTGTGGTCTTGCCGTTCGGGTCGGTCACCGAGGTCACCCTCGCGAGTGAGTCGTAGGCGTACGACGTGTCTCCCTGTGGAGCGGGGGCGTTGACCAGGGTCAGATTGCCTGCCGCGTCATAGGTGTACGAGGTGGTGATTCCACGACCATCGGTCGCCGAACACACCTGTCCGGCGCGGCCGCCGCATGTGACACCAGCCGTGCCCTGATAGGTGTACTGCTGCGGAACGGCCCCGGTGCCGCCGCTCGTAGTGTCGGTCACGCGCAGTAGGTTCCCCGCGGTGTCATAGTCGAACTTCTTGCCAGCACCAGCCGCATCTCGCGAACACTTCGGCTGGAACGTGGTGCCCCCGGTGCCCGGGCAGTTCGTTCCAGTCGCATACTGCGCGCTGGCCGCGGCACCGGTTGGGAGGGTGGTGCCGGTGGCGTTGTTGAGCGCGTCGTAGGTAGTCGTGGTGATGTTTCCCGGCGTCGACCCCGAGGCGAGGGCATCCGTCGAGGTCTGGACGTCACTGTTGGGGGTCCATGTCTGCGACCTGGTGCGGTTCAGTTGATCTTTGACCGACGTGATCCGCCCGGAGGTGTCCCACGTGTGCACGGACTGACCTCCGCGAGGGTCGATGACGGTCGTCTGCCCGGAGCCGTAAATGAAGCCGTTCGTGCTCAGGTAGCTGGATGAACCGACTGTTCCGATCTTGATTTCTGCGATGCGGCTGTTTCCGCCGAAGCCCGAGTAGACGAAGTCGACCTTCGAAGCAACAGTTCCGGTGCCGACGAAACGAGCCTGAACGAGCAGGCCGTCGGTGTTGTAGTCGTACTCTTCCCAGCGGCCCTCCGGGGCGTCCACCCTTCTGAGTTGCCCTGCGGCGTTTCGCGCGTATGTCACCGCGCGACCGGCGGAGTCGGTGATCGACGAGATCAGGCTCGACGTTGGAGAGGCCCACGTCAGCGTGTACGTGCGACCAGCGGCGGAGACGATCTGGGTGATCTGACCGGACCCGTTGTACGTGTAGGTGTTGCCAACACCGTTGCGATCCTTGTCGGAGGTGATCCAGCCCGCGCTGTTGAAGGTGAATCGCTCACCGGTCTTGTTGTAGGTGAGGAGATAAGCCTCGTTGCCGCCATCGCCGACCGTGAGCGTCGCGTTCAGACCGGGCGGGGGAGTGTAAGTGGAGCCCGAGGCCGTGAAAGTCGCGCGGAATCCGTTCGGACCGTAGAGCGTTGGGACGCCCGAGGCGATCTTCAACCCGATGTCGATCTGCGAGAGGCCGCTCGACCATCCTCCGCCGAACGAGCCATCGAGCGTAGAGAGCCCGTTGTAGAAACGGTCGGAGCGCAACGCCAGCCCGGGACCGTTGAGCACACCGTCACTCGAGGTGATCAGTATGTTGCCGTTGGCGATGTTGACCTGGGCGACGGTGTTGGTTGTTAACTCGACCTTCTCGAAAGAGAAGTACGGCAAGGAGCCGAGTCCAGGGGCTCCGACTGGCGTACCGGCCGGGGCTCGACCCGCGGAGCCGGGTGCGGGCTGCAGGCGGGTGTCGGGCTGCGGCTGCCACGGAGTCGCGGGTGGATCGGACTCAGGAGCGGCACTCCCAACCGCACCGGCCGGAGGTGTGAACGAAGCAGCCTGAGCTGGCAGGGCGGCGAACCGTAGTGCTGCCGGCACCGCGGACGCCGGTGCAGCCACGGTGCCGGTGATTCCTACGGCCATGATGGTCGCAATGCAGACAACGGACAGACGACGTGAGAACATCCTTGACCCCCCGAAAGCGGGGGCCCGACGCCTCCGGTCCAATTCTGCGCACCGGGACGCCTCTTCTCCCGTAGGCCTGGCCCAGGCCGGAATTGCGGCCTAACATTGTTCTATGCAAACGCTGCCCATCTCCAAGGTCAAAGACAGACTCAACGAGTTCGTTGACGCGGTATCGCTGACTCACGAACAGGTGATGATCACGAAGAACGGATCTCCTGCGGCGATGCTCGTCGGCGCCGACGAATGGGAGTCGCTCCAGGAGACCCTCTTCTGGCTGTCGCGGCCCGGAACTGTTACTGACGTCACCCAGGCGCGGCGCGATTTCGACCAGCGGAACACGTTCACCGAAGACGATATCCGCGCGGAGTTCCGGGTCCCGGGTCGATCGAGCCGGTGAGCGATCCGGCGGGCGACCACTACACCGTCGAGCTCGCAGGCACTGCTCGGCGCGATCTAGGAGAGGTTCCACCGCGGATCGTCTCAGCGATCATCGAGTTCATCTACGGCGACCTCGCCCGTCACCCTCGGAGGGTCGGCAAACCCCTTCTGCGCGAGCTCGAAGGGCTATGGGGTGCGCGTCGAGGACCGTACCGCATCATCTACGAGATCATGGACGAGCGCCTTGTCGTGCTCGTGGTCCACGTCGATCACCGCGCTGACGTGTACCGCCGGCGGTGAGTGCTGTTCTTCAGTGCGCCAGGCCCTTTACGCCACGTCGCCGACCCGGACCCCGCGAGTCGAGCGCACCGAGATGAGGGAGAACGCCCCAAAAGTCGAGATTTGGAGCGGGAATCCTCAACTGGACGGGCGCAGTCGTAGCGGGGCTCCGCGAACGTGGAGTTGTGGCGCCATCCGAGGGTCACATACGGGCCATGACTCGGGTCTCGGCGGTTCGGGTTCCGTGCTCAGGCGGCGTCCGCGCGGCCCTCTCGCCAGTACCCCATGAACGCCACGGCGCCGCGGTCGATGCCGAGGGTGCCGACGAGGTGGCGGCGCAGGGCCTTGAGGACCCCTGCCTCTCCGGCCAGCCAGGCGTAGAGGGCGGCGCCGTCGCTCGAGGGATCCGGTACCTCCCACAGCAGCCCGCGCTCGATGTCGACGTCGTCGACAGGGAGGGGCGGCATCGAGCGCCCGGAGACGAGTTCCTCAGCGGCGGCGCGCGCCGCGGCATCCAACAGCGAACCGATCGGGCGAGACGCGCGAGCCAGCACCCTGAGCTCGATGCCCTCAGGGCGGGCGCCGAGGATGGCGGCGTCCGCGGCATCCGGAACCTCGACGACGACGATGCCGCGCGCCGTGGCGGGGAGCATCTCGAGAATGCCGGCGATGGCGGGCAGGGCGGTCTCGTCGCCCACGAGTAGCAGTCGCTCAGTATGAGTGGGGGCACGCCAGTCGATGCCGCCCTGAGCGGTGAGGCAACGGCGATCCGGCACGCAGACCACGATCTCGTCACCGACGACGGCGTCGATCGCCCAGGCCGAGGCGGGGCCGATGCGTCCGTGCAACGCGATGTCGACGTCGAATTCGCAGGCCTCGGCCCGCACCTCTCGGATCGTGTAGGTGCGGATGACGGGGCGCGCCTGCTCATCAAGCCCGCGCCATGCCGCGTACCAGTCGTCGGTCTCGGGCAGGAACGCCTCGCGCCCGGGCCGGGCGAACATGAGCTTGATGCGCTGGTCGAATCTGTTGTCGGCGATGTGTCGAACGTCATCGCCGGTGAACACCACCCGACGGAAGGTGGGCGACAGGTCGATGATGCGCCGCACGGTCACGCTCTGCAGAGCGAAGGCGGGCACTGTTCTCTCTACGAGCGCGGAATCATTCATCGTGAGGTAAGCCTAACCTCACTTCACTCTGGCACGGTAGCCTCGCGCCGCGCCCGCCGTCGGGTGACGGCTGCGCTCCCCTGATCGACGGCGACGCCGAGCCCGATCGCCACCACGATCGACACGGCCACGGCCAACACGGGTTGGCCGGCGAAGACCGCCCCGAAGAACGCGCCGACGCCCACGTTGTACAGCGCCCAGCACACCCCGGCGATGCTTGTCAGCGCCAGAAATCGCGGGTAGCGGAAGCCCGTCGCCCCCGCGGTGAGGTTCACCGCGATCCGACCGAAGGGCACGAACCGGGCGGTCAGCAGTACGAGTGCCGCTCTTCGGTCGAGCGCCGTCGTCGCCCAGCGGACGGCACGGATGACGCGGGGCCGCAGCATCCACCGGGGAGAAGTCCGACCGGCACCTGGCCGCCCGCGCACGAGCCTGCCGACCCCGAACGTGAGGCTGTCGCCGAGTACCGCGGCGACCGCCGCGACGGCGGCGAGTGGTAGGAGACCCGGCTGCCCCTCCTGCTGGGCGAGGGCTCCCAGGGCCACGACCACGGTCTCGCTCGGCACCACGACCAGGAAGGCGTCGAGCACCGTGAGCACGAAAACCAGCAGGTACACCCACGGTGATCCGGCGACCGCGAGCGCGGCATCGGTGATCGCGTCCATGGACCGGTTCTACGGGCTGAGAGTTAACGGAAGATGGCGCGGTTTCGTTGAGGTTGGTTGAGAGCCGCGCCCCGCGACATCAGTTCGACCTGAAAGCCGCCCCGAGTCCCCCATAGTGCCGACTTGTGAGCTCACTCCCCCCGGGTCAAGATGTGGGTTGAATGAACACGGCGTTCACAGACGCGTCTACCTCTCAATTCGACTGCCCCGTGTGGCGGTAACGGAAAAGATCGGAGTCACGTCGTGAAGAAAATAGCAAAGCCGCTGGTAGCGGTGACGATGGCAGCAGCGATGACGCTCGCCGGCCCCATGCTCTCAGCAAGCGCTTGGGAGTCGGTGGGGTTGAAAACTCAATACCCGACACAGGGTGGGACCTGGCAGTACGGATTCTCAAACTCGGCTCTACGCTCCTACTACACCGTGAGTGCGTGTCATGGGACGACCGTGCAAAAGCTCGACGGGGGATCGATCGTAAGCACAGCTCGTAGTGTGGATACGGCTTCAGGGAAGAAGTCCATCGCTGAGATCGGCACGATCAACTATCCCAACCTCGACGCGAACTATTACTACCGCGTCTGCTGAGTAGCATCTGTTGCCGCGGCTCTGCCCTGGGCGAGCCGCGGTAACTCTTGGGCGTGTCGTTTCATCGAGTGTCGGGAGGGACATGCATACGAAGGTGGTTGTCGGAGTTGCACTAGCTTTATATGCACTTCTGGCATTCCTCGGCTCTGTCGTGATGGATTTCTATGATCGCCAGTACCCACAGGCGCTTGGCGTGTCGAGTGAGATCACAGTCGATTTCAGTCAATCGTCGCTCGATGAAATCCAATCGCAAACCGAGCTCAGGCGACTGGACAGCAACTACGGCCTCGGACTTGTGAAGCGACTTCCGGACCTCGACGACACGGGGGCTCAGGTCTTCGTCATGCTCAGTGATCCGATCGCGACACAACGATCCACCGAGGTGGCGTGGTTCGGTGCTGCCGCACCCTCGCGCGTCGTCGGCGTCGATCGGATAGCGGATTCGTCGGTCGACGGCAGCTACCTCGTCGATGACTCCGATGGTTTGAACCTGGCGATCGCGAAACTCACCGCCCAAGGAGTGATGGTCGAGCGCACCGACGCGACTCCATTGGCGAGCATTCTCTTCCTCTCACAGGAGCCGGGGTTCAGCGCACCGGTGATCTCAGCAAGCGCGTTGATCGTGGCGATGATCGTCTTCTGGCTCGCGGTCAAAGCAAGATCCCGAGCGCTCCGAGTGTTGGCGGGAGCTCCACCTTGGCGCATCCAAGGTCAGGATCTCGGCAAGTTCGTGTTTCTGCTCTTCGCGAGCGCTGCGGGGGTATCGGCAGTGAGTGCCGTTTTAGCGGGATTGATCAGAGGGTGGATTTTCGTCCCGTCTTTCATCGCTATCGTGGGAGTCTTCCAAGGCATGACACTCGGCGTGACCATCGTCGCGGCCCTCATCATGTCGTGGGCCTCATGGCCCACCGCTGATGTTTTCGCTAAGCGTCGTCCTGCAATAGCCAGTCTTCGAGGAGTGGCACAAGTCACTCAGGCGGTCACGCTGATAGCCCTCATCGCGTTCGCAGCGCCGGCATGGGCGGCGGCTGATAACGCAGCGCGGACGGCGCGGCAACTTGAAGCGTGGAACCAACTCTCCGATCAAGTGCAGCTCGCCTTCGGTATGACCGAGGAGAGCCTCGACCTCGTTGCCCCACAGGTCGCCCGTGTGGTTAGTTCCGCGGAGAAGGAGGGCGCATCGGCTTTGTCGTTCACGGTGACCGAAGATGAATGGCAGGGCGACTTCGGCAGGTACTCGGCCGTTGCTTTGGTCAACGCCGACTGGATTGCGCTCATCGCCGGATCGTCGGCTTCCACTGCCCTCGATCCGGTGAAGTCAGCCGAGGTACGGGAATTGGTAATGAGGGAATTCGGGCCCTCATTTGAGGTCTGGAGGGGTGTGCCAGGCTCGGTCGAAGAGACTGTCGACTCGATTTCAGCCTTCGCGCCCGCAGCCGGCGTGGAATACCCGGTTCTTGCTGGCGGTGGGAGTCAGCTCGCGTTTCTCACTGACGTTCTGGTACTGGAGGTTCCGAGCATCGCAAGTATTTTCGATCCGCACAATGTCGTCAGTCTCGCGTCCAGCGGAAACATCGTCCTCTCTGGCGCGGATGCCACGAGAGCATCACTACGGTCAGAAGGGCTCGACCCGGACGGCATTGCTGCGTTGGGAATCGAAGGATCTCTGCGTCCAATCTATGCCGCAGAGCAGGGAATCCTCGAGGGCCAGTTCGCCACCTATCTTGCTCAACTCCTCGCAGTCTCGCTGATTGCCCTCGCTCTGGCATTCATCGTGGCAGCTGCGGTGAACGCGATGGTTGGTGGCCTTCTGAATGCTAGAAGGGACTTTCCACTTCGCCTGAGCGGCGCGAGCTGGGGAGCGACGATCAAGTCTCGATCAATGCGAGACATGATTGTCGGCGCAGCGATTGGGCTGCTGGTGACCGCTGCACAACCTGCCGAAACACGTGTGGTGACCCTCGGCGTCGCGGCGATCAGCCTCGTAGCGATCTATCTCAGTCACCGCATCGCGGCACCGCTCATTTTCGACCGAGTCGCACGACGCATGCTATGACAGGAAGAGACCACATGCTGATTGAAGGACGAGACATTGTCGTGACGATTGAGGGGAGACCGATCCTCGAAGGTGAGTCGGTTCTCTGCGCGCCGGGAAAGATGACTGCACTCACAGGTCCGAGCGGATCAGGAAAGACCACATTGCTTCACGCCCTTGGCCTACTGGTGCCGGTAGCAGGAGGGACGGTCGTGGCGGGAGGAGTCGACGTCACTCGACATAGTGCTGGCAGGCGGCGTAGGTTCTGGCGTGATCATGCGGCTTTCGTGCTCCAGGATTATGGTGTCATCGATGACGAGTCCGTCGCCTTCAATGTGACGATGAGTTCACAGACCCCGCGTCGTCGAGACGCGAATGCGCGCTTGACTTCATCTCTCCACGCGACGGGGCTGGCTGCTCGACGCGATGAGCCCGCCAGTCATCTCAGCGGCGGTGAGAAGCAGCGACTGTCGCTGGCGAGAGCGATCTACCGAGAAGCGTCCGTGCTTTTTGTGGACGAGCCGACCGCATCGCTCGACGCGGCAAACCGGCATGCCGTTGTGGAGCTTTTCGCTGATTTTGCGCGTGGAGGGGCGACGGTGATCGTCGCCAGCCACGACGACGAGATGATTGAGGCGTGCGATGTGCGTCACGAGATGATGACGAGGGAAGTCGTCCCTATGTCGCAAGCAGTGAAAGAGGAGGGCTGATGACTGAGTCGCGACGGAGGACGCCACGATCGAGTCGTGTAATTCTTGCAAGCGCAATCGCCGTGATGATCGGGGGTGCGCTTGCTATCTTCATTATCTTCGGCGGGTTCTCTGGTTCCTCGACTGTGATTCCGCCTTGTGAATCGCTTCCCAGTGCCGACCAGGCCAGGGATGCGCTCGAATCGAAACCCGAGCTCGTACGAGCGATCAAGGCCGCAGGTACCGATGTCCGCGTTGGTGTGAGTACCCCATGCCCAGGCGATTCCGATCTGGCTCTCATCCAGGTCACCTACGCGAGTGATGATCAGAAGGAGATCATCGACGAACTGCTCGGGCAACGTGAAGGGTTCGGTGTGCCACTCGACGTCGCGAAAAGGTAGGCCGGCCCTACTCCGGCCGGCGGTGGATGAGCTTCGACAGCACGATCGCGCTGCGCGTGTGGTCGACGTTCGGCGCGATCCGCACCTTCTCCAGCGCGAGCTCCAGCGAGGGGATGTCACGCGAGCGCATGTGCACGATGGCATCCGCAGAGCCTGTGACGGTGCCGGCATCCACCACCTCGGGGACTCCCGACAGGATGCGCCGCAGTTCGTCTGGCGCGACGGTGCCCCGACAGAACAACTCGACATAGGCCTCGGTGGCGAGCCCTTCGACAGCGGGATCGACGTGGATCGTGAACCCGCGGATGACCCGATCCGCCACCAGCCTGTCGACCCGACGCTTCACCGCCGACGCCGACAGCCCCACCACTTCGCCGATGTCGCCGTACCCGGCACGCGAGTTCTGGCGGAGGAGGTCGATGATGCCGTAGTCGAGACTGTCCATGCCGAGACCCTACGGCGTTTCGTTGTGCCTCAGGGGGTGACGCCGCCGATTACGTGCGCGTCGACGCAGAAAGATTCGGTTGCGTGCGTGCCAGACTGGGATCGACCGATCCGATGCCTGTACCACCGAGCACCGCCGATCAGCTGAGACAGTGTCCGCGAGACCCCCTGGCCGAAGGCCGAGGCATCCGCGTTGCAGATCGCAATCCAGAAGGAGACCACAGTGTCCACGACCACGAGCCCCACCGCCACCCAGCAGCCCACCGCCACACGCGTCGCGACCAAGCGCACCGTGCTGATGTGCCGTCCCGACTTCTTTACCGTCGTGTATCGCATCAACCCGTGGATGGATCCGCAGCTGCCCACCGACACCTCACTCGCGGTGCGCCAATGGGAGGTGCTGTACCAGACCTACCTCGACCTCGGCTTCGACGTGCACCTCGTCGACCCGATCGACGGCCTGCCCGACATGGTCTACGCGGCCAACGGCGGCTTCGTCATCGACAACATCGCCTACGGCGCGAGCTTCACCTACGCCGAGCGCCAGCCCGAGGGCCCCGCGTACATGCACTGGTTCCGTGACAACGGTTTCGACGTGCGCGAGCCCGCGAACGTCAACGAGGGCGAAGGGGACTTCCTGCTCGTCGGCGACGTCATCCTCGCCGGCACCGGCTTCCGCAGCGCCTCCAACAGCCACGAGGAGATCGCGGGCATCTACGGCCGCGAGGTCGTCACCCTCAACCTCGTCAACCCGAGCTTCTACCACCTCGACACCGCCATCGCCGTGCTCGACGACTCCAACATCGCGTTCCTGCCGTCGGCCTTCGACGAGGCCGGCAACGCGAAGCTGCTCGAGCTGTTTCCCGACGCGATTCTCGCGACCGAGGAGGATGCCGCGGTGCTCGGCCTGAATTCCTACTCCGACGGCTACAACGTGGTCATCGCCTCGCGCGCCAAGGACTTCGAGCGCCAGCTGCGCGACCGCGGCTACAACCCGATCGGCGTCGACCTCTCCGAGCTGCTGCTCGGCGGCGGCGGAGTGAAGTGCTGCACCCTGGAGCTGCGGCGATGAGCACCGTGGATCTCGGCAAGCTCGATCAGCGGAAGGCCACCCCGCTGGTCGAGCCTGCCGAGACCCCGCCTGCC
>JBEANR010000105.1:0-32497 GCA_041165365.1 Actinomycetota bacterium | reverse complement strand
CGCCAGTCCCCCGCCCCCTCGTGCGCGCCTGTCACCGAAACCTGAGTCGTGGCTCGCGAGAAGCCAATGAGAAGGGCCACTTCTCAGGTCTCAACGCAGCCGAGCACACGCTAGAGCCACTTCCTCGCGCGGAACACCGCGAACAGGGTGCCGCTGATGCCGACCATGAGCAGGATCGCGAAGGGGTAGCCGAAGAACCAGTCCAGTTCGGGCATGAAACGGAAGTTCATACCGTAGATCGATCCGATCAGCGAAGGAGCGAACAGGATGGCGGCCCACGCCGATATCTTGCGTGCCTCCTCCGCCTGCCGGTTGCTCGCGATGCCCACCTCGCGCATCTCGTCGTTCTGCCGCTGGGCGACGAGGGTCGCGTTGACGGTGAGGATGTCGCGCAGCACCTGCCTGAACTCCTCGATGCGGTCGACCACGACGGTCACGTGATCGGCGACGTCGCGCAGATACTGCTGGAGGCCGACATCCACTCCGTACTTCTCGAAGCCGTGCGAGATCTGCTGCACCATACCGACGAGCGGTTGCGCGGCCCGCTGGAAGTCGCTCACCTCGCGCGAGAGCTCGTAGATGCGCCTCGACACCGCCGGGTCGCCGTCGAACACCTGCTGCTCGATCTCGTCGATGTCGTTCTCGAGTCCGGCGAGCACCGGTGCGTACCCGTCGACGACCGCGTCGAGGATGGCGTACAGCACCGCCTCCGTGCCGAGGGCCAGCAGCTCGGGGGTCGACTCGAGACGCGAGCGCACCACCGAGAGGTCGGGCGATTCGGCGTGTCGCAACGTGATGACGAAATCCGGGCCGATGAAGAGGTGCAGCTCGCCGAACTCGACCTCCTCCCTGTCGTCGAGGTAGCGGGCGGCTCGGAGCACCACGAAGAGGGTCTCGTCGTAACGCTCGATCTTCGGACGCTGGTGTGCGTTGATGGCGTCCTCGATGGCGAGCTCGTGCAGGTCGAACTGCGCCGTGATCGAGTCAAGCTCGGCGTCGCCGGGTCGGTAGAGACCGATCCAGGCCATGGCTTTCGGATGTCGCGCGAGCTCGAAATACGTCTCCCCGAGTGTGTGCGGGGTGGCGACGCGGCATCCGTCGAGGTAGATCGCGTTGTTGACGACGCTCGCACGGCGGTCGTCGGAGGGATGCTGGGCTGCCGCGGGCGCCTCGACGACGGGCGGGCGGCGACGCATGCCCTGGAACGGTCGTCGGAAATCGGGAGCCATGCCTCACACGCTAGCCCGGGTGGGTGTCGTCCGCGCGGTCTCGGCGACGCGAGCTCGCTGCGCTCGCGCGCTGCTCGACCAACGGGAATGCCGCGTATCCCGTTGATCGAGCTCGCCGAGATCGCCCGCTGCTCGACCAACGGGAATGCCGGCGACCGGAGGCCAACCCGGGTCCCTGAGCCTGTCGAAGGGACCGTGCCCAGTCACGGCAGCGCCAAGGCAGGCAGCGCTTCGACAGGCTCAGCGACCCGTCGGGCTCCGCGACCCGCAGGGCTCCGCGACCCGCAGGGCTCAGCGACCCGCAGGGCTCAGCGACCCGCTGGGCTCCGCGACCCGCTGGGCTCAGCCACCCGTCGGCAGTGTGACAGGGACCGAGCTACAGCCTGAACCCGTAGCCGCCGGCCTCGCGCACGGCCCCGCCGATGCGCCCCACATACGAGTCGTCGTTGGTCTCCAGCGATCTCAGTTGCCGTGCTACCTCGCGCTGGCTCTTCTTCACGAAGTTGATGGCCACGATCTTCTCGGTCGCCGACGCCTGCACACCATCGCGCGCGAGCGCTGTGGATGCACGCCCGATCACCGCCGTCTGCGCATAGATCCCGGACGCGGCATCCGAGAGTCTGCGCTGGATCAGCTGACGTTCCTGCACCTTCTTGCCGTGCTTCCGGAGCGCCGCCTCGGCGGCGTCCCGCAGCCTCGAAGCCTGATCTCCCACCGCCGCGTTGTGCTTCGCCAGGGAGGGATGCACGCCCACGAGCCTGCCGGGGCGGATGGCGCGATTGATGCGCCCGGAGACGTAGGGCGCGAGCACCCCGATGGCTTTCGCGGGGTCGCCGATCGAGAGGGAGCGGACATCCGGCAACTCCTCGCTGAGGGCCTTGATGCCGTTGAGGGCCACGAAGGCGCGCATGACGTCGTTGGCGCCCTCGAAGATCGGGAAGATCCTGAAGTCGCGCAGGGCTTTCGAGAGGGGGTGGTCGTTCATGTACGCGGTGCCGCCGTGCACCTGGAAGGCTTTGTTCAGGGCCTTCCAGCCGACGTCGCTCGCGACGACCTTGGTCATCGCCGATTCGAGGGAGTAGTCCGCGACGCCGAGGTCGACGAGCCCCGTGGTGAGGTACGACATGGATTCGAGGGCGTAGATCTGCGCCGTCATCCAGGCCGCCTTCTCCTCGACGAGTTCGAAGTCGAGGAGAGGTCGCCCGAACTGTTGACGCGCCGCACCGTACTCGAGCGTGTAGTCGAGGAAGCGTTTCATGCCACCCGCGATCGACGTGCCCATCGACATGCGGCCGTTGTTGAGCGTGTTCATCGCGATACGGAAACCGTCTCCGACCTCGCCGAGCAGGTTCTCGGCGGGCACGCGCACGCCGTTCAGATGCACCCGCTGCAGGCGGTTGGCCTTCAGGCCGAGGGTCTCGAAGCGTGGCCCGGTGCTGAGCCCCTCCATCCCCTTCTCGACGACGAGGGCGACGTGCCCCTCGTCGGAGCGGGCGAAGACGGTGAGGATGTGCTGGTCGCCGTTGCCGATCCAGCGCTTCTCCCCCGTGACGATGAACGACCCGTCGGACTGCCGCTCGGCGCGCGTCTCGAGGTTGTAGGCGTCGGACCCGACGTTCGGCTCGGTGAGGGCGAACGCTGCGAGCTTGCGGCCCGAGGCGAGATCGGGCAGCCAGCGGGCCTTCTGCTCGTCGGTGCCGAACAGGTGGATGGGCTTGGTGCCGATCGACTGGTGCACCCCCATCACGACGGCGAGAGCGCCGTCCACCCGCCCGAACTCCTCCATGACGCGGCAGTAGCCGGACTGACTGAGCCCTTGACCGCCGTACTGAGGATCGACGAACAGGCCGAGCAGGCCGAGAGCACCGAGGTCGCGGACGGTGTCGTCGCCGACCCAGCCGTCGCGCTCTGCTCTCGCGGGGTCGTAGACGGTGGTCAGGTAGTCGCGAGCGCTCGCGGCGAGGGCCGCGACCCTCGCTCGCTCGTCGTCGGCCATCGTCGGGTACGGCATGACGAGCTCCGATGCGACCTGCCCGAGGAAGAGCGATTTGGTGAAGGACGGGCGGGGGGAACGATCGACGGCGGCCATGGGCCCATAGTGTTCGGATGGTGCACGCGGAGTCGAACCGGTTGTCGAGTCCCTACAGGGCGCGCGCCGTCGTCTTGGCGGGCTACTGTCCGATCTGCGACAGGTCACCCCGTCACGGTCTTGACGCGGCGCGCACCCGGGCGTATTCCGGTGGTGGGGGCACGATCGGAGGCTGCGGATGATCACCCGACTACTCGCGCAGCTCGCCGTCAGCGACCTCGCGGGCGCGGAATCCTGGTATGGCCGGCTGTTCGGACGTGAGCCCGACGCCCGCCCGATGGACGGGCTTCTCGAATGGCATCTCACCGGCTCGTTCGGCGTGCAGGTCTGGGCGGACGGCGACCGCGTGGGCCAGGCGACGATCGTGTTGCACGAGTCGGATCTCAGCGGTCGGGTGGCGGCTCTGGATGCTGCGGGCATCGAGCACGACGATGTGACCGACGCCACCTCGGCCTGGATCCTCCCGCTCGCCGACCCCGACGGCAACCGGATCGTGTTCACGGGGTCGCTGTCGGCGGGGCCCGGGGCCCCGAGCCCATCGGGTCCCTGAGCCTGTCGAAGGGGCCCACGCCCCGGGTCCCCGAGCCCAACCGGTCCCCGAGCCCATCCGGTCCCTGAGCCTGTCGAAGGGGCCCACGCCCCGGGTCCCCGAGCCCATCGGGTCCCTGAGCCTGTCGAAGGGCCCGCCCGCGGCCTGACATCCGCGACCACTACCGTGAGAAGGTGACGCGCATCATCGCCGGCTTCGCCGGGTCCCTCGTGCTCGCGGTGCCGGCATCCGGAACGCGCCCGACCAGCGACCGCGTC
The DNA here is from genome assembly GCA_041165365.1 of Actinomycetota bacterium. Lineage (GTDB taxonomy): Bacteria > Actinomycetota > Actinomycetes > Actinomycetales > Microbacteriaceae > Marisediminicola. The sequence continues at coordinate 28,372 of JBEANR010000105.1, read as the reverse complement.
CGCGAGGCGATCTTCTCGGCGCTGGATGCCCGCGACGCGCTGGAAGGCGCGCGGGTGATCGACCTCTATGCCGGATCGGGTGCGCTCGGGCTGGAGGCCGCGAGTCGCGGCGCGACATCCGTGACCCTCGTGGAGAACGGGCCGCGCGCGCTCAGCGCATGTCGCGCGAACGCGACGACGCTGCTCGGGCGGGCTTCGGGCGGGGTGACGGTCGAGGTGGTCGGTCGAGCCGTTCAGACGTTTCTGACTGCCACGGTGGCGACCTGGGATCTCGCGTTCCTCGACCCGCCCTACGACCTCGCCGAACCCGAACTCGCGCGCGATCTCGCTCTCCTCGCCCCGCGGCTCTCCCCCGGCGCGATCGTGGTGGTGGAGAGGAGTTCACGCGCGCCCCGGCCGGAGCTGCCCCCCGTGATGGCGGTGGACCGCCGCAAGGACTACGGCGACACGACGCTGTGGTGGGTGAGCGCGGCGTCCACTCAGCCCGACGCGCCGTCCCAGCCCGTGTAGGGATCCCAGCCGGCCGGATGCCACAGCTCGCCGTCGAGCGAGACCCCCTCGCCGGCGCGCACGACCCCGACCGCGCGGAACCCACCGGGCAGCACGGTGCCCGCAGCAAATGTCGCCAGCAGCGAGTGGTCCTCTCCGCCGGCGAGCGCGCGCGACGGGTCCGACCCGAGCGCGGAACCGGCGAAGTCGAGACGCACACCGCTCGCGCGCGCGAGGCGGGCGGCGTCGAGGGCGAGTCCATCGCTGAGGTCGAGCATCGCGGTGGCGCCGGCGAGGGCGGCGGCGGAGCCGTCCGCGATCGGCGGAGATGGCCTGAGTTGGGCGGCGATCGGAACGGGATGCTCGGCCCTCGCCGTGGCGGCCGCCGCGGCATCCGGCGCTCCGGTCGCATCGACGCCGTGCTCGAACAATAGGGCGAGGCCTTGCGTCGCGAGGCCCAGCGGCCCGGAGACGGCGATCACGTCGCCGACCCTCGCCCCCGAGCGGACGACCGGCTCGCGCCCTTCGAGGTCGCCGAACGCGGTGATGGCGACGGTGAGCACGGTCGAGTTCGAGAGGTCGCCACCGACGACGCCGCAGCCCGGGGCGAGGGCGGTGCAGGCCTCGCGGAGGCCGTCGGCGATCCCCTCGAGGAGGGCGATCGGCGTGCTGGGCGGAGCGGCGATGGCGACGACGAGGGCAGTCGGCACAGCGCCCATGGCCGCGATGTCGGAGAGGTTGGTGGCGGCGGCCTTCCAGCCGAGGTCGCGCGGGGTCGACCAGGCGAGCCTGAAGTCGGGCCCGTGGATCATCATGTCGGTGGTGACGACGAAGCGGCCGTCGGGGGCGGCGAGCACGGCTGCATCATCCCCGGGGCCGAGTAGTTGGGCGGTGGCGTGGGGCAGCCTCGGGAAGATGCGTTGCAGCGCGGCGAGCTCGCCGAGGCTGCCGAGGGTGTCGTGCCTCGGCGTCTCCTGGCCGCCCTGTCCGCCCTGTCCGCCCGTCGTCCCGGAGTGCGTAGTCCCAGAGTCCGTCACCTGACACACGGTATCCTGAGCGTGATGTCCTCTTCGCGCGCGGCCCGACCTGCACTGGTCCGCAGAGCGCTCGCCGTGGCATCCGTCCCCGTGGTGATCGGCTCCCTCGCGGCCTGCACGACCGCTGTGCCGATGACCGCCGCCTCCGACGCCGCCAACCCGGACTGCGCCGAGATCAGCGTGCGACTGCCCGATGCGATCGACGAACTCGCGCTGCGCGACACCGACGCCCAGGCGACCGGTGCCTGGGGCAGCCCGGCTCTCGTTCTGCTGACCTGCGGTGTCGAGGTTCCCGGGCCGACCACCCTGCGGTGCATCACCATCGACGGCGTGGACTGGATCGTGGATGACACCGACCCCGACGTCGGGGTCTTCACCACCTACGGGCGCGATCCGGCCACTCGCGTCGTGGTCGACCACGACACCTCTGACTCGAACGCGCTCAACGCCCTCGCGGACGCGGTCGGCAGCCTCCCCGCCGAGGGCGGCTGCACGAACCCGGAAGACTTCACGACCGGCGACGACGCGGTGCTCGGGGGCTGACGCCACTGGGGGTGCGCGCACCGAGTAGGAGGCGCGCGCCGACACGCGGGCTTGCGGCGTTCAGCGGTGGCGCGGCGCACCTCGAGTCCTACTCCGCGCACAGGTCAGATCGGGGCGACGGGGCGCGGCGGACCTCAGCGCGCGGTCTCGAGCCCGAGTGCGATGAGCTCGTCGAGCAGCTCGGGGTAACTCAGACCGCTCGCCACCCAACACTTCGGGAACATCGAGATCGGCGTGAAGCCGGGCATCGTGTTGACCTCGTTGACCACGAATCCGTCGTCGGTGAGGAAGAAGTCGACACGGGCCAGACCGGTTCCGTCGATGGCGAGGAACGCCCGCGCGGCCAGGGATTGCATCTCGGCGAGCTGCTCGGGCGTGAGGTCGGCCGGGCACACGAGCGCCGCGGCATCCGGATCGAGGTATTTGCTCTCGAAGTCGTAGAACTCGTCGCCGGCCGTGATGATCTCACCGGCGACCGACACCCGCGGCGGGCCACCGTCGCGACCGGCGAGCACCGCACACTCGATCTCGCGGCCGACGAGGGCTGTCTCGACGAGCGCTTTCGTGTCCTCCTGCAGGGCGAGATCGATCGCGGCGCCGAGGGTCCCCTCATCCGTCGCCTTCGACACCCCCACGCTCGACCCGGCACGGGCCGGTTTCACGAAGACAGGCCAGCCGCCGAGCGACTCGATGGGAAGCTGCGGATTCCGTGCCCATGCGTTCCGACCGACGGTCACCCAGGGCGCCACCGCGATTCCGGATGCCCGCAGCACCGTCTTGGTGAAGTGCTTGTCCATGCCCACCGACGACGCGAGCACTCCGGCGCCGACGTACGGCAGGCCGAGCAGCTCGAACATGCCCTGCACGGTGCCGTCTTCGCCGAATCGGCCGTGCAGGATCGGGAACACCACGTCGACGTCGCCGAGGGAGCGCGTGCCCGAGTCCGTCGTGACGGTCAGCTCGCGGGACAGCGAGGAGGCGGGCCAGTGGATGCGTGTGCCGTTGTCGGCGATAGACGGCAGCCCGCCGTCCATCCCGAACTTCGCCGGGTCGTCGTCTTCGAGCACGAACGCGCCGTCGCGGGTGATGCCGATAGGCACGACGTCGTACCGCGACCTGTCGAGAGCGGCGAGCACCCCGCCCGCCGTCGCGCAGCTCACCGAGTGCTCGCTCGACCGGCCGCCGAAGACGAGAGCGACACGGAGGCGACCGGCGACACGGAGCCGGCCGGCCGACCGCGAGTCGGAGCCGGGGCGACCTGAGGATGACGTCATTCAGGACTCCGGTTGAGGCTCGTCGCTGTCGGTCGTGAGGTGCGGCGCGATGTCGCGCGGGTTCATCGTACCGGCGAGCACCTGCTCGACCTGCGACACGATGGGCATCACCACACCGCGCGCCGCAGCGAGCGTCAGGATGGGCCCGACCGACGACAGTCCCTCGGCCGTCTGATTCATCTGCGCCACAACATCGGTGAAGCTGTAGCCCTGCCCGAGCAGCCTGCCCGCGGTGTTGTTGCGCGACAGCGGCGACTCGCAGGTCGCGATCAGGTCACCGAGACCGGCGAGCCCGGCGAGGGTCTCGGCGCGCGCACCGTAGGCGACTGCGAAGTCGGTCATCTCGGCGAGCCCGCGGGTGATGATCGACGCCTTCGTGTTCTCGCCGTAGCCGACGCCGTCGACGATGCCGATCGCCACCGCGATGAGGTTCTTGAGCACGCCGCCGAACTCGGTGCCGATGACATCCGTATTCACGAACGATCTGAAGTACGCGTTGGTCGCTGCCGCCGCGACCGTCGACGCGGTCTCGAGACTTGTCGACGACACCACCGCGGCGGTGGGCTGTTCGCGGGCGATCTCGAGGGCCAGGTTGGGTCCGGATGCCACGGCGATCCGCTCCTCGTCGAGCCCGAGTTCAGCATGGATCACCTCGCTCATCCGCATGCCCGTGCCCTTCTCGACACCCTTCATCAGACTCACGACGATGGCGTCGCGCGGGATCGCCTCCCGCACGATGAGCAGGTTCTCGCGCAGCGACTGGCTCGGCACGGAGATGAACACGAGCTCGGCGCCATCCAGCACCTCGGGGATGCGAGGGCTCGACCAGAGCCCGCGCGGCAGGTTGACGCCGGGCAGGTAGTCGCTGTTGCGCTTGCTCTGCGAGATCTCGCGGGCGAGCTCGGGCCGCCGGGCCCAGAGCGCGACATCCGCTCCCCCGTCGGCGAGCACCTTGGCGAAGGTGGTGCCCCAACTGCCGGCGCCGAGCACCGCGATGCGGCGGGCGCCGGGCCTGGGAATCCGGATCGGCATCGTGAGGCTCAAAACCTGCCGGTCTCCTTCTGGTTGTTCTTCGACGGGTCCCACCGTTCCGGCGGCGCCGTCTCGCCGCGCAGCTGCTCGAGCAGGGCGGTCACGGCATCCATCACCCTGGCGGTCGCGGCGGCGGTCGTCTGCGCGTCGAGCGGCCTGTCGCGGAAGTCGCTGAGGTCGACCGCGTCGCCGAACCTCACGTCGATGGTCGAGCGCGGAAACATCCTGATGCGCTTGCCGTAGCGCGGCATGAGGTGCTGGGTGCCCCAGTGGGCCGCTGGGATGATCGGGATGCCCGCCTGCAGCGCCATCCGCACCGCCCCCGCCTTGCCGCGCATCGGCCAGAGATCGGGGTCGCGGGTGAGCGAGCCCTCGGGATAGATGACGACTGCCGAGCCGTCGTCGACGATCTTCTTCGCCGCGGCCAGGGGGTCGCTCCCGCGCGAGGTGCCGGTGCGCTCGACGGGGATCTGACCGGATGCCCGCAGCAGCCATCCGATCACCGGCACACGGAACAGCGACCCCTTGGCGAGGAAACGCGGCATCCGGTTCAGCTTCCACATCACCACACCGATGACGAGGGGGTCGATCTCGCTGTAGTGGTTGGGCGAGAGCACGAAGGCGCCGGAGGTGGGGATCTTGTCGCCGTCATGGATGCGGTACTTCGCGACGAGTGTCATGAAGGGTAGCGCGATCACGGCGAGGAGCCTGAAGATCGGGGTCTTCTCCGAACCGCGTCGACGAGCGGATGCCGGCGAGCCCGCGGATGCCGGCGACGCGGCCGAAGAGGCGGAACCGTCGGCCATCTCAGCCTTCGTAGACGAAGTCGGCCCCGAGTGCATCCAGCTTGTCGATGATGTGCTCGTAGCCGCGGCTGATGATGCCCATATTGCTGATCACCGACTGTCCCTCGGCGCTCAGCGCAGCGATGAGGTGGCTGAACCCGCCCCGGAGGTCGGGCACGTAGATGTTGGCGCCGCGCAGCTTGGTCGGACCGTTGATCACGGCGGCCTGCTCGAACTCCCGGCGAGCGACCCGTCGCGGATGGTCGGGCAGCCCCGACTTGTGCACGACGATGTCGGCGCCCATCTCGTTGAGCGCGTCCGTGAACCCGAACCTGTTCTCGTACACCGTCTCGTGCACCGTGGAGGTTCCGTGAGCCTGGGTGAGCGCCACGATCAGTGGCTGCTGCCAGTCGGTCATGAACCCCGGGTGCACATCGGTCTCGATCGTGACCGGAGTGAGGTCGCCTCCCGGGTGCCAGAAACGGATGCCCGTCTCCTGAACGTCGAAGGCCCCACCCACCTTGCGGAACACGTTGAGGAACGTCATCATCTCGGACTGCTTGGCGCCCTCGACGAAGATGTCCCCCCCGGTGACGAGGGCGGCGGACGCCCAGCTCGCGACCTCGTTGCGGTCGAAGAGCGCGCGGTGGGTGTATCCGTCCAGTCTGTCGACACCCTCGATGAGGATGACGCGGTTCGGCTCGACCGAGATGATCGCACCCATCTTCTGCAGGATCGCGATGAGATCCATGATCTCGGGCTCGATGGCGGCGTTCTTGAGCTCGGTGGTTCCGGTGGCTCTGACTGCGGTGAGGAGCACCTGCTCGGTCGCCCCGACGCTCGGGTACGGCAGCTCGATGTCAGCGCCGACGAGTCCGTTCGGGGCGGTCAGGTTGATGCCCTCGAAGGTCTTGTCGACGATCGCACCGAATGTGCGCAGCGCGTCGAGGTGGAAGTCGATCGGGCGGTCGCCGATGCGGCATCCGCCGAGATCGGGGATGCGCGCCTCGCCGAGCCGGTGCAGCAGAGGTCCGCAGAACAGGATCGGGATGCGGCTCGCTCCGGCATGCGCGTCGATCTCGGCGAAGTGGGCGCTCTCGACCTTGCTCGTGTCGAAGCGGAGGTCGCCGGGCGCATCACTGGTGACCTTGACCCCGTACACCTCGAGCAGACCGCGCACGACCTGCACGTCGCTGATGTCGGGGACATCCTTCAGCAGGCTCGGGGTCTCACCGAGCAGGGCCGCGACCATCGCCTTGGTGGCGAGATTCTTGGCCCCCCGCACCCGGATGTTCCCGGTGAGGGGTTTGCCGCCGTTGATCACGATCGAGTCGGAGTTCAATCCGACGCGTGCTCCTGCCTTCTGGGCATCGGTGAGCTGGGCGTCTCCTGGTCTGGTCTGCTTCGTTGTGGCAGCGTCGACGAGAGGGTTCATGGTGTTCACCTACTGACTGTCTTGGGTGGTCTCCACCCTAGGGGTGGGGTCGATCTTTCACGGGGAGGGTGCGGGGTCGCCACGACTCCCGCGAGTGCTCGAAAGCGCTGATCGCCGGTTCGTCGCGGAGGGTGAGGGCGATGTCGTCCAGCCCCTCGAGCAGTCGCCATCGCGTGTACTCGTCGACCTGGAAGGGTACCGTCACGGACCCGATCGTGGCCGTGCGCTCCACCAGGTCGACGGTCGCCTCGATGCCGGGGTCCGCGGCGATCAGCGCCCAGAACCTCTCCGCATCCTGCTCGGTGATCTCGCCGGCGAGGAGCCCCTGCTTTCCGGAGTTGCCCCGGAAGATGTCGCCGAAGCGAGGGCTCAGTACGGCGGCGAATCCGAAGTCCCGCAGAGCCCAGACCGCGTGCTCGCGACTGGAGCCGGTTCCGAAGTCCGGTCCGGCGATCAGCACGCGGGCGCCCTGGAACTCCGGACGGTTCAGCACGAAGTCGGGGTCCTGCCGCCAGCCGTGGAAGAGGGCATCCTCGAAACCGGTCTTCGTGACGCGCTTCAGGAACTGCGCGGGGATGATCTGATCGGTGTCGACGTTGGAGCGCTCGAGCGGCGCCGCGATGCCGGTGATGACGGCGACCTTCTGCATCAGTGGGCCGCCTCGCTCGTCACGCGCACCCCGTCGGTCGCGGTCCCCGAGCCCATCCCGCTGGTCGAGCTTGCCGAGACCCCGCCACCGATCTCGACAGGCTCGATCAACGGAGTCTCGACAGACTCGATCAACGGGGTCTCGACGGGCTCGATCAACAGGGTTGCGCTCGAGGCGTCGAGATCCCACGGACTCGACAGCGTGCCGCGGATGGCGGTGGCGGCGGCCACGAGCGGTGAGACGAGGTGAGTACGGCCCCCCTTGCCCTGCCTTCCCTCGAAGTTGCGGTTGGAGGTCGACGCGCACCGCTCGCCCGGGGCGAGCTGGTCGGGGTTCATGCCGAGGCACATGGAGCAGCCGGCGAACCGCCACTCCGCGCCGAAGTCGGTGACCACCCTGTCGATGCCCTCCGCTTCGGCCTCGAGCCGCACCCGCGCCGAACCGGGGACGACCATCACCCGCACACCGTCGGCTTTGGTCTTGCCGCGGATGATCGACGCGAACGCCCTGAGGTCTTCGATGCGACTGTTGGTGCACGACCCCATGAACACCGCGTCGACCCGGATGTCCTTCATCGGGGTGCCCGCTTGGAGGTCCATGTACTCCAGCGCACGCTCGGCGGCAGCCCTGTCGTTGTGGTCGGCGTACTGTTCTGGATCGGGCACTGCGCCGCTCAACGAGACCCCCTGGCCGGGGTTCGTACCCCAGGTGACGAAAGGCTCGAGTTGGTCGGCGTCGATGAACACCTCGGCGTCGAACACGGCGCCGTCGTCTGTCGGGAGGGTGTTCCAGTAGTCGACGGCGGCAGCCCAGTCCGAGCCGGTGGGCGCATGAGGGCGGCCTTCGAGATAGGCGTAGGTCGTGGCATCCGGAGCCACCATGCCGGCTCGGGCGCCGGCCTCGATCGACATGTTGCAGATCGTCATGCGGCCCTCCATCGAGAGCGAGCGGATGGCGCTGCCGCGGTACTCGAGCACGTAGCCCTGACCGCCTCCCGTGCCGATCTCGGCGATGACCGCGAGGATGATGTCCTTCGCCGTGACGCCGGGCCGAAGAGTGCCCTCGACGGTGATCGCCATCGTCTTGAAGCGGGAGAGCGGCAGCGTCTGGGTCGCCAGCACGTGCTCGACCTCGCTGGTGCCGATGCCGAACGCCATGGCTCCGAAGGCACCGTGCGTGGAGGTGTGCGAGTCGCCGCAGACGACCGTGATGCCCGGCATGGTGAGGCCGAGCTGCGGCCCGACGACGTGCACGATGCCCTGCTCGGCGTCTCCGAGAGAATGCAGACGGATGCCGAACTCGGCCGCGTTGCGTCGAAGCGTCTCGATCTGAGTGCGGCTCGTGAGGTCGGCGATCGGCTTGTCGATGTCGAGGGTGGGGGTGTTGTGGTCTTCTGTGGCGATCGTGAGGTCGGCACGACGCACCGGCCGGCCGGCGAGACGGAGCCCGTCGAAGGCCTGAGGGCTGGTGACCTCGTGCACGAGGTGGAGGTCGATGTACAGCAGATCGGGGCTGTCACCCTCACCGGCGGCGACCAGATGGTCGTCCCAGACCTTCTCGGCGAGAGTGCGTGCTGGCGTGCTCCGTGCTGGCGTGCTCATGGTGCGGTCCTTCTCCGGTTCGATGGGTCAGCCGACGACGAACTCCGCGACGAGGGAGGCCTGAGACTAGGACTCGTCGCGGCGGCGAAGGAGGAGCTGCCCGAACTGCATCAGATGAGAGTAGCACCGGTGTAGGCGGGGCCCGCGGCGGTGGACGACTCCCTCGAGGCCTCGAGTCGGCGAGGGCTCACGCTCGGCGGACCACGATCTCGAACGTGCCGAGCGCCACGATGCGCCCGTCGCCCACCGGGGTCGGCACGGCCGGTTCGATGAGCTCGTCTTCGTGGCCCTCGGCGCCGAGAGCGATGCCGTTGGTCGAGCCGAGGTCGGTGACGAAGAGCCGCCCGTCGACCACCGCGAACTCGGCGTGAGTCTTCGAGACCGACTTCGCCGGGTCGACGACGGACACCAGTCTGGGGTCGGGCGACCCCGGCGTGCCCGCGGGCTCCGCTGGGCCTCGGCCGATCAGCATCCGTCCGCTCTCGATGGCCAGCTCGGTGCCGTCCGGGAGAGCGAGCACCCAGCCGCCGCCGGTGATGGGCGCACCGATCGGCGCGGGGAAGAAGGTGATCTCCTCCTTGACCGCCACCGTCGGCACCACCTCGGCGGGGCCGCGGGGCGGGCGACTCACCCGGGAAGGTTCGACTTTGAAGGTCGCGGAGTCGATGACTCCGGGCGGCAGATCGATGAAGGTGACGGTGTCGTCCGTCGGCGTCGGCGTCGGCGTCGGGTTCGGCGTCGGCGTCGGCGTCTCGGCATCACCGGAGGCCCTCGACGACGTGGCGCCGGCGCCCCTCTCGTCGCCCTCGGCGGGAGGCGGGCCCTGCGGACGAGGAGGCGGCGGGATGAGGAAGGGGTTCGTCGGTTCAGTCACTCGACAGATCTCCTCGTGCGGTTCCCGCGGCGGGATGCCCGGGCGAAGCGGTAACGGCTCACGATACGCCGCACCGAGGTGACCGCGCCTTCGGCGACCGCGACAGCGGCCTGCGCCTCCGACCACACCCTGTCCGACCTGTCGGTATCGATCTCGCGACCGGAGAACACCGCGTCATCCGCCGCTCTGGCCAACGAGTGGAGCCCGGCATCGGCGACGACCTGCGTCTGCAGTCCGGTGGCGACCATGGTGCGGGTGGCCCGTCGCGGCACCTCGAAACCGAGCTCCGAGTAGCGGTCGAGCACTTCGTCCCAGGCGCCGGCGGCGCGGCGGTCACCCGTGGCGGCCTCGCGGCGGCGTCGAGCCCGGCGCGCCTTGAGCGCTCCGATGACCAGCAGGGGCACGAGCACGATCGTCGCCGGGATGAGCAGGCTGAGCGCCACCGCGTAGACCCAGCCGGGCAGTTGGAAGACCGAGTCGTCGTCGGTGTCCTCGTCGTCGAGCTCGACCGGAGTCAACAGGTCCTCGGGGTCTTTGTCGGCCCTCGGCGGTTGGCGCACCTGCGGCTGTGGTTCGATCTGCGGCTTGGGGGTCTGATCCTGGGGGATGTCGGTCTCGTCGGGCGTCGGATCGAAGGTGACCCAGCCGACATCCTCGAACGCGACCTCGACCCAGGCCGACACGTGCTCCCCTCGCACCTCGGTCGGGCCCTCGGCGGCGATGTCGGGTGCGAAGCCCATCACCACGCGCGCCGGGTAGCCGTAGGTGGACGCCATCAGCGCGAACGCCGAGGCGTACTGTTCCTCGTCGCCGATCATCTGGTTGCGGCTGAGCAGGTCATCGATCCGATCGGCACCGTGACCGGCCCTGGACGGCACGGAGTCCGAGGCCAACCCGTGACTGAGGTATCCCTTCTCGGAGAGGTTGATGCGGATGGCCTCGAGCTGGTCGGCGGGATTGGTCGCCGCCGCCGCGAACTCCTGGGCCTTCGAGGTCGTCACGTCGGGGTTGTCGACGATCTCGGGGAGGGCGATGGCGGCCGTGGGCACATCGGCGAGGTCGCCGACATCCGTCGCCGTCTGCACCTGGGCGTCGAGGGTGTAGCTGTCACCACGGGTCAGACCGGGCGTGAGCACCGTCGTACCCGTCGAGACGTTGTAGCGCAATTCGTCGGTCGATCCGGTGGACGGCCCGTCGGTGAAGTCGAGTCTGGTCGGATAGCCGATGCTCGGCAGCCACACGTCGTCGTACTGCCCGATCGTGACGGTGACGTCGTCGCGGCGCTCTGCGGTGACGAAGCGCGGCGCGGGCAGCGCGCGGCCGACCAGGGCGAACGATCCCGACCCGTCGGTCTGCGTCTCGGGCCCGGTGACGTTCCAGAGCTTGCCGGTGAAGGAGTCCATGGTGGCGAGGCGAATCCGGTCTCCCGGCTGGAGCCCGTCGATCGTGAACAGCACCTCGTCGCGCTGGAGCTTGCTGTACTCGCGGAACCCGGCGAGCGGGCTCGGGAACTGCAACGGATCGAAGGGTGGTTCGATCTCGTCGCGCAGCACGAAGCGCTGGTCCTTCGGCGGGGCGGTCACGAAGGCCACTCCTCCGCCGACCACGACGGCGACGGCCACCAGCACTGCGGTGCCCGCGAGCTTGCGATTGCGGAGCCTGGTCGACGCGCCTGCGACGGCGGGTCGTCCGTGCGGTCGTCTCCACGCGATCCAGACGAGAGCGAGCACCGCGAAGGAGATGCCGCGCACCCCCGCCTGGTAGGGGCTGTCGGTGCCGGTCAGGATGCCGGCCAGATACAGCAGCACGGGGCCGAGCAGCACCACGGCGTGACGCCACGGAGCCCGCGGCCTCGACGGGAGCCAGCGGGCGGCGAGGGATGTCGCGACGAGCGCGACGACGAACGTGGCGACGTAGGGCACGACGGCGATGTACTGGGGCGCCCCGATCGGGGTCTGCAACGTGACGATGTCCGCCCAGCCGAAGACGGCACCGACGGCGAGCCCGGCGAGCGACTGAAGCGATGGCAGAACGAACGCGATGGCCTGACCGGGCATGGCGAAGGCGCTTCCGAGCAGGAAGTAGGCGAGCACGGCGACGAGGGTCGTCGCGATGATCGGAAGACGGAACATCGACGCGAGGATGCCGGTGGCCGCCCCCACCGCGAGGCCGCCGAGTCCCGCGAGCAGGAAGCCGAAACCGCCGAACGGTGGTTCGAAACCGAGCACGCCGAGCACCGAGAGCACGAGCACCACGGCGATGTCGACCCCCGTGCGGCCCGACGGTCGTCGGAGGTCGGCCGCGGCATCCGCGATCCGCCCGACCGCGGCCGGGCGGCTCGGCGACTCGGCGCTCACGTCGTGGTCCTGAGCAGCATGTTCAGGTCGGCGAGCGCACCGACCGTGATGAGCGTGAGGCCGCCGACCGCGGAGATCGCGGGTTGCGCCGCCGGGATGACACGGAACGCGACCTGGGCCGTGTCCTGCCCGAACAGGCTCTCGATGCTGCGGAACTCGGCCGTGGTCATCAGCGAGCCGCCGACGGTCATCACGATGCTCGGCGCCGGCAGCCTCCTGGTGGCGTTCCTCGCGAACGCCCGCTGACTGTCATACACGCGACCGACGGGATCTATGCGGCAGGAGTGGTCGAGCATCGAGGTGACCGTCGGGGTGCGCCAGACACCGCTCTCGCTGACCACGTTCATCTGGGTGCCGTCGCGGATCACCTGGGCGGCGATCGAGGCCGTCACCGAGATCGCGAGCTCGAACTCGTCGTCGGTTGAGTAGAGGTGGCCAGCGGAGTTGTGCACGATCGTGAGCTGCGACCGACGGGTCTCCTCGAACTGCCGCACCATGAGCTGGCCGATGCGCGCGGAGGTGCGCCAGTGCACGTATCGCCGGTCGTCGCCGGGCACGTACGGCCGCAGGGCATGGAAGGCGATATCACTGTTGGTGATCTTCTTCGAGACCTGGCCCTCGAGATCGCGCACCAGGCCGGAGGCCGTCGCCGCGAGGCGCGCGGTGAGCGGGTGCACGAACAACTCGACGGGTTCGGTCCACTGCACGGCACGCCGCATCAGGCCGAGCTGGTCGCCGCGCACAGACTCGGCGGGGCCTGCGACGATGACGGCCCGGCGATGGGTCGGCACCGCGAACAGCTCCTCATGCTCCTGTCTCGGCGCCATCGGAGGCAGCTGGAACTCGGCGACCCCCTGCCCGACGGGGAGTTCCATGCGCGAGGGGGTGAGCGGGCGATGCCCCGTGTTGGTGACCAGGAGGCGCCCCAGAGCCCGATCACCGACGACCACCCGCCTCGGAGTGAGCTCGATGTCGACCTGATACGACACCCTCCCGATCAGGAATGCCGTCGCTGCGAGGAACGCCGCGAGCAGCACGGAACCGAGGTAGGTGAACTCCTGCCAGCCGAAGATCAGGCTGAGGATGACCGCAACGATCCCGATGGCCAGCACGGTCCATCCCGCCGGGGTCACCACGCCCACCACGGGCCGCAGATATCTCCAAGCCCACCGCGCGCAGAGGGTGGTGACATCGACGACCACCCGGGTGATCGATCGAGCAGAACGCGACAGGTCGAGACCCGCACGCCGCACGTCCGGCGCAGATCGCCTCCCGGCCGACGGCGACGCGACGGCCCCGTCCGGCGTCGCGGTCGGAACCGGCGGCGCGGTCGGAACCGGCGGCGCGGCCTCATCCGGGTGCGCGGTCGAGGTCGACGACTCGGCGGGAGTCGGTGCGACGGGTCGGGTCGAGGTCACGGTCGGAGGCGCGTCAGGCTGCGCGGTAGGTCGGCGGGGCGATCTCGACCAGGATGCGACTGATCAGGTCTTCGGCCTTCACCCCGGCGAACTCGGACTCCGGGTCGATGATCATCCGGTGCGACAGCACGGGCACCGCGAGATCCCGCACGTCGTCGGGCGTCACGTAGGTGCGGCCGACCGTGATCGCCCAGGTCTTCACGGCGCGCGCGAGGGCGAGCGCACCGCGCATGCTCACCCCGAGCAGGATGTCCTTGTCGTGCCTGGTCGCCTCCACGATCTGGCTGAGGTAGCGCATCACCGATTCGTCGACGAACACCTCCGAGGCGAGCGCCGTCATCGCGACGATGGAATCCGGGCGGATGATCGGCGACACCAGCGACGCGCGCGCCCGGGTCGCCGAGTCCATGAGCAGCTTCACCGCGGTGTCGGTGTCCGGGTACCCGAGCGAGGTCTTGATGAGGAACCTGTCGAGCTGGGCCTCGGGCAGCTTGTAGGTACCCGCCTGCTCGACGGGGTTCTGCGTCGCGATGACCATGAAGGGGGCGCCCACGGCATGACCTTCGCCGTCGATCGTGACCACGCCCTCCTCCATCACCTCGAGCAGGGCGCTCTGGGTCTTGGGGCTGGCCCGGTTGATCTCGTCGGCCAGCACGATCGACGCGAAGATCGGGCCGGGGTGGAAGGCGAACCGGCCCTTCCCCTGGTCGTAGATCTGGACGCCCGTGACATCCGACGGAAGCAGGTCGGGGGTGAACTGGATGCGCGACGTGGTGCCGTCGAGAGTGTTCGCCAGAGCCTTGGCGAGCACGGTCTTTCCCGTACCGGGGAAGTCCTCGAGCAGCACGTGACCGTCGGAGATGAGCGCCGTGAGCACGAGCTTGATCACCTCGTCTTTGCCGACGATCGCCTGATCGACGTTCTGCACGAGCTTCTGGAACGCGTCGGCGAACCAGTCGGCCTGTTCCTGCGTCACTGCCATGTCTGACCTCTCTCGACTGCCGGTGTCATGGACGGAAATCGACGGTGTTGCTTCGGACCCCGTCGACGACCGCCCAGGCGTTGGGGAAACCACACCATGCGGTGCTCGTGAAGGAGTTGCCGCTGAAGGTGTAGTCGCGGAAGAAGGCGCCGTCGCAGTAGAGGCTGATGTTGTGGTTCCCACCGCCGAAATCGGCCAGCGACACGTCGTACTTGAAACATCCGCTTCCGGCGTTCCCGCTGGCGCAACTGACGGCCTGCCCCTTCCGGAGGGTGACGGTCGGATTGGGCGGAGGCGGCGGAGCGTTCTCGAGCTGCACAGCGCCGGAGCGGGGGCTCTGCTGCCCTGCCCCGGCATTGTTGCGGGCGGTGACGACGGCCGTGTAGTCACCGGCGCCGAGGCCGGTGAACGTCGCCGACGTGCCGTTCACCGTGCGTGACTGCCCGTTCGACATCTCGATCACGTACTGCAGTCCGCCGGTGTCGGCGACGCCCTGCCAGTTCCAGGTGATGGATGCCGGCGCGAACCGGTCGGAACGGTTGCCGTTCGGGGCGCCGGGCCTGTCGGGCACGGGCTGGTTCTGCACCTGCGTCGGATCGGAGGTGGACGCACTCGGGCTGCGCTTGCCGCCCGTGTTCACCGCGGTGACGGCGATCGTGTAGCTTCCTGCGCCCGCTCCGCTGATCGTCGCCGACGTGCCGCCGCCCGACCCCGTCTGGCCGTTGCTGGTGCGCCACTCGTATGACGTGCTGCCGCCGGTGCCCGCGACCGCCGGCCACTGCCAGGTGATCGTCGCCGGCGCCCAGCGCGACTGACTGGTGACGGTCGGCTTGCCCACGACGGCCGGGGTTCCATACGGGGTGACCGGCTCGCTGGAGATCGACCACTCCCCGGCCCCGCGCTCATTGATCGCCCGCGCCGACAACGTGTACGGCGTGCCGTTCTGCAGCCCGGAGAGCGTGCACTGCGCGCCCGCCGTGCAGCTCGGGGTGTTCGCGACGCCGGGGCTCGTGCGGATCTCGTACGACGTGATCGGCTTGCCGTTCGTGGCCGGAGCCTGGAAGACGAAGCTCGCGGAGCCGTCTCCGCCGACCGCGCTGTCGGGCGACCTGGCCGGCTTCGCCACCTGATCCGGCACGTCGCTGACGACGAGGCTCACGGTGCCGTTGACCTGCCGGTCGGGATCATCCGTGGCATCGCCGATCCTGTAGATCACGACGATCTCGCCCGACTTCAGCGAGGGATTGGGCTGGATACGCACGGTGTCGCCCTGCACCGACACGGTGGCCGGTTGACCGCTGTTGTCGACCTGCGCCGACAGCAGCTTCAGCGGCTCGCCGGTCGATTGGAACGGGTTCGAGTCGTTGGAGAGCACCGGCACCAGCGAGGCGCCGTCGCCCCGTTTCGCCTCGAGACTGTCGGTCACCGCGACCGGCAGCGGCCTCGACGACGACACCACGGTGACGACGATCTGACCGGGCACGTCGAACTCCGCCCAGCGCAGGGTGACCCCGAGCGTGACGGTGGTGCCCTTCGGCGTATTGCGCGGTGTGGTGAGGGTCACCTGCGACCCGCTGAGCTGGGCGTCGACCCTGCCCGATCCACTGACGTTCGAATAGGCGATCTCCTGCAGGATCTGCGGATTCGGATGCCCGGTCGACGACCGCAGATCGATGACGGACTGCTCTCCGACCTCGAGGCTCACGGTCGGCGTGGTGAAGGTCGGTGCGATGTCGCGGAACTCGGGATCGCCGACGGTGATCGGCAGGCGGAGGGTGGCGACGTTGCCCTTCGGGTCGTTCGGCGAGGAACCGTCGGTGACGGTGAACACCACGGACGCGGGTCCGCGGTAGTCGCGCGCCGGGGTGAACCGCAGCGTGTCCTGGTCGACGTAGATCTCATCGCCGTTGCTCTGCACCCCGCTGACGCTCCCCGCGTCGGTGATGATGACGTCGCGCCCCGAGGGGGCGACCACGATGTCGGAGAGGTCCCACTCCTTCGTCTCGTTCATGCGGATGACCTGCGGCCCGACCGCCGGGTCGATGATGGGCGGGTCGTCGAACTCGTCGGAGGCCGTCGCCGGCACGAGGATGAACGCCATGGCGTCGAGATCGTCGACGGTGTTCGTCACCCGGTACGCGATCGCCTGTCGCCGGTCGGTGGGGGTGACCTCGACCTTCCCCGCGGCGCCGACGGGCACCGCGGACGCCTTGTTCGGCCCCTCGATCGAGATCTCCAGATCATCGGTGCGCCCGCCCGGGTCGAAGGCGCTCTCGAACAGATCGACGGTGACAGAATCCTCTCCGGCGATGTCGGCGACCGGGATGACGACGTCCTCCGCGGTCGGCGGCAGCAGCGGGGCATCCGGGGTGACCTGCACCTGCACGTAGCTGACCGTCCTCCCCCCGAGGGTGTTGGTGAGCTCGTACCGCAACGAGAACGACTGCTCCTCGTCGGGGGCCTCGATGATGAGGAACCGCTTGCGCAGCACCTCGACCTCGATGCCCTCCGGCACGTCGATGAGGGTCTTCGACACCTTGATGAGGGCGCCCTGCGGATCGGAGTCGTTGGCCATCAGGTCGACCTGCGCGGTCTTGCCCGGGCGCACGGCGACGCTGTCGGGCACCGCGTTCGGAGGGAGGCTCTCGGAGGGCTGCGGGATCACCGCGACCTTGGCGGTCGCCGTTCCGGTCGCTCCGAAGGCGTCGACCACCTCGTACGAGAACTCGTCGGTACCGGTCAACCCGTCGATCGAGTCGTAGACGAAGTAGTCGTTGCCCTGCTCGGCGATCGTGCCGAGCGCCGGTCCGTTCGGGAACCCCAGCAACTGCACCGAATCGCCGTCGGGGTCCACCTGATCGAGCGGGATGTCCACCCTGACCGAGCCCCCTGCCAGCACCCTCGCCACGATGGTGTCCGGCGCCGGATCCTGGTTGTTCTCCTCGTCGAGCGGTGTCACCGTGAGGATGACCGTCGAGGCGCTCGTCTCGCCGAACTCGTCGGTCACCGCGTAGTCGAGTCGGTACTCCCCCGCCGTGTCCGGCGCCTGATATCGCACGGTGTCGGCGTTGACGAAGGCGAGACCGGCGCTCGGTGGCGTGACGAGCTCCTCGACGACACTCATCGTCGCGTCATCCGGATGGTAGTCGTTCTCGAGCACATCGACGGTGACGATGTCGCCGGCGCGGACGGTCACCGGATCGACCAGGGCGACCGGTGGCTGGTGCTTCGTCAACGGCGGCACCGGCACGATCGTGACCCCCGCGGTCGCCGTGTTCACGCCGTCGGAGATCGTGTAGGTGAAGGAGACCTGCGAGGTGAGTGCCTGCGGCGAGGTGATGCGCAGAAGGGTGCTCGCGAGCAGTTCGACGACGAGCCCCTTCGCGGTGGCGTCCGCCGGCACCGCCGTCGACTGCACGGCGAGGATGCGGCCCGTGGGACTCACGTCGTTCGAGAGCACGGACACCGTGGTCGGTGCGTCGCCGCGCAGGTAGGCGGTGTCTTTGACCGCGACAGGAGGTGCGTCGTCGGTCGACTTCTCGACGACGTCGATGCGGATGATCGCGAGGCTCGTCTTCGCGCCGGCGGCGAGGGTGTACTGCACGTAGTAGACGCCCGGGTCCGGCGCACTGAACGTGACCGTGCCCTTGTCGCCGTTCGCGAAGGTCGTCGACCCGCCTCCCGCCTCCTGCACTCCCGCGAGGGTCACGGGGATACCGGAGGGCGAGATGTCGTTGTCGAGCGGCGACACCACGACGGGCTCGCTCGGGAAGGTGGTCGCGAAATCCGGTGTGCCGATCGGGTCCAGCGCACCGGCGGGTTGGACGTCGACGGTGAGCGTGCCCGGCACGGGCTCGCCGATGCCGTCGCTCACGAGGAACGAGACCTCCTTGACACCCAGTTCGGAGGTGCGGTGGGAGAACGTGACGAAGCCGTCCGGGGTGAACTGCACGAGGTCGCCCGACTTCGGGCTCGCTCCCACGAGGTAGAGGTCGTCGCCGTCGGGGTCGGTCCAGTCGTTCAACACGTTGTACTCGACGGTCTGCCCGGACTCGGCGGTCGTCGCCGAGAGCCGCGCAGACAGCGGCACCTCGTTGATCTCGACGGGGCGTACGTCGACGGTGAGTCTCGCGCTCGCCGAGCCGCCCGGCCTGCCGTCCTGCACCTGATAGCCCACCACGAAGCCCCCGACGAAGTCGGCAGACGGGGTGAACTGCAGCGCCCGTCCGCCGTCGATGAAGTCGAGCTTGCCGGTGGTCTCGGCGACGGGGTCGACCGAGGTGACGACGAGCACGTCGCCATCCGGATCCGTGTCGTTGTCGAGCACCGGCAGGATGGTGGTCTTGCCGGGTCGGACCCCGAAGACGTCGTCGACGGCGGTGGGTGGACGGTTGTTCTCGGTGCGCTCCGCGAGGGTGTCGGCCAGGGACTGCGTCGCCGACTTCTCGTCGCCGACCTCGCCCTCGGACTCCTCGGGCGGCGTGACGTCCTCCCAGTTGTCGACGAGCCGCATGTTGTCTTCGACGAGCCACACGTTGCCGTTGGTGAGGTCGTTGAGGGCGATGACCGCCCTGTTGCGTCGGAACTCGAGGCGGCTGCCCTGGGTGGGCTCCGCGATGCCCTGGGCCTGGACCTCGCCGTCCGACGGCCCGCTCTCGCAGGCGAGCAGGTACTTCTGCGCTCCTGCCCACGCCCCGTGAGCACATCCGTCGAGGAAGACCGGTGACGACGCGGCATCCGGATCGGTGACCGGAGAACGGATGTCGGCGGCGTAGGCCGTCTCGTCACCGCTCCCGAGATCGACCGACAGCAGCCCGTCGCCGGTGGCGAGCCAGACGGCGTCGTTCTCCTCACCGACCTGTTGCACTCGCAGCGCTTCCTGGTCGAGGGCGTGTTCGGTGCCGTCCTCGGTGACCACCGTGCTCGTCGTGGTGTCGAAGGCGACCGCCCGCTCGCCGACCGCGGTCAGCTCGAACGCACCGAGCGACGGGAACTCGTCCGTGACGACCTCGGCACCGAGTGCCTCGATGCGGTGGATCTCCTTCTGCTCGGGCGAGACGGCGACGACCGCGCCCGACGGGGTCACGACAGCGTGGGCGTCGTCGCCGAGCCGAACGTTCGGGTCGGTCCCCGTGTAGTTGAAGACGAGATCGCCGACCGCCGCGATGGTCCAGAGGTCGCCCTCCGGCGAGAGGATCGCCAACACCTGACCGCCGTAGGTCACCTCGGAACCGACGGGGATGTCGATGGCCGAGGTCACCTCGGTGGTGGAGGCGCTGACCGATTCGATGCGACCGGCCTCGGGATCGACGAGGAACAGGCTGTCGCCGTCCTGGCGCACGTCGAAGTCCGCGCTCGCGGCGACGACGGAGCCGTTGAGCTCCTCGATCTGACGGTTGAGCCTGCCGCCGAGCAGCTGCTCGCCGTTGGTGACCCAGACGTCCCGCGCGTTGAGGTCGACGTCGTCGACGGGAAACCCGGGATGGAGTGCGGCGATCGTCAGCGGCACGCCGGCGACCACGGAGACCACGAGTGTCGACGCGATCGCTCTGCGTCGCTTCGTGATCCATCGCGTCAGCGCAGTCAAGCGCGTACCCCCTGTTTCGGACGCCGTGTGGCCGGGACAGTGGGACGGGCGGTGAACGCCGTCCGAGCGACCACCATACCCCGTGCCCGATCTCGGGGAGACCCCCCGAAAACGGCACCGATCGAGGTCCCCTCGAATTGCGCGGGGTCAAGAACCGGTCGTCGGACCCGCGCGGTGTTCCTGATCGTTGCGGTCGAGCAGCACGAGGTCCTCGGGGCTCACCAGCCGGCTCGCCACGGCGTACTCGACGAGCCTCAGCCGCCGATTCGTCGCCAGGTTGCCCTTGCCGCCGCGAAGCCCGCGCACCCCGATCTTGTCGAGCTTGTCGCATACGTTGTCGAGTTTGCGGTTGAACGTCGTCATGGTCCAGTGCAGGCGCTCGGCCGCCTGCCCCGACGACGGGATCTCGCCGCGCCCGGGCGAGGACTGACGCAGCACGGTCTCGGCGAGCGCGACGACCAGGAGCCTCTGCGAGCTCGTGAGTGGCACCGTCGCGACGGTGGTCGAGCCGAACGATCCGGCGAGCATCGTCGAGGTGTCGTAGTAGTCCTCCGCGGAGTGGATCGTGAACTCATAGGTCGTCGATCCGGCGCTGAAGAGCACCTGCATCCGCTGGAACACGATGGGGAGCCGGGCGCCGGGCGCCAGCCAGGCCTGCACCCCGCCGGTCGAGTCCGTCACCGTCGCCGACAGCAGGCTGCCGACGTTGGCGAGCCACCACAGCCCGAAATCCTCGTAGATGCGCAGGAAGCGACGGTGCAGGTAGGGGTTGTCGTCGATGACGAGATCGGATTCGCGACCGACGTGGAAGTCGGCCGGGTGCACGATGTCGTACCACTCGCCGCAGAACTCGACGCGGAGCGGACGGATGACGGAGGTCATGGATAGCACGGCTCCAGCGGATTGGCGGACTCCCGACCGGCGCGCACGATGGTGACCGAGATGCAGACGGTCTGACCCGCCGTGTAGTCCGGCACGACGATCCGGCCCTCTTCGGTGCTCCTGGGAGGCTCGGCCGAGGTGAGACCGGTGCGCCTCCACAGGAAGATGTCTCCCTCGACCGGATCGGGATTCTCGACCGTGAACACCAACTCGCTGCCCTCGACCGTGCTGGAGACGAGGGTCGGCGACTGGATCTGACCGAGCACCACCGGGCCGTCCTGGCCGGCGGTGGGTCGCACGATGTCAGGGCCCGTCGGTCGTCCGAAGACCGTGAGGCTGAGCGCGACCGCCACCGCGACGACGACGACGGCTCCCCCGGCGACCCCGATGACCAGCCTGTCGGTGCGACGCCGACGCCTCGATTCGGGACCCACTGGGCCGGGGCCGTCGGTGTCCGGGGTCGGGGTGTCCGGGGTCGGGGTGTCCGGGGTCGGGGTGTCCGGGCTCGGGGTATCCGGGCTCGCCGTCGCATGACCCGCCGACTCCTTGCCCGCCGGACTCCCATCCGTCGCAGGGTGAGACGAGGCCGAGGGTGCGGATGTCGGCGCCGCCCCTCTCAGCGCGGCCGGGCGCACGACGGTCTCCTCCAGGGGCGCGGGTTGCGCCTGCACGGTCTTCGCACTGCGCACGACGGTCGCGTCCTGGCCGCCCGATGCGGCGGGGGGCAGCCCGACCAGGCCGGCGGGCGCGCGGGTCGCGGGTGGTTGCGCCTCGATCGTAGAGACCGTTCGCACCCGCGTCGAGTCGTCGCCGACATCCGCTGCTCGAAGAGTGGGAGCGATGTCGAGCCCGGGCACATCGATGGCCGTGGCCGAGTAGCCGAGTTCCAGTTCGACCCGCTGCAGGGCGCGGGCGAAGTCGATGGCGGTGTCGAATCGGCGGGTGCGATCGGTCTCCATGCCCTTGCGCAGCACGGCCACGAGCGATCGCGGCACGTCGCCGCGGTCGAGTGGGGTGACAGCTCCGCGCTCGATGCGCCCGATGAGGTCGAGCGCTCCATTGGGTCTGCCCGGCACCTCGAACGGGGTGAACCCGGCGAGGATCGTGTAGATCGTGGCGGCGAGCGAGAACACGTCGGAGCGCACGTCGGGCTGCGGATCGTCGTCGAACATCTCGGGGGGTGACCACGGCACAGACATCCCGATGGACTCCCCGCCCGTGGTCGCGCTGTCGGCGAGCGGATTGCCGGTCGTCGTGTGAGCGGGGAACGAATCGTCTTCCACGGCCGACGAGATGCCGAAGTCGGTGAGCGCCGGCCAGCCATAGTCGTTCGTGAGCACGTTGGCGGGCTTGATGTCGCGGTGCAGGATCCCGGCGGAATGGGCGGTCGCGATCGCGCTCGACAGGCGCACACCGGTGCGCAGCGCGTCGGCCACCGTGAAGCGCTCGTTCTTATAGCGCTCGGCCAGACTCGGCCCCGAGCAGTACTCCATGACGAAGTACGGCCGGCCGTCGGAGGCGACGTCGGCGTGGAAGATCGACACGATGTACGGATGAGCCGACAGCTGCGCCATCGAATTGGCCTCGCCGACGAACGCGGCCCGGCTCGCCGCGGTGACCTCGTCGCTGATGAGCACCTTCACCGCGACGCGGCGACGCGGCAGCTTCTGCTCGTAGAGGAAGACGTCGGAGAACCCTCCGGAACCCAGGGCACGCACGAAGGTGTGACCGGGCAGCTCCGGCGGGTCGGCGATCGCGCGGCGCATCATGCCCTCTCGACGACGATCGTGACACCGCCGCCGAGGTCGATCACGGTGCCCACGATTACGGCGGTCGGCTCGCCCGCTCGCAGCTTCTGAGGCGGCTTGTCCGGAAGCACCACGACGGTGCCGTTGCGCGAATGGAGGTCGGTGACGACGACGGTGTCGCCCTCGAGCGCCACCTGCACGTGGTTGCGCGAGATGTCGTGATCTCCGACGCCCACCATCATCAGGTGCGGCATCGAGCCGCCCGACACCTGGGCGACGCTCGGCGACCGACCGATGAGCACAGTGCGATCGAGCGGCTGCGCGTCGCCGCCGACGAGCGCGAGACGGAGAGCGGATGCCGCGGACCCGTGCCCTGCGGCGTCGCCTTCGCTCTCCGAGCCCAGCGCACCGGCCGAAGCGGGACCGGCAGCAGCCGACGCCCGGAGCGCCTTCAGGTCCTTCGACATGACGGTCTCGCCGTCGTGATCCCCGGCGGGAGGCGCCGAAGGCCCACCGGGCGGCGGAGATGCCTTCTCGGGAGGGGAGGCGACCGTCTGCTCCGCGGCGGGAGCCGACCCTGCGGCTGCCGCGCGACCGACGCGGGTGCGGGCGGGCACGACGACGGTCTGCTCGAGCGCGGAATTCGCGGGCTCTCGGGCCGCGGGCTCGGACTCCGGGGATTCGGGCGACGCGGGGTCTGGCGCCACAGGCTCCAGCGCCGCAGACCCTCCGTCCTTGGCTGCCGCGCCTGCGTCGAGGCCCGCGTCGAGGCCCTCCTCGGTGCGCGACTCCGCCACATCGAGCGTGAGCTCCGCGGCGTAGACCGCCCCGGACTCGAGGGTGAGCGTGAAGGGGGCGGCCGTCGACCCGGGCACGACCACGCGCGCGGACTCCGCCCCTGAGAAGGTGCGCTCCGCCCACGTCGAGACGCCGGTGCCGACCAGGAGGTGTTCGCCCGCGGCATCCGTCACGGTAGCCCTGACCCCTCCGCGCACGATCACCCGGAGTCCGGTGACGGCAGAAGCCTCGAGCACGGCGAACGAGGGCGTCGCGGACAGCCCGTGACGGGTGAGTCGATCGAGCACCGGTTCGAGCGGCGAGACCTCACCCATGGCCGCCCAGAGTCTCGGCACGAGATCGGCGTCAGCGTCGGTGTCGGCGGACGACGCGACGGACGGTTGCACGAGCACCGACAGGCGCCCCCTGGCGATGCACACCCATCCGAGCTCGACGGCGGGGCTGTAGGTGATGGTCATCGTGGGGATCGCCCTCGTGTCGGTGGCTGCTGGAGAGGGGGCGAGAGCGCTGACGGCGTCATCGTCGGGGACTCGTATCTTCGAGCTCGCGGGGCGCCCCGGCCGATCGGGCACCGGCAGCGAGCAGGCTCGTCGTCGGTGCGGCGACGGCCGTCGGCGCCATCACCGACTCCACCGAGATCACCGTGACGTTATCGCTGCCGCCCGCCGCGATGGCCGCCCCCACCAGCCGCTGGGAGAGCGTGATCGGCTCGTCCGCGTCGACCGTCGTGCCCTCGTGGAACACCAGGACGCGCGCGATCTCGTCGTCGCTCAGCTCTCTCGTCAGCCCGTCGGAGCAGACCAGAAACCGCTGCCTGCCGGTCGCCGGCAACAGCCAGACGTCGGGGTCGACCTCGCCCTCGGCCCCGAGTGCACGGGTCACCACGTTGCGATCAGGGTGTGCCGCGGCATCCGCCCTGCTGATCGCCCCGTCGTCGACGAGTTCCTGTACGGCGGAGTGATCGACGGTCAACTGGGTGAGCGTGCGGCCATCCCAGCGGTAGACCCGCGAGTCTCCGATGTTGAACGCCATCCAATGGAAGGTGTCGCGTCGCCCGACGCTCACGAAGGCCAGCCCGGCGAGGGTGGTGCCCGAGACGACGTCGGGGGTGTCGGCGGTGAGCGAGACCACGGCGCGGTTGGCGGAGCGGATGACGTCGAGCACCCCGTCGGCGGAAGCCGGGGCATCCACTCCGAACGCCGTCGCAAATGCCTCCACGACCACCCGGCTCGCGCGATCGCCGAACGCGTGGCCGCCCATGCCGTCGGCCACCGCGAAGATCGGCGGCGCTGCGATGAACGAGTCCTCGTTGAGCCGTCTTACCGCTCCGAGGTCGGTCGCCGCGTCGAAGGTGAGAACGACGGGTATTCCGGGGAAGGTGATGTCGCCGTGATCGTCGAGCACAGTCCCACCTCCTGCCCGGTGCGCCGATGTACCGATAAGTTAGCAAGCTTCCGTCAGCGACGCCCGCCGCCTGCGGCGGTCGGGAATCAGTCGCGACCGGCGCGCGGTGCCTCGGTCGGGGTGGCGACCGATCCGCTCGGCAGTTCCTCGGCGGGTCCGGCCTCGACCCCATCGCGCTTCGACTTGATGAGGCTCGCGATCGTGGCGACCGCCATCGAGGCGACGATCACCCCGAGCGACGTGAAGGTGTCGATCTCGGGAGCCCATTCAATGCCCTCCCCGCCGTTGATGAACGGCAACTCGTTCTCGTGCATCGCGTGCAGCACGAGCTTGACCCCGATGAACGCGAGGATGAAGGCGATGCCGTAGTGCAGGTAGACGAGGCGTTCGAGCAGCCCGCCGAGGAGGAAGTAGAGCTGTCGCAGACCCATCAGCGCGAAGATGTTCGCGGTGAACACGATGAACGGACTCGTGGTGATGCCGAAGATGGCGGGGATCGAGTCGAGGGCGAAGATGAGGTCGGTCGATCCGATCGCCAGGAAGACGATGAGCATCGGCGTGAAGTAGCGCTTGCCGTCGATGACGGTGCGCAGCTTCGCGCCGTCGTACTCGTCGGTGGTGCGCACGCGCTTCTTCACCATCCGGATGAAGAAGTTGTCGGTGGCCTCGTCGCCGTCGTCTTCGCTGTCGAAGGCCTGCTGGTAGGCGGTGAAGAGCAGGAAGGCCCCGAAGATGTAGAACACCCAGCTGAAGTTCTCGATGAGTTGGGCGCCGAGGAGGATGAAGATGCCGCGCAGGATCAACGCGATGATGATGCCGATCATCAGAACCTCCTGTTGAAGCTTCGCGGGCACGGCGAACCTCGCCATGATGATCACGAAGACGAAGAGGTTGTCGATCGACAGCGAGTACTCGGTGAGCCATCCGGCCACGAACTGGCCGGCGTGCTCGGTGCCGCCGATGACGAGCATGACGACGGCGAAGACGAGGGCCAGGGCGACGTAGAAGCCGACCCAGAGCCCCGACTCCCGCAGCGACGGCACGTGGGGTCGACGCACGACGATCAGCAGGTCGGCCACCAGGATCACCAGGAGCACAGCGATCGAGACGATCTCGAAGGCGAGCGGCAGTTGGGTGGACAGTTCCATGAGTGGAACCTTTCGATCGGAGGATTCACGGTCGGCTCTGACGCACCACGGGAGCGTTCAGACTAACCGAGATCCGCCCCCGCTAACATCGGCGGATGACGTCGCCCGACCAGCCCCGCCAGTTCCGCCAGCAGTCCACCTGGGTCGCAGGCGTCGGCTACCTCATCTTCTTCAGCCGCTGGCTGCAGGCTCCGCTGTACCTCGGCTTGATCGTGGCACAGGTCATCTATGTGGTCGTGTTCATGGTCGAGCTGTACCACCTCGGCGAAGAGGTGATCGCCGACCCCCTCCACATCGAGGAGGCCACGATCATGCTGGGCGTACTCGGACTCATCGACGTGGTTATGATCGCGAACCTCCTGATCATGGTCATCATCGGCGGCTACGAGACCTTCGTCTCGAGGATCAGGCTCGACGGGCATCCGGATCAGCCTGAATGGCTATCGCACGTGAACGCGAACGTGCTCAAGGTGAAACTAGCGATGGCCATCATCGGCATCTCCTCGATCCACCTGTTGAAGACCTTCATCGAGGTCGGCGACCTCGGAGCCCCCGCGGAGGACACCGACAACCTCACCGGCGACGTCTACACCTACGACGGGGTGTTCTGGCAGGTCATGATCCACGTCGTCTTCATCGGATCAGCGGTCGCCCTCGCCTACATCGACCGCATCTCGGCGCGGAGCGGTCACGCACCCTCCGACATCCCCTCACCGTCAGCGCTCGGCGGCGGTCCAGGGAACTCGGATGCCGGGTCGACGGCCTCCGCGGACGACGAGCGCTACCGCAGGCTCGTCAAGGCCGAGGAGTACGAGCGGATGGCCAGGGAACTGCGCTCGAACTGAGCCCGTCGGCTCGAGGTCGCTTGCTTCTGGCCTCAGTCGTCGCCGTGGGCGACGCCTGACGAATCCGCCGTATCGTCTCCGTCGTCGACGACGTCATCGCTGACGGCTTCGTCCTCCTCCTCGTTGAAGTGGGAGTCTGTGCCGCCGAGTGTCACCGCGAGGCCGTCATCGGAGGCCGGGATGGTGGAGTCGTCGCCGACTCCGTCCTGCTTCGGGGTTCCTGCTGGGTCGGTCATGGCGGTGGCGTCCTCTCGAGATCGGATACAGCTGTCGCGATCCATGCTGTCACGAGGTGCAGGTGCGACGGGCGCGCTGACGGGCAGCACGCGGGGACCAGCGAGAGCAATTGATCGCGTCATATCGACTTTCCTGTGGCCGCGAAGATCGATTCGGCGCAAACAGATGGGCCGCGGATGCCGGATGGTATGCCGCGGACGCCGCGGCAAGCTGAAGAGAGTTTCTCGCGCGGTGCAAGGCACGGCAGGGAGGTAGGGCGCGAGGCGCGGGCCTGGCGCGACGCGGGCGGGGGCGCCGTAGGCGTGCGGGCAGGCACCCAAAACCGCACGAAGAAAGCCCGGTACCCGTGGCGAGACGGGAGACCGGGCTTCGTGACCCCAACGGGATTCGAACCCGTGTTACCGCCGTGAGAGGGCGGCGTACTAGGCCACTATACGATGGGGCCGTGGTGGCTCATCGAGTATGCCATACGCCGAACCACCCCGCGAATCGACCGGAGCCCGTCAGGCGAGCACCCCGATCGCCCCTCTGACGACCTCCATCGTCAGCGGCAACGGGCCGACCCGCTCGCCGTCGGCGTAGGCGACGACACCGGCCGCCGACAGGGGACGTCGACGGACTCGCCCCCCACCGGCACCCCGGGGCCGCCCGGCCTACCCTGGAGCCATGAAGCTGACCAGACACGAGCACGCCTGCCTCGAGCTCACCCACGACGGATCGACGCTGATCATCGACCCCGGCTCGTTCACCGACCCGGTGCAGGTGACGGATGTCGCGGCCGTGGTCATCACCCACGAGCACCCCGACCACTGGACCGCCGAGCACCTGAGCCGCATCGCCGAGGCGAACCCCGGGGTGAGGATGATCGGTCCGGCGGGCGTCGCGGCCGCGGCGTCCGCTTTTGCGATCGAGACCGTGGCGGACGGCGACACGGTGACCGTCGGCCAATTCACGCTCAGATTCTTCGGGGCGCTGCACGCCGAGATCCATCGGTCGATTCCTCTCATCGACAACGTGGCGGTACTCGTGAACGACACCCTCTACTACCCGGGGGATTCGTACACGATCCCCTTCGGCGTCGAGGTCGACACCCTCGCGACGCCGGCGGGCGCTCCCTGGTTGAAGATCGGAGAGGTGATGGATTTCGTCGAGGCCGTGAAGCCGAAGCGCGCGTTCCCGACCCACGACATGACTCTGTCGGAGGCCGGCAAGGCGATGTCGAACGGACGGCTCGCCGCGGTGACCGA
>JBEANR010000104.1:0-15211 GCA_041165365.1 Actinomycetota bacterium | reverse complement strand
GGCGTCCTCCGATCCGGGCTCATCGACCCTGGACTCGCTGCTCATCGGCGTCGTTCTGTCGCGCTCGGCCGTCGGGCGGAGCAGAACGGCGCCGATCAGGCTCGAGCGCCGTAAGGCTCGAGCGGCGCTGGGCTTGAGCGGCGCTGGGCTCGTGAGGCGATCCAGGCCCGGATGCCGAACATGGCTCGCGCAGGTCTCAGGCTCGATCACGCTCGTGCTCCGATGGTCCGAGCAGAGAGGACACGTCGGATGCGGGCGACCAGTTCCACGGGATCGGCGAGGTCGTCGGCGTTGACCTCGACCACGAGCCATCCATCAGCCTGGAGCCGGGACTTGCGCGTCATGTCCCTTCGGAACTGCTCGGGCTCCCGGTGGTAGTCGCTCTGATACTCGACGACCACCTTCGCGTGCGGGAACGCGAGGTCACCTCGGTACGCATAGCCGTCAGTCGTCGTGATCGGCACGTTGACGGCGAGTCCGGGCACCCCCGCTGTGACCAGGATGACGCGCAGGATCGACTCACGTCGGGACTCGGATCTCGTCGACAGCAGGGGGATGGCGCGTGTCGCGAGCGCGAGCCCGCGGCGGAGCCCCGAAGCCTGCACAGCTGCGGCGAGCTGATCGATGTCGGTGAGCGGCAGTCGATGGTGCACCAGGAAGTCGCCGGCCGCGACGAGGTCGCCGAGGTCGAGCAGAGGGGCGAGCTCGCACCAGGTGCGATCAGTCCCGCTGATCCGGAGGCCGTTCCACACCCGGATGGCTGCGGGGTCGATCGTCGAGCTGTGGCCGATCACACCACGGCCCGTGGGTGCGCGCCGCGGTGCGGGAACCGACACGTGCACCTCGGTGGAACTCTCGAGGCGACGAGGCAGGGGGATGCCGATGACGAGTGCGGCAGTCGGTCCGCTGAACCAGGCGAGTGGTGACAGACGCCGCTGAAGCGCGCGACACCGCGCAGCGAGATCAGGGTTCGTGTCGCCGACGATGCGTACGCCGTGGAACGGGCGGGCGAGGTCGCGACCCCGCAGCCTTCCGGGCCGTATCCCCGCCGCCAACGCCTCGGCCACGGTGAACTCGCGGTGCCCCCGCGGCGGGGAGAAGGGTTCAGGAGCCATCCGCCTACAGTGCCGCGATCATGGCGGGCCCGTGCGGGTTGTCCACAGGGTGAGGTGGGGCTCGACGCGGTTCCGCGCCCCGCGGCTCCCGGGGGCGTCGTGGGTCCCTGAGCGTGTCGGAGGGGGCCGCCCCGCGGGGTCTGGGGGTGCGGGGCGACGCCTTGTGACCCGGCTCGCGCGGTCGGGGGATCTCACTGGCGCCGTTGTGTCGTGTGGGGCGCTTGCGCGGAGCAGATGGGCGCCGATGAGTTGTGCGAGCCCGCCCCCGCGCGCGTCGCCGTGTTACCAGGAGCGCGCGGTCGGGGGATCTCACTCGCGCCGTTGTGTCGTGCGGGGCACCTGGGCGGAGCAGATCGGCGCCGATGACGGGCTCGGCGCCCGGATATGCGGCGCGATCCGGATGCCGCGCGGGTCAGCCGCCGAAACCCCGCCACCTGCCGGAGCCCGGCACGATCTCGGGTCGCACAGACCGCTGGCTGCGTTGCCACGCCGACGGGCCGGTCTGCGCGTGCACGGCGGCATCCGCGGCGGACTCCTCGAGCGTCGCGGCGATGGTCGCGGTCACCGCGGCGAGTTCCTCGGCGGTGGGGGCTCCGGAAAGGATCGTGAGGTCGAGTCGCGGGGGCTGCCCAGCATCCCCGGCGAAAGGAACGGCAGCATCCCCGGCGGCAGGACCGGCGGCAGGACCGGCGGCAGGACCGGCGGCGCCCCCGGCAGTATCCCCGCCGGCCGCGACCTCGGCCGCATCCCCGGCGACAGGACCTGCGACAGGACCGATCACAGCGGGATGTTCCCGTGCTTCTTCGGCGGCAGGCTCGCGCGCTTGGTGCGTAGAGCCCGCATCGCCTTGATCACCGCGACCCTGGTGGCGGCCGGTTCGATGACCCCGTCGAGCTCCCCGCGCTCTGCGGCCAGAAACGGCGATGCGACGTTGTAGGTGTACTCGTTGGCGAGCTTGGTGCGTACGGCCGCGACATCCTCTCCGGCTTGCTCGGCGCGCTTGATCTCGCCGCGGTAGAGGATGTTGACCGCACCCTGCCCACCCATGACCGCGATCTCGGCGGTGGGCCAGGCGTAGTTGATGTCGGCTCCGAGCTGCTTCGAACCCATGACGATGTAGGCGCCGCCGTAGGCCTTGCGGGTGATCACGGTGACGAGGGGCACGGTCGCCTCGGCGTAGGCGTAGAGCAGTTTGGCCCCCCTGCGGATGACGCCGGTCCACTCCTGATCGGTGCCCGGCAGGTATCCGGGCACGTCGACGAGGGTGAGGATGGGGATGCTGAACGCGTCGCAGAATCTCACGAACCTCGCCGCCTTCTCGCCCGCCTCGATGTTGAGGGTGCCCGCCATCGCGTTCGGCTGATTCGCCACGATGCCGACCGCGCGACCCTCGACCCGGCCGAAGCCGACGACGATGTTGGGGGCGAAGAGGGGCTGCGTCTCGAGGAAGTCGCCGTTGTCGACGACGTGCTCGATGACGGTCTTGACGTCGTAGGGCTGATTCGGACTGTCGGGGATGATCGTGTTCAGCCTGCGATCGGCGTCGGTGATCTCGAGCTCCACCTCGCTCGCGTACACGGGCTGCTCGGCCAGGTTGTTGTCGGGCAGGAACCCGAGCAGCGTGCGGGCGTAGTCGAGCGCGTCGTCCTCGTCGCTCGCGAGATAGTGCGACACCCCCGAGCGCTGGTTGTGGGTGAGCGCTCCGCCGAGCTCCTCCATGCCGACATCCTCACCGGTCACGGTCTTGATCACGTCGGGCCCGGTGACGAACATCTGGCTGGTCTTGTCGACCATGATCACGAAGTCGGTCAACGCGGGGGAGTACACCGCGCCGCCCGCAGCCGGTCCCATGATGATCGAGATCTGCGGGATGACCCCGGAGGCCTGCGTATTGCGCCTGAAGATCTCGCCGTACTTGCCGAGGGCCACCACGCCCTCCTGGATGCGCGCGCCGCCGGAGTCGAGCATGCCGATGATCGGCACGCCGGTCTTGAGCGCGAGTTCCATCACCTTGATGATCTTCTCGCCGGCCACCTCGCCGAGCGACCCGCCGAAGATCGTGAAGTCCTGCGAGTAGACCGCGACCTGCCTGCCGTGGATGGTGCCGGTGCCGGTGACGACGGCGTCGCCGTACGGACGGCTCTTCTCCATGCCGAACGCGTGGGTGCGGTGGCGCACGAACTCGTCGAGTTCGACGAACGACCCGTGGTCGAGCAGCTGCTCGATGCGCTCGCGGGCGGTCTTCTTGCCCTTGGCGTGCTGCTTCGAGATCGCCGCCTCGCCGCTGGCGGTGACCGCCTCGTGGTACCTGAGCTTCAGGTCGGCCAGCTTGCCCGCCGTGGTGTGGAGGTCGGGGGTCTGGTGGTCGGGCCCTGCGCCTGTGTCAGTCACGCGCCCACTTTACCGAGCGGTGCGCGCCGGCTGGACGGATGCCCGTCGCCAGGTGTTCACCGCCAGGACAACCGCAGGGCGCCGCCCCTCCCTACCGTGTCGGGATGGACACCACAGGCTGGAGCACCGGGCAGGGCGAGGTCGTGGCGATCATCCCGGCGCGCGGGGGCTCGAAGGGTGTGCCGCGCAAGAACCTGCGAGACGTCGGCGGTGTGCCGCTCGTGGTTCGCGCGATCGGCGCCGCACTCTGCACGCAACTGGTCGACAGGGTCGTGGTGAGCACGGATGACGCCGAGATCGAGCGCGTCTCCGCCGCCGAGGGGGCGGATGTGGTGCGCCGCCCCGCCGAGCTGTCGGGCGACAACGCGACATCCGAGTCCGCCCTGCTGCACGCCCTCGACCAGATCGAGGGTCGGGTCGACGTGCTGGTCTTCCTGCAGGCCACCTCGCCGTTCGTGCGACCCGCCGATCTGGATGCCGCGATCGAGACGGTGCGCGCCGGGCGGCACGACACGGTGTTCTCGGCGGTGCCGTCGCACGGGTTCCTCTGGCGGAGGGGCGACGTCGCCGGGGATGGCGCACGAGCGGTCAACCACGACGCCACCGTGCGACAGCGGCGGCAGGACCGCGAGCCCGAGTTTCTCGAGACGGGCGCCTTCTACGTGATGGATGCCGCCGGTTTCCGCAGATCCCGCTTCAGATTCTTCGGTTCGATCGGCATCGCCGAGGTGCACGAGTCGACGGCCCTCGAGATCGACACCGAGGCCGACCTCGACCTGGCCCGCGCCATCGCTCCGGGCTTCGATCGCCGCATCCCCACCCTCGAGAGGACACGACCATGACCGTCGCCATCGCCGGAGTGCCGATCGGACCGGGCCACCCGGTCTACGTGATCGGTGAGATCGGGCTCAACCACAACGGTGACGTCGAGCTCGCGAAGAAGCTCATCGACGTGGCCGCCGACGCGGGCGCGCAGGCCGTGAAGTTCCAGAAGCGCACTCCCGAGATCTCGACGCCGGAGCACATGAAGCAGGTGCCCAGGGAGACCCCGTGGGGCACCATGTCGTACCTCGAGTACCGCTACCGCGTCGAGTTCGACGCCGAGCAGTACATCGAGATCGGTGACCACGCGACCCTCCGGGGTCTCGCCTGGTTCGCGTCGCCGTGGGATGTGCCGTCAGTCGGGTTCCTCGAGCGGTCGGGTGTCTGCGCCCACAAAGTGGCCTCGGCCTCGGTGACGGATGTCGCGCTGCTCGACGGCCTGCGCGAGACCGGCAAGCCGATCATCCTGTCGACCGGCATGTCGACGCTCGCGCAGATCGACGCGGCGGTCGACGTGCTCGGCACCGACCGACTCGTGATGCTGCACGCGACCTCGACCTACCCGCTGCCGCCCGAGGAGGCGAATCTGCGCACGATCGACACCCTCCGCCGTCGGTACCCCGGCGTTCCGATCGGCTACTCGGGGCACGAGCGCGGACTGCAGATCTCCCTCGCGGCGGTCGCGCTCGGCGCGGTGGCCGTCGAGCGGCACATCACCCTCGACCGCACGATGTGGGGTTCGGACCACGCCGCGTCGCTCGAGCCGCAGGGTTTCGAGCACCTCGTGCGCGACATCCGGGTGATCGAGCAGGCCCTCGGCGACGGCGTGAAGCGGGTGTTCCCCGGTGAGCTGGCGCCGCTGGCCAAGCTGCGCCGCGTCGTGGCGTGACAGCGGGTGGCGTGACAGGTCGTAGCGTGACAGCGGGTGGCGTGACGCGCGCGCTGAGGGTGCTCGGCGTCGCCGATTCCGACTCGTACGTGAAGTGGGGCGCGACGACCCTCGACAGGATGCCGGCGGCCTGGAGCACCTCGCTCGTGGTCGTCGGCACGCCCGCGCTGCCGAGTGCGCGCCAGCTCGCAGCCGCGCTCGCCGGGGTGCGGGCGCGGGTGGAGACCGAGCCGTTGGGCCTCGACGAATTCGCCCGGCGCGTGGCGATGGAGCAGCCGGATGTCGTGCTGTTGGCCGTTCGCGGACCCGTCGTGCGTGTGCTCATCCGCGCCATCCTCGCTGCGGGCGGGAGGCGCCCGGTCTTCGCGAGCGGGCTGCCCGGCATCTCGATCCCGGCCACGAGGAAGGCCCTCTACTACCGCGCGCAGGTCGATCACCTGCTGCTGCACTCGCGCCGCGAGGTCCGCGAGTTCACCGAGCTCGCGGCCGAGATGGGGGTGGAGCAGTCGTTCGGGCTGCAGTCGCTGCCGTTCCTCGAACGAGTGGGGCGGAATCACGCCCTGGCGGGGACCGACATCGTCTTCGCTCCCCAGGCGAAGGTGCCGCGCGAGCTGCACGATCGGCGCCGACTCCTCGCCGTGTTGGTCGAGACGGCCGAACGCCATCCCGACCTGCGCGTGGTGGTGAAGCTGCGGGGTGACCAGGGCGAGGCGCAGACCCATGCCGAGAAGCATCCGTTCGACGCCCTGCTCGCCGAGCTCGAGCATCGCCCGTCGAACCTCGTGGTCGACAGGGGCGCGATGTCGTCGGCTCTGGCGCGAGCGCGGGGGCTCGCGACGGTGAGCTCGACGGCGGCGATCGAGGCTGTGGCCGCGGGCATCCCTGTCATCGCGCTCGACGATTTCGGGGTCGGCCCCGACCTCATCAACACGGTCTTCGAGGGGAGCGGGCTGCTCGCCTCGTCGGAGCGACTGCTCGCCGCGCGCTTCGCCCATCCGCACCCCGAGTGGTTCGATGACAACTACTTCCACGGCGGGAGCGAGCGCCCGGGGTCGGGCACCTCATTCGACGAACTGGTCGCGCTCGCCGATCTGCGCGACCGCGGGGAGCTCGCGCTGCGTCGGCAGTTCCGCGGCACCCTGGGCGGCGCGCTCCGCCGCGTGTGGGATCGCAAGCGCGCGCTCGGCCCCTTCGACAGGTCTGCGGCGGGCGTGCTCGCCCTCGCCGTCGGGCTCCCGCTGCGGTTGGTCGTGCTCGCGGCGCGCGCTGTGCGCAGGCTCGTGGTGCCGACATCCGGTGCCACCGAGGCCCACTTCCCACGATCCCGCGCACCGGGCCCGGCCGACGCGGGGGCGACTTCGGATCGGGTGGCGCCGCCGCTCGGCCTACGCTGATCGGGATGGACCTCCCGCTCACCACAGCCGTTCTGGCCGCCCTCGAGGGCTCGCCCGCGCTCGCCGTGCTCGACGAGACGGTGTCGACCAACGACGATCTGCGGGCCATGGCCGCGGGTGCCGCTGTGGCCGCGGTCAGGGCGATGCCCACCGACACGGATGTCGCGGCATGGGGCCCGGCGGAGTTCACCACTGTCGCGACCGCGAGCCAGACCGGCGGCCGCGGACGACTCGGCCGCCCGTGGACCGCCCCGCCCGGCGAATCCCTCGCGCTGTCGGTGCTCGTGCGTCCCCGCGACAGCAGTGGTGTCCCGCTGCCGACGGAGGCTCTCGGGTGGTTTCCGATCATCGCGGGCATCGCGATGACGGCGGCCGTCGCGTCGCTCCTGCCCCACCGCGAGGTGACGATGAAGTGGCCGAACGACGTGCTCGTCGGGGCGCGCTTCCCGGACTCGTCGGAGCCCCCGCGCAAGATCTGCGGCATCCTGACCGAGCTCGTGCGCACCGAACTCGTCCGCCCGGGCGAATCCCTCGACGCGCTGGTCGTCGGCGCGGGCCTCAACCTCGCGATTCCGGCCGATCGACTCCCGACCGCCACCTCCACGTCGCTCGCCATCGAGGGCGCCGAGCTCGAGGGCGATGCGCTCGCGGATGCCGCGGCCAGTACCTTTCTGCACGGGTTCGCCCGACTCTGCTCCGAGTTCGGACTCGCGGGCGGCGACCCGGAGGCCGGCGGCATCCGGCACCGTGCCCTCGACGTGCTCGGCACGGTCGGACGGGCGGTGAAGGTCACCCTCCCGGGCGGGCGACTGCTCCGTGGCACCGCGGTCGACCTCGACCGCGCCGGGCGCATCGTGGTGCGACCCTGGGGGGATGGCCCTCTTCAGGCTGTCGCCGCCGGCGACGTCGAGCATCTGCGGTATGAATGAACCATGTCAGCGGAGGCGGGTCGAGGGTCGCCGGAGGGTGAGCGCATCGTCGCGAGCCTGAGACCCCACGGCCGCGCCATGTTCTGGCCGTCGGTGGCCCTCGTCGCCATCTGCGCCGCGACCTCGTTCTACGCCGGCTACTTCGACATCGAGTGGATGAACCTTGTCGTGATCGGCGCCGGAGTGCTGCTCGCCGTGTTGCTGTGGCTGCTCCCACTGCTCTCGTGGCTGGGCAGGCGCTACGTCATCACCACCCGTCGCATCGTGCTTCGCCACGGACTCTTCGTGCGGACCCGGCAGGAGTTGCTGCACAGCCGCGGCTATGACATCACCGTGCGCAAGAACGCCCTGCAGAGCATCGCGGGCAGCGGCGACGTGCTGATCAACACGGGGCTCGACTCCCCAGTCGTGCTGCGCGACATCCCGGTAGCCGACCTCGTGCAGGGTTCGCTGCACGACCTCATGGAACGCAGCCTCAATCCGATCGCCGCGAGACGCCAGGCCGAGCAGTCGGCGAGGTCGGCGACGGCACGAACGGATGTCACCGACAGCCCCTCCACGGCCGATGACGATACCGCGGTGTGGGGTCGGCGATAGTCTCGACTGCGCCGGTTTCGACTGCGCCGGCCCGCAGTGCGATCCGTCGCACCCCACCACTGAGGAGTCCCCATGCGAATCTCGGTGATCGGTTGTGGCTACCTCGGTGCGGTGCACGCCGCCTGCATGGCGGAGCTCGGGCACGAGGTCGTCGGAGTCGATGTCGACGCGGCGAAGATCGCGCTGCTCGCCGCCGGGCGTCCGCCGTTCTTCGAGCCCGGTCTGCCCGAGCTGCTCACCTCGGCGATGGCGTCGGGGCGGCTCTCGTTCACCACCGACCCTGCGGCCGTGGCGGACTGCACGGTGCACTTCATCGCGGTCGGCACCCCCCAACTCGGCGACAGCAACGCCGCCGATCTCAGGTTCGTCGACGCCGCGCTCGCCGGGCTACTCCCGCACCTCTCGCCCGGCGACCTCGTGGTCGGCAAGTCGACGGTGCCGGTCGGCACCGCAGCGCGACTCGCCGTCGTCGTCGCCGAGTCGGGTTCGGGGGCGACGCTCGCCTGGAATCCCGAGTTCCTGCGGGAGGGCTTCGCCGTGAAGGACACCATCGCGCCCGACCGCTTGGTCTACGGGGTGGGGGAGGATGCGGCATCCGCCGTCTCCGCCCTCGACGCCGTGTACGCCGCGGCACTCGCCACCGGCACCCCGAAAGTCGTGACCGACTACGCGACCGCCGAGTTGGTGAAGGTGGCGGCCAATGCGTTCCTGGCCACGAAGATCTCGTTCATCAACGCGATGGCCGAGGTCGCCGAGGCGACCGGAGCCGACGTGACCCAGCTCGCCGACGCGATCGGTTTCGATCAGCGCATCGGCCGCCGGTTCTTGAACGCGGGGCTCGGTTTCGGGGGCGGCTGCCTGCCGAAAGACATCAGGGGATTCATGGCGCGCGCGGAAGAGCTGGGCGTCGAGCAGGCGCTGAGCTTTCTGAGGGAGGTCGACTCGATCAACCTGCGACGACGCGAGCGCATGGTCGATCTGGCGAAGGAGGTCGTCGGCGGCGACCTCGCCGGACGTCGGATCGCCGTGCTCGGGCTCGCCTTCAAGCCCGATTCCGACGACGTGCGCGACTCGCCCGCACTCGACGTGACGGTGCGGCTCGCGCAACTCGGTGCGATCGTGACCGCGACCGACCCCGAGGCGGTCGAGACCGCGAGAGCGCGATTCCCCGATGTGGACTACGTCGGCACCGCCGAGGAGGCGGCGGCCGGAGCAGATGCCGTGCTGCTCCTGACCGAGTGGAAGCAGTACCGCGACCTCGACCCCGCCGCTCTCGCCGCGGTGGTGGCGGGCTCCCGTATGACGGCGACTGCGCCATCGACGGCCCCTTCGGCCACGGCGGTATCCTCGCCCCCCGCCACCCGACCCGCCATCGTCGACGGCCGCAACTGCCTCGACCCCGTCGCCTGGCGCGCAGCAGGCTGGACCTACCGCGCCCTGGGGCGACCGTGAGCGGCGCCGCTGGCGGAACGGGCCTCACCGTCGGAGTCATCGGCGGCGGGCAGCTCGCCAGGATGATGATGCCGCCCGCCATCGCCCTCGGCATCGACCTCCGCGTGCTGGCCGAGACCGCCGAGAGCCCTGCGGCGCTCGCCGCGACGGCGGTCGGCGACTACCGCGACCTCGACACCGTGCTCGAGTTCGCCGAGCAGGTCGACGTGATCACCTTCGACCACGAGCACGTGCCGCAGGAGGTGCTCGCCGCCCTCGAGGAACGCGGGGTGGTGGTGAGGCCCGGAGCATCCGCTCTCCGTCACGCGCAAGACAAGCTCGTGCTGCGGCGGCGGCTCGCCGAGCTCGGACTTCCGCAGCCCGACTGGGCGATGGTGGCGGATGTCGCGCAACTCGAGACCTTCCTCGCCGACCACGGTGGCGTCGGCGTGCTCAAGACGCCGACCGGCGGCTACGACGGCAAGGGAGTGAGGTTCCTCCGATCGGCCCTGGACGCCGGCGACTGGTTCGGCACCCCGGAGGCTCCCGTGGAGCTGCTCGTCGAGGAGGCCGTCGACTTCCGTCGGGAGCTGGCCCAATCGGTGGCACGGCGTCCGTCGGGCGAGATCGTGGCGTGGCCCGTCGTCGAGAGCGTGCAGCGGGCCGGGGTGTGCGCCGAGGTGATCGCGCCGGCTCCCCGGTCGGCGGGCAGGCTCGCCGACGTGGCATCCGACATCGCCCACTCCCTCGCGAGCGAGCTCGACGTCACGGGCGTGCTCGCCGTCGAGCTGTTCGAGACCACCGACGAGCGCCTGCTGGTCAACGAGCTGGCGATGCGTCCGCACAACACCGGCCACTGGTCGATCGACGGGTCGACGACCAGCCAGTTCGAGCAGCACCTGCGGGCTGTGCTCGACCTCCCGCTCGGATCCACCGGATGTCACGCCGACTGGTCCGTCATGGTCAACGTGCTCGGCGGGCCGACGCAGGGCGCGCTCGCCGACCGGTACGCGGCCACCCTCGCCGCCCAGCCGACGGTCAAGGTGCACGTCTACGGCAAGCGGCCGAGGCCCGGTCGCAAGGTGGGCCACGTGACCGCGACGGGTGACGACCTCGATCAGGTCGTCTGGCAGGCGCGCTCGGCGGCGGAGCTGCTCGGCACCGAATAGTGCCGACGCAGGCGCACCACCCCACCCCACCCCACACGCGCTGCGTGCTCGCCTCGCTGCTCACCGCCGCGAGTTCGCTCATCGGTGAGTTTCGGCTGTTCTTTCGGCTGGCGGGCAGCAGATACTCGCCGATGAGTATGAGGAGGTAGCGGGCACCTGCCGTCTCGACCGGCGCCCGGCCCGGCCACTCGGCCCGACCACCCAGCCCGGCCATCCGGCCCATCCACCGGGCCTCGAGTATCCCAGGTCCCCCTCACGGGGGACACACCCCCTCCACGCAGGCTGCACCAGCGGCCTCGAACTACCATGTCCCCTATGCCCGAGCCGACCACTCCCGCGCCGATCGTCGCCGTCGTCATGGGCTCGGACTCCGACTGGACCGTGATGAAGGCCGCAGCAGAGGCGCTCCAGGAGTTCGACGTCGCGCACGAGGTGCAGGTCGTCTCCGCTCATCGCACCCCCGAGGCGATGATCTCGTTCGGTCGGGATGCCGCGGCTCGCGGCATCCGAGTCGTCATCGCCGGGGCAGGCGGCGCCGCCCATCTCCCCGGCATGCTCGCCTCGGTCACCACGTTGCCCGTCATCGGCGTGCCGGTCTCGCTCGCGAACCTCGACGGCCTCGACTCCCTGCTCTCGATCGTGCAGATGCCGGCGGGCGTTCCGGTCGCGACGGTGTCGATCGACGGCGCGCGCAACGCCGGGCTGCTCGCGGTGCGCATCCTCTCGACCGCCGATCACCGGCTGACGACGGCGATGGCGGCCTTCCAGGATTCGCTCGTCGCGTCGGTCGAGGCGAAGAACGCCGCTCTGAGGTCGAGCCTGTGAGCGTGCACGCCGTCGAAGGCGGCAGCCTCGTGCGCTACCCCGACCTCAAATCGCCCGACACGATGACCAAGCGGGGGTGGTGGCTCGTGGGCGTCAACATCCTGGTGCCGGGTTCAGCCCAACTGCTCGCGGGCAGTCGTCGCCTCGGTCGGTTCGGCGTCGGCGCCACGTTCACCCTGTGGGCCCTCGCCCTCATCGCGTTCGCGGTCAACTACTTCTTTCCCCGCGTCATCACCACGGTCGCCTCCAACGTCATCGGACTCACCGTCGTACAGGTGCTGTTGGCCGCCTACGCCGTACTCTGGGTGATCCTCACCCTCGACACCCTCCGGCTCGTCAGACTCGTGAGGGCAGCGCCGAACGCCCGGCCCTTCATCGCCGGTCTCGCGGTGATCGTGCTCACCGCCACAGCGGGTGCCGCCGCCTACGGGGCCGTGATCACCGGTTCCGCCCGCACCGCGCTCGACACCCTCTTCTCCGACGGCCAGTACGAGGAGCCCGTCGACGGCCAGTACAACATCCTGCTGATGGGAGGCGATGCGGGGGCCGACCGCACGGGACTGCGACCGGACAGCCTCTCGGTCGTGAGCATCAACGCCGACACCGGGGCGACCACGATCGTCGGCGTGCCCCGCAATTTCGAGAACGCCACGTTCTCCGAGGGCTCCCCCCTCTGGGGTCCCTTCCCGAACGGGTACGACTGCGGCGACGAATGCCTGATCAACTACCTCTACACCTACGGCACGGATCATCCGGAGCTCTATCCGAACGCCGAGGCCGAGGGCAGTAATCCGGGCATCGAGGCCACGCGGGATGCCGTCTCCGGCGTGACCGGGCTCAGCATCCAGTACTACGTGCTCGTCGACATGCAGGGCTTCGCGCAGCTCATCGACTCGCTCGGCGGCGTCGAGATCGATGTGCCGGAGCGCACGGCCATCGGCGGAGTGACGGGTGCGGAGCCCGAGGGCTACATCGAGGCGGGGGTGCAGAGGATGGATGGCGCGACCGCCCTCTGGTACGGACGCACCCGCTACGACAGCACCGACTTCGCCCGCATGGAGCGTCAGCGGCTCGTGCAGCAGGCGATGATCAAGCAGTTCGAGCCGGCCAATGTGCTCACCAAGTTCTCAGCCATCGTCGATGCCGGCGTGCAGGTGGTCAAGACCGATGTGCCGCAGGTGATGATCCCCGGATTCGTCGATCTGGCCACCAAGGCGAAGGGTCAGCCCGTCGTGCCGCTCGAGCTCGTGCCGCCGCTGGTCGATTCGCTCGACCCCGATTACGACGCCATCCACACCCTCGTCGACACCACGATCCATCCGGCGGAGGCCGAGCAGGGCTGAGTTGGCCGGCGCCGACTATACGGCGCACGCGCCCGGCAGTCGGCAGCCGGCAGCCGGCAGCCGATCCACCGGGAGTTGGCCGAATGATCGCCCTGTCGATCGTTCGGCCAACTCGCGATTGAATGATCACGCGATCGCGGGAGCGGGCGCGGGTGTCGGCGCGATCGCCAGCGCGGCTGTGGTCGCCGGTGCGACGCCTACAGGTCGGCGTGCAACTGCCAGACCTGCCTGGCGGCATCGGTCCAGCTGAAGGCGGCGGCGCGATCGAGGCCGCTGAACCCGAGGCGGCGAGCCAGCCCCTCGTCCTCGACCACCCGGGTGATGGTCGCTGCGAGCCTGTCGGGGTATTCGTCGGCGACGGCGGAGGCCACGCTGAGCCCGGCTCCCGCCGACACCTCGACCAGGGCGGCGGCATCCGAGTGCACCACGGGGGTGCCGAGGCTGAACGCCTCGATCACCGGCAGCCCGAACCCCTCCGCCACGCTCGGGAACGCGAACACCGTGGCCCGGTCGATCGCGGTGGCGAGGTCGGCGTCACCGATGCGCCCGAGGCAGATCACCCGCGAGAGGTCGACTCCGGCCGCCTCCGCGAGGGCCGACACCGCGTCGGGATGCTCGGCAGCCGGCCCCGCGATGACGAGTGGCAGCCCGGCATCCGACACGGACGCCAGCGAGCGGATGAGCGGCTCCAACCCCTTGTGCGGCGCGAGCGAGCCGAGGGTGAGCACATAGCGCTCGGGCAGCGCGAGCGCGGTGGCGCGGGCATCCGCATCGGGGGGGAGTCTCAGGCGGGAGCTCGGGGCGCCGCCGATCACACGCACGCGCTCGCCGAGTTCGAGCACTTCGCCGAGCTGCTGGGCGACGGTGTGGGTGGGCACGATCACGGCGTCGGCGTACTTCTGCGCGCGCTTGGCCATGCCGCGCGCCCATGCCGCCTGACGTCCGGGGAGGGTCTCGGGGTGCGTCCACGGCAGGGCGTCGTGGATGGTCACCACGGTCTGATCGCCCACGTTGTTGACCCTGTCGTGCTTCGAGAGTGGCGCCAGCAGGCTCGGCGCGTGCACCATGCCGCTGCCGGGGAGCCGGGTGATGCCGTGCTGCCAGGCGAGTTGCAGTTCGCGTCGGGCCAGTGCGCTCTTGAACAGGTCGGCCATTCCCGGCAGCAGGGTGTGCAGTTCGTCGTAGTCGGCGGGGGGCGACGACGACACGACGCCGGCCACCTCGCAGCCCGGGGGAGCGGTCGCGATGAGCTCGCGCGTGAGCTCTTCCGCGTAGCGTCCGATGCCGCCGACCGACGGCGCGACGACGTCGTCGACGATGACGCGCAGGGTCAGGGTCATGGGAGGGTCACCGCCTCGCCGGGGTCGCGGTCACGCGGGGTTCCGCGTTCACCGGAGTCCGCCGTCATCCCGCGGTCACCGCACCGGTGCGCACGGCCTCGGCGAGCGCCTCGCGCCACGGACGGAGCGGAGGGATGCCCGCCTCAGCCCAGGCGGAATGCCCGAGCACCGAGTACGCGGGCCTGGGGGCTGGCCGCACGAACGCGGCACTGTCGGTCGGGGTCACCCTGGCGGGGTCGAGCCCGGCCTCGGCGAAGACGGCTGCGGCGAAATCGAACCAGCTGGCGACGCCCGAGTTGGTCGCGTGGTACACCCCGAACGGCGCCGCACCCTCGACCAGGGCGACGAGCTGCCGGGCGAGATCGAGGGTCCACGTGGGTTGCCCGACCTGGTCGGTCACCACGCCCACCTGATCGCGCTGCGAGGCCAGCCGCAGCATGGTCTTCGCGAAGTTCGGCCCGTGCTCGCCGTAGAGCCACGCCGTGCGCACGATCCACGTGCGCCCGGGGTTGTTCTCGAGCGCGCGCCGCTCACCCTCCGCCTTGGTGCGCCCGTAGGCCGACACGGGCGCGAGGGGGGTGTCCTCCGCGTACGGGGAGGTCGCCGTTCCGTCGAATACGTAGTCCGTCGAGATTTGCACGAGGCTCGCACCGTGCGCGGCTGCCGCAGCGGCGAGGTTGCCGGCTCCCACCCCGTTGATCAGGAGGGCTGCGGGCTCGTCGGACTCCGCGTCATCCACCCGGGTGTAGGCGGCGGCGTTGATGACGACGTCATGTCCGGCCACCGCCTCGAGCACGGCCGCGGCGTCGGTGATGTCGAGATCGGAGCGGGATGCCGCGGTGACCTCGTGCCCGCGGAGGGCGATCTGCAGGTCGCGCCCGAGCATGCCGCCGGCGCCGGCGACCAGGTAGCGCGTCACAGGGCGGCGCGGGCTTTGAGCGGCTCCCACCAGGAGCGGTTGTCGCG
>JBEANR010000103.1:0-6363 GCA_041165365.1 Actinomycetota bacterium | reverse complement strand
ACCCCCGCCGAGGTCTCGTCGTCGAGGTTGCCCGTGGGCTCGTCGGCGAGAAGCACGGCGGGGGTCGCGGCGACAGCACGGGCGACCGCGACCCGCTGACGCTCGCCTCCCGACAGCGTCGTCGGCGAGAAGCCCGTGCGGTGCGACAGCCCCACCCGGTCGAGTGCGGTCCGCGCTCGATCCTCCCTTTCGGCCCTCGCCACCGAGTTGTAAAGCATGGCCATCATCACGTTGTCGAGCACCGTGCGATCGGGGAGCAGGTGGAAGGCCTGAAAGACGAAACCGATGGTCTGCGCTCGAAGGCGCGCCCTCCCGCGCGGGTTCAGCCTGGTGGTCGGGACAG
Source organism: Actinomycetota bacterium (assembly GCA_041165365.1). Taxonomy (GTDB): domain Bacteria; phylum Actinomycetota; class Actinomycetes; order Actinomycetales; family Microbacteriaceae; genus Marisediminicola. The sequence continues at coordinate 6,020 of JBEANR010000103.1, read as the reverse complement.
AGTCCAGCAGGTACTCCCCCATGCTCGGCCGGTCCAGCAGACCCAGGATGTTGAGCAGCGTCGACTTGCCCGATCCGCTCGGGCCCACCATCGAGACGTACTCACCGCGGTCGATGGTGAGGTCGAGCGACCTCAGGGCCCGCACCTCGGGCACACCGGGGAACGACCGGGTGATCTCGGTGAGCTCGATGATCGGCGCGCCGGTCATCGGCCGACCACGACGGGGTCGCCGGGCTCGATCCGGCCTTCGCGCGGCGAGATCTCCACGAAACCACCGGCGGCGAGCCCCGTCTCGACCGGGATGAGATCGGTCGCCCGCCCCACCCCGGTGGGGATCTCGACGCGGGAGGCACCGTCGGCACCGGCGCTCAGCGCGGCCAGCGGCACGGCGAGCACCTCGCCGTCGGTACTCTCCACCGGGATCGCGACGCGCACATTCTGGCCCTGCAGCGCGAGGAGTTGCTCGGTCGTCACCGTCGGCGTGATGGCGACCGTCGTCGACGATCCGCCGACCGGCGCCGTCGCGGCGTCCGGCTGCTCGGATCCGCCCTCCTCGGAGGTGTCGTTCCGACCACCTCCCGCGGCAGCGATCGAGGCGATGGTTCCCGCCACCTCCGTGCCGTCCGCGAGGGTGATCGCTACCGCGCCGCCGACGGCGACCCTGGAGGCATCGGCCGCCGAGACGTCTGCCACGACCGAGAGCATGGCACCGGAGGCGGTGAAGGCGGGTCCCTCGAGCGGGCGACCGCGCACCGCGGTGGTCGCGTCGACTCGCCTCGGCAACGACGACAGGAACGCGACCTCGCGGGCCGGGAGGAACGCGAGCGCGTCGGAGCGCGCCTCGGTCAGAGCCCTCCGGGCGGCAGCGGCGTCGGCGGTCGCCACGGCGAGGCCCGCCTGCTCCACCGACGTGTCCTGCACCGCGAGGGCATCCTGCCGCCGCACCCCGGCGACGTCGACGGCATCCTGGGCCGTGGCGATCTCGGAGGCGACGCCCGCAGCCTGCGCTGTCGCGAGTGCCCGCTCCGCGGCGCGCACCTGCGCGTCCTGCTCCGCTCGATCACCCGCCGAGGCACCGGCCTGCGCGACGGTGAGCGCCCGCCGAGCGCCGAGGACCGCGAGATCCGCAGTCCGCACCACGCTCTCGGCACCGGCGATGGCCTCGGTGGTGCCGGCGTCGGACTCCGGCCTGTCATAGCCGACCCTCGCGTAGAGCGCGGTGACCGCGCCGGCGGTGGCGGCGTCGAACACGGGGCTCGACTCGTCGCCCGGGTCGATGCCGAGGGCGGTCAGCGCGGCTTTGAGTTGCGCGACATCCGATCCCGACGTTCCGACCTTCATCGTGCGGTAGGCGGGCAGTTCGCCGGGGAGCACGATGAGCGGTCGCCCGGCGACCTCCAGCGCGACCGACCCGGCCTCGAGCGCGGACCCCACCGCGGGGATCCTGCCACTCACCAGCGCCGGGCCGTCGAGCGTGCTCGCATCGAGGCGCACCTCGACCGCGTCGGCGAAGACGGCGTCGCCGCGCGTGACTATCTCATTGGTGATCACCCGGCGCTCGACCGGGGCGGTGATGAGCCCGGCGACCGGTTCGGCGCCATCCGGGCCGGACGTCCGATTCGCCGCGATGACGGCTCCGAGCACGGTTCCGAGCACCAGAGAACCAGCGGCTGTTGCCGCGATCATCCAGACGACGCGATTGCCGGCGACGACGCGGCGCCAGCCCGCGGCCTGCGACGACGTCATCCCGCTGTGCCCTGCGCCGACTCGGCCAGGAGCGGTTCGAGCATCGCCGAGTTCTGGGCGACGAAGGCGGTCTCGGCCGCGACGGTGACCGTGCGCATCCTGGAGTCGTAGTCGACCGACTCCGCGCAGTCGAAGTCGGCGAGCGCGATCTCGATCTCGAGCGCGCGCTGAGCGGGACCGCCCCCGTCGAAGGCCGCAGGGTTGTCGCCGTCGCCGGACTGCGCGGCCTTCTCCTGAGCGGCGCTCCGCTGGGCCAGCCCCGACTGCCCGGCTCCAGCCATGCAGTCCGACCACTCCTGCTCGATCGCGAGCGATGCCGGATCACGCGGGATGGTGTCCGAGTACAGACGGTCGAGCGCGTCGATCAGCGGCGCGTACCGATCCGACACGGACAGCGGCGGCTCACCCGTCTCGACCTCGCCGGAGCATCCGGTGGTGCCGCCCTCGACGGAGTTCTGATCGCCCCAGAGCGCCAGGTAGTAGGCACGGGATTCACTCTCGGACAGTGCCGCCACGATCGGGGCGTTCGGATCCGCCTTCTGCACATCGTCGAGCCGCGCCATCATGTCGACGAAGATTCCGTAGCCGTTCTCCGCCACCCATGCGCGGGTGCCGTCCGAGACCGGCACCGCGCCTCGCTCGGCGTCGAAGTAGGCCTGCGGGCGAGGAAGGTACTCGAACCCGGCCTCCGCCATGCAGATCGCCAATCCCTCCTCCGTGGCGCGTAGGGACTTCTCCAACTCCTCGTCCGACGTGCTGCCGTACAGGATGTCGATGTACCGGTCGAGGGGACTCGGCTGCTCCGAGGGCGAAGCACTGGCTGCCGGGGTGACATCGTCGTCCGACGACGGGAGGCGTTCCGTCGATCCCGTCGCCGAACATCCGGTGACGACCGAGACGAGCAGGGCGGCGGCACCGAGGGCGGAGGCGCGGAGCGCCGCTCGGCGGACTGGCGGAGGCGTGGCGGATACCACCGGCCTTCTCAGCACGGGTCTTCTGAGCACGGGTCTTCTGAGCACGGGGACTCCTTCTGGAGGTGTCGGCGACCGGGTGCCGGCGACACCCGTCGATGCCGGCGAGGCTGTCGTCGCGGCGTTCCCACCGTAGGAATCGGCCGTCGGATACTCATCGGCCGAACGGCCCCAACTCCCGGGGTCCACTCCCCCATCGGACGGATCGTGGCGTCGTCTCGACAGCCGGTGGCCGAGGAGAGTCAGCGATCGTGGGCGCCGAGCCAACCGGGTCTGACGAACCCGACCTCGTAGGCGAACACCGCGGCCTGCACCCTCGTGCTGGTACCCGTCTTGCTCAGCACGTTAGAGATGTGGGTCTTCACGGTCGCGCCGCTCACGAAGAGTTCGGTGGCGATCTCCGCGTTGCTCAGGCCTCGTGCGAGGGCCCCGAGGATCTCGAGCTCGCGATCGCTCAGCGAACCCAGCAGCGCATTGCGCGCCGGGGGCTCGGAGACGCCCGGGTCTCCCCGCCCTGGCGGGTGCGAGGCCGCGAGCCGCGGTGCGAGGAGTGCGCGCGTCATCGCCGGATCGATGAGCGCATCGCCCCGCTGCGCAGATCGCACCGCCGCGGCGAGCAGATCGGCGCCCGCGTCTTTCAGCAGAAAGCCCGACGCCCCGGCGGCGATGCCGGACAGCAGGTACTCCTCGTCATCGAAGGTGGTCACGAGCACGACGGCAGAGCGACCCTCCGCGCGAATCCGCCTCGTCGCCTCCACGCCGTCGAGCCGCGGCATCCGGATGTCCATCAGGATGACGTCGGGGTCCAATCTCGCCGCATCGGCGACGGCATCGGCGCCGTCGGCGCTCGTGCCGACCACCTCGATGTCCGGCTCCGCACCCAGCATCGTCGCGAGACCGGCCCTGATGATCGACTGGTCGTCGACGACGAGCACCCGGATCATGTCGCCGGACCCTGCGACACGTCGAGCCTGGCCGGTACTGAGGCGATGACCACCCACCCGCTGCCGCCCGGCGCCGGACCCGCGACCAGCTCCCCGCCGAGAGCACGCGCCCTCTCCGTCATGCTCGGGATGCCGCTGCCACCGTTCTGCAGGCCGGGGAACCTCTCGCGCCGGGGACCGTCGTCCGACACCCTGATGCGCACGTCGGACCCGTGGGTCTCGACCTCGACCACGGCCGTCTCCGCTGCGGAGTGCAGCATGACGTTCGTCAGCGACTCCTGCACGATCCTCACCACGGCGGCGTGGGCGACATCCGAGAGGGTCGGCGGCACCGAGAACCTGGTGCTCACGTCGACTCCGGCATCACGCACCCTCTCCACCGTCGTCGACAGGGCGTTCTCGATATCGCCGGATTCGAGAGGATCGCGCCGTCCGGTCGGCACGCGGAGCACTCTCACCACCTGCCTGAGCGCGGCCAACGCCTCCTGCCCACTGCCGGCCACACCCTCGACAGCGGATCTGAGTTCGCCCGGCCTCGAATCGGCCACCCGCACGGCCGCCTGGGCCCTGATCACGAGGGCGGCGATGTGGTGCGCGACGACGTCGTGGATCTCGCGGGCGATCGCCGTTCGTTCTTCGGCGGCGATCCGCACGGCGTCCTTCTCGCGATGCAGCTCGAGCTCGGCATTGCGATGCCTGAGCTCCTCCGCCACCAGTCGGGACCACCGCAGGGACATGGCCAGCACGGGCGAGACCGCGGCGATGATGATCAGCAATACCTGAGCCGACCGGTCGTAGCCCTGCGTCAGACCGAGGATCTCGTCGACGGGTCGTCCGGCGGAGATGATCGCGACGTAGCTGGCTACCGGGAGCACCGTTCCCACGGCGAGAAAGGCGTACACGGGGAGGATGACGGCAGGGCGAGCGCCGGAGGCGATCGTGAGGAAGCCCGCGATGACGAGCGGGAACATGAGGAACTCCGTCGGGACGACGAATTCATACGATGTGAATCCGAATTGAACGGCCGCGAGGTAGACGCCGACGACGCAGACGGTGAGGAGCGGCAGGCGCGCCGAGGCGGCGAGCACGACGACGGTGATGCAACCCACGAGGATGTACCCGGGGAATCCTGTCGGAGACCAGTCGAGGCGAGTGGCCACGACGAGTCCGCCGAGGTAGACCGAAGCGAAACCCGCGATCCCCAGCACTCGGAGACGACCGGGACCCCCGCGGGACCAGAGCCGCCGTACCCTGGGTCCGAAGGCGCGAGCGCTGAGGAGTGGGAGGGCTCGCGGCATCCGTTCACGGTACGCGTCGACCGTGGGGGGCACCAGGCGATACGGACGAGTCCGGCTCATCCGAACGGATGATTCATCGCTGACCGATCGACTCGGCCTACCGCAATCCGGTGAGCGCCGGAAGGACGACGTTGTCGACGATCCGCTCGATGAACGACTGGTCGACAGTCGTTCCGAGGGTGGCGAGCCTCTGGAAGGCGAGGGCGGGGAACACCTGGCCGATCAGCTCGAGATCGCTGCCCTGCGCCACCTCGCCGCGGGACACCCATCGCTGCAGGACCTCGTCGATGACCACCCGGAACGGGCCACCGATCGCCTCGTACGCCGCATCGCGGAGCGGAGGGTTCTTCGCCATACCGGCTGCGAGGCCCGCCAGCACCCGTTGACTCCGACTGTCTTCGCGCAGGTACAACGCGAAGCTCGCCACGAGATCCGTTCGGAGGGCTCCGGTGTCCGGGGTGACCGGGACGTCGTACAGGGAGGTGACGGCGGCGACCACGAGGTCGAGCTTGGTCGACCACCGTCGGTAGACGGTCGTCTTGCCGGCAGCACAGCGTTCGGCGACGTTCTCGACGGTCATCCGCTCGAACCCGTCATCGATCAACGCGTCCTGTGCGGCGCGCAGCAGGCGGCGATCGAGCTCCGCATCGCGGGGGCGGCCACGGGTGCGGGCGATCGAGCTCATGCGATGAGCCTATCCTTTACGATACTGGAAGGTATGCAAATTCGGGTCGACAACCCACTCCAGGTGAGTGTGTCCCTCCTGCATCAGACGACGTCGAATGTCAGCACCGACACTGCGCTCACCGCGTCCGACTGGATGGTCGACGAGATCACGGCGGCGTTTCGGGGGTTACGCTCGAGCGGACCGGATCGACGGACCCCGGCGAACCGGGCATGACGGTCGAGGCCCGTTCTCGGACGGGCAGCCGGGCGCCTCGTCACCGTGACGGGCGCCGTGGTACCTGAGGACGACGGACAGCAGTCGGCCGGGCCCGCGGGGCGATGTGCGCCACAGCCCCACAGAACTACTGTCACTAGATGATCCCGACCGTCGATCG
>JBEANR010000102.1:0-4678 GCA_041165365.1 Actinomycetota bacterium | reverse complement strand
CGGAATCGGCACGCTGACGAACCGGATCGTCTGATGCGACCGCGCAGCGCCCTCGCGGTCGTGGTGCACGCGATCGGCGATCTGCGGGTCGAGGAGCGCGAGGTGCCCGCCCCGGCGCCCGACGAGTCTCTGGTACGGATCGCCTACGGCGGCATCTGCGGTTCGGATCTGCACTACTGGACGCACGGGGCCGCCGGCGAGTCGATTCTGCGCGCGCCGATGGTGCTCGGGCACGAGGTCGTGGGCACCGTGCTTGAGCCCGCCGCCGACGGCACCGGGCCGGGCGCGGGCAGTGCCGTGGCCGTGCATCCAGCCTCGCCCGGCATCGGCGACGGCTCACGCTACCCGGCAGACCGCCCGAACCTGTCGCCCGGCTGCACCTACCTCGGCAGCGCCGCGCGATGGCCGCACACCGAGGGTGCCTTCGCGAGCGTCGTCGCCCTCCCGTCGCGGACGCTGCGTGCCCTCCCCCCTGGCCTGTCCCTGCGAGAGGCCGCCGTCGTCGAACCGGCGAGCGTCGCGTGGCACGCCGTCTCGAGGGCCGGGGATGTCGCGGGGCGACGGGCACTCGTGATCGGCTGCGGGCCCATCGGGGCCCTCGTCGTCGCGGTGCTGCGCCGGGCCGGCGCCGCCGAGATCGTCGCGGTCGACCTGCACGAGAAGCCGCTGCACATCGCGACCTCCGTGGGTGCGACGCGCGCCCTTGTGGCGACCGACACCGAGGCGATCGCCGCGGTCGACGCCGACATCGTGATCGAATCCTCGGGCAGCTGGCGTGGACTCGCCTCGGCGGTGCGCGGGGCCACCCGGGGCGGCCGCGTCGTGATGGTCGGGCTGCTGCCCTCCGGCGAGCAACCGGCTCTCCTCTCGCTTGCGATCACGCGGGAACTCGAGCTCGTCGGATCATTCAGGTTCACCGACGAGATCGACGACGTGATCGCGGCGCTCGCCGACGGCAGCCTCGAAACCGGGCCCGTCGTGACCGACGAGTTCGCGGCATCCGATGCTCTGCGGGCGTTCGAGCTGGCGAGCGACCCGAGTCGTTCCTGCAAGGTGCTGCTCCGGTTCTGAGCCACGCCCCCGCGCCCGCGCCCCCGCGCCCGCGCCCACATGGTCGCGCCCCTAGGGCCGCCGAGACCCGACCAATGGCCCCCTCCCACCTCTCCAGAGCGGCTACAACTCGAGGTTCGGCGTCGGGCGTCCGCGGGCGCGGGCCTGCGCGCGGCCCGCTGCCGTGTACACTCGGGCACTGTACTTCGGCGAGGGATCATCGCACCGCCCGGGCATCGGGCACGCGGCATCCGTGATCGACGCGGTGGTCAGGCAGCCCTCTGGCACGGTCTTTCCTCACGCTGACATGCGTTCGAGTCGAACATCCGGCGCTGACCTCAGGCCGCGAACACGTATGCGGGCCCGGCGCCCGCGAGAGAAGGAGCGACCATGGTCGACAAGAACAACGGTGGGCTGTCCAGCGCCGATCGCGCGGGAACCAGCAAGAGCGCCCGCAAGAGCTCGGAGAACAACAAGATCGTCGCCGAGGTGCGGGAGAGTTTCGGCAAGGGCGCCGCCCGCAAGTTGCGCGCGGTCGGCAAGATCCCCGCGGTCGTCTACGGTCACGGCACCGACGTGCAGCACCTCACCCTCCCCGGCCACGAGGTCGCACTGCTGCTGCGCAAGGCGAACGCGGTGCTCGACCTCGACATCGCGGGCACGGCCCAGCTCGCCCTGGTCAAGGACGTGCAGAAGGACCCGGTCAAGCAGATCATCGAGCACATCGACCTCGTCGTCATCCGCCGTGGTGAGAAGGTCACCATCGACGTGCCCGTGCACCTCGAGGGGGAGTCGTTCGCCGGAACCATCGCGAACCTCGACACCACCGCGTTGTCGATCGAGGCCGAGGCGACCCACATCCCCGAGCGCATCGTCATCGACATCGAGGGCCTCGAGGAGGGCGTGCAGATCACCGCCGCCGACGTCACGCTCCCCGCGGGTTCGACGCTCATCACCGACCCCGAGGTGCTCGTCGTAGGCATCGTCGTGCCGCAGCTCGACCTCACCTCCGACGCCGTGTCGGAGGACGAGGAGACCGAGGGCGACGACGCTGAGGGCGACGCCGACAGCGAGTCCGCCGAGGGCGACGACGCCGAGAAGTCCGAGTAATCGACCTCTCCGCGATTTCGCGCAGGCTCTCTGGCAGGCGACCGCCAGTGGACGACTCCACCTGGCTCGTAGTCGGGCTCGGCAACCCCGGGCCCGGCTACGCCGCCAATCGTCACAACGTGGGCGCGATGGTCGCGTCGGAGTTGGCCGGGCGGATGTCGGCATCCTTCCGTCATCGCCCGCAGAACGCCAGCGTCGCCGAGGGTCGGTTCGCACCGGGGGGACCGCGGGTGATCGTCGCGATCCCGGGCAGCTTCATGAACCTCTCGGGCGGCCCGACGTCGGCGCTGCTGAAGTACTTCAGGGTGCCGGTGTCTCGGCTGATCGTCGTACACGACGAACTCGACATCCCCTTCGATTCGCTCAAGCTCAAGCAGGGTGGCGGTCACGGCGGCCACAACGGATTGCGGGACATCATCTCGGCGACCGGCTCGCCCGACTTCCTCAGGGTGCGGGTGGGGATCGGCCGGCCGCCCGGTAGGCAGCCCGCCGCCGACTTCGTGCTGAAGGATTTCTCCTCTACGGAGCGCGCCACCCTCCCGAATCTGCTGTCGGACGCTACGGATGCCGTCGAGCTCATCGTGAGCGAGGGACTCACCGCCGCACAGCTCAAGGTCCACACTGCGGGCTGACACGTCTCCCAGCCCAGCGCAGCCCAGCGCAGCCTCGAAACTCGAGTAGTTGCCCATCCGAGCGGGCGCAACGGGCCACAATTCGGGTTTCGACGCCGGAGTTCACCTCCCGAAGGTTCTACTCAGCGCTATGGCGCGAGCCATGCCCGCTGACGAGATCGGTTGTGCCAGTCGCAACCCCAGTCGCGTCACGAAAGCTACGACGCCGACGGTGAGATCGTCCGCCGTGGCCCGCGTCAGCCGCCATCCGATGTCTTCGACCTGCTCGCGCCGACGTACATCCTTACGGAACTGGCCGCGTTCCTGGTGGTGCTTGCCCTCGTACTCGAGCGCGACTCTGTATCTCTTCCACGCGATGTCGACCATCGCGACGAAGCGCCCGAACGCATCGAAGAGCTCGACGTTGAGCTCCGGCTCGGGCAGCCCGGCGGCGACCGCGAGGAGTCGGGCGTGGGTTTCCCTCCGTGACCGCGGTCCCACCCGGATCTGCGGGAGGGCCTCTCGCAAGGCGCGGACGCCGCGTGCCCCGGTCAGACCGAGCACCTCCGCCTCGAGCGCGGCGACGGTCGTCGACGGCGCGTCGCCACTGACCAGGTAATCGCCCGCGGCGACGAGGTCGGCAACGCTCAACAGGCCGGCGAGCATCGTCCAGGTCCGGGCGGGCGGGCTCAGCGCGATCCCGGACAGCACGAGGGGACTCGGAGCCGATCGGTACTCGTGGGAGGTCACACCGCGGATGGCGGGCACAGTGGTCGGGGTGACCACCGAGATGTGGAGGCGCGGTCCGCCTTCGAGCGCTGCGGGCAGAGGGATGCCCAGCAACCTCGCTGCCGTCACATGACTGAAGAAAGCGCCCGGCGGGAGCAGCATGGTCAGAGCGCGGCACCGGATGACGATTCCCTCCGCGTCGCCCGATGGGAGCCGCACACCCCGAAACGGGCGCTCGAGGTCGGAGCGGCGGAGTCGTGCCCGTGACACGCCCGAGGAGACGGCCTCGCGCGTGAGGAAAGATCGGCCGCGGAGCGACTCGGGAAGAGGGGTCGGCGCTCGCACCTGTCGACCATCGCAGCGTCAGGAGAGCCGTGGCGGCGTGTGCGCACATCAGTGCACTTGCTCGCGGGTTCGGATCGTGTGTAGGACTGGCCGCGGCTCGACGAGCACAGAGCGTCCCCAACCACGTTCGCGCGACATTCACCCCCGCGAGACTCGAGTCGTTGCCCGATGCGGTCGCTCAGAAGGGCCACTACTCGAGTTTCGGCGAGTGGGAGGGCGAGGGTGGGCGAGGGGAGTGCGAGTGGGTGCAAGGGCCACGCGTAGACTTCTGCGGTGACTCTCCAGGGCTTGATCCCGGCGCTTTCGCGCGCCCGCACGTTCGCCGACGCCCGGGATCACGCCTCCCGCAGCGCCGATTTCTCGCTCGTCGACGGGCTCCGTGCTCCGCTCCTGGCCGCCATGCTCGACTCGCGGACCGGTCCGCAGGCGTTGTTCGCGATCGTGGCGACCGGGCGGGATTCGGAGGCGCTGCGGGATGCCCTGCCCTGCGTCATCCCGGATGCCGAGGTCATCGAGTTCCCCGCGTGGGAGACCCTCCCGCACGAGCGACTGAGCCCGAGCGCGGAGACCGTCGGCAAGCGCATCCACGCCCTGCGAAGGCTGCAGGCCTGGCAGGAGAACCCCGAGCGCCATATCGTCGTGGTCGCGAGTGTGCGCGCAGCACTCCAGCCGCTCTCCGACAACCTCACCACCCTCGAACCCCTCGCCCTGGTCGGCGGCAAGCGCGGCTACGACCTCGCGGTGCTCTCCACCCAGCTCGTGGACCTCGCCTACGCCCGCGTCGACATGGTCACGCGTCGTGGCGAGTTCGCGATCCGCGGCGGCATCCTCGA
>JBEANR010000101.1:0-4850 GCA_041165365.1 Actinomycetota bacterium | reverse complement strand
AGGCGGGGCGGTCGCCCTCGGGCATCCGCTCGGCGCGTCCGGCGCGCGGTTGTTGACGACGATGCTCGGCACGCTCGAACAGACCGGAGGCAGGTTCGGGTTGCAGACCATGTGCGAGGGCGGCGGGATGGCCAACGCGATGATCATCGAGCGCCGGTGACGGTCACCTGATCGTGACGGGGGCGTCGGGGATCACGGCGTGGACGGCGATGCGGAGTGTGTGTTCCTCGACATCGGGGTGCAGTGGCTCGGCGGGGAGCGCGCGCTCGGTGAGGAGGCCGTTGAGCACGGTCAGAAGGAACCGCGCTCCACTGCCGACGTCACCCGTCGCGATCGCGCCCTCGTCGGCGAGCACGGCCAGCCATCTCTCGATGCGTCGGCGCCCGAGGCGTTCGAGCGCGAGGTAGGCCACCGCCTCGTCGCCCGTCGGACTGGAGAGGATGTACGCCTCGAAGATCCTGCGCATGTGAGCGCGAGCCCGTTCTCCCGTACCCACCTGCTCGAGCACCAGGCGTAGGCAGGCCAGCAGGCGGTCCGTCGGCGCCCGCTTCGTGTCGTGGATGGGATCGTCCGGGATCTCGACGGTGTCCAACCCCGCGACGACCGTGTCGATCAACAGACGCTGCGTCGGGAAGAAGTGCCGGAGCGAACCCGTGCTGACTCCGGCCCGTTCCGCGACACCACGGACGCTGAGCCTGGCGGTCGGATCTTCTCCCAGCATCGTCGCGGCCGCTATCAGGATCCTGTCGCGCGTTCCGTGCTGCTCGGACTGCCTCGGCATCCCCAACCTCTCACAGTGATTGTCACAGCGTGCTAGTCTTTCGAGTATGAACTATCACAGCGTGCTAAAAAGTGATGGAAAGGGAGTGTCTGCGATGCGGAGTACGACATGGCGTGAGCGCCGCGCCGCGCGTCGAGTCCGACCCGGCGCCGGTGAGCCGCTGCCGCGCTTCCGCTGGTGGCAGTTGCTGAGCAGGTCGTTGCTCACGCTCGCCGTCCGAGCATCCGACGGGACCCTGTCCACCTACACCGTCGACGTGCGTCGGGTTGGCGACCCCGATGGCAGAGTCCGTGCCCGGCTCTACCTCGACGGAGCCCTGCTGTCGCACTCCACGGTGCCGGCGCGGCTCCCGGTGCCTGGCGGCCACATCGATGTCGCGGTCGGACTTTTCGGACTCCGTCGCTGCCACTATGTGCGGGCCGGCGAGGCCGACCTGCAACTCACCCCGCACCCCGCATCGGCCGAGGGGAGACGCGCGGGGCTCGACCGAGAGCATCCCGCGCTCAGTCGCCTCGTCAGCGTTGTCTCGACGCTGATCGTGCTCGTCGGAGTCGGCGTCGCCACGTCGAAGATCGTCGAGACGATCTCCCAGATTCCGACGATCGCCGCCGCGACGGGCACGTTCGACTCACCCATCGACCTCCCCGTCGCGGCGACGATCGCCCTCGCCCTCGCGGCCATCGTGGCCAGCATGGAGCGCGCACTACGACTTCGCTCGAGCTGGCTCGACAGCCTCGCCAGCTGACCACAGAAAGGTGACCATGACCGACACCGCCCAGGGATGGCTGCTCCGCGCCGATCAGCCTGTGCTCCCGCCCCGCGTGCCCACCGACACCGAGTACCACCGCGTCTACGCCAGCGGGAATCGCCGCATCCTGCGCGGCATCCTCGCCATCGTGCTGCTGTTCGCGGGGCTCATCGGCTTCGCCCAGCTAGCTCTTCTCGGCGCTGTGTTCGTCGACGTCCAAATACTCGGTCGAACCGGATTCACACCACTGCAGCATGCCGCGGGCGCGCTCGCCCTCGCGGCCCTCATCCCCTACAGCATGCTGCTGCAACGGGTGCTCTACGGCCTGCCTCCGCGCTCGCTCCATTCGGTCGCCGGACGCTTCCGCCACGACGTGTTCGCACGGGCGCTGCTCGCGTTCGGTCCACTGCTGCTCATCGTCATCGGCATCGGGTACCTCGTGCCCGGAGAGGCGATCGCCTGGTCGACCGTGGATCTCGTCGCGGTGTTCGTCATCGGCATGCTCCTCACCCCGCTCGCGGCTGCCGGTGAGGAGTACGGGCTGCGAGGACTCATGTTCCGAGTCGTCGGGAGCTGGACCCGCGGTGCCCGCTCCGGTGCTGTGCTCGGCGTCGTCGTCACCACCGTCGTGTTCTCCCTCTTCCACGGAACCCTCGACCCGTTTCTGCTCGCGTCGTATCTCGTGCTGTTCTCGAGCATGGCCATCGTCACGTGGCGCACCGGCGGGCTCGAGGTCGCCATCGTGCTGCACGGCGTCTACAACGTGGTGTCGCTCGTGCTCGCCACGACACTCCAACTCGACCTGTTCGGTGCGCTCGCCAGTCGCGCCGAGACCACTGGCTCGCCTGCGAACCTGGTGCCCAGTGCGGCCCTGGTGATCATCACCGCGGCGATCTGGTGGATGACGCGCCGAAGCGGACCAGCGCGGACTCCCGCGGCGTGACGCACACCCGGCAGCGCGGTCCGTGCCGATCGACCACGTCGACACGATGCGAGCCGGGCGGAGGTCTCGTGGGCACGCTACGGTCGACAGAGAACCGAAGCGGTCGTGCTGCACCGATGATGCGGCCCGGGTGCACGAGAGGACCGGCATGCGGATATCCGGCGCATCAGCGCTCGTCACGGGCGGGGCGTCCGGCCTCGGGCTCGCCACCGCGTCGTCGCTGAGGGATGCCGGCGCCCGCGTCGCGATCCTCGACCTGCCCTCCTCCGACGGCCGACAGGTGGCGGCCGCGTCGGGGTTCGAGTGGTGTGCGGCGGATGTCACGGATGCCGCCGCCGTGCGCGCCGCCGTCGAGGCGGCGGCCTCCCTCGGCCCGCTGCGGTGCGTGGTCAACTGCGCGGGGATCGGCTCACCCGGGCGAGTCGTCGGGCGCGGTGGTCCGCTCCCCCTCGAGGACTTCGAGCGGGTCGTGCGGGTGAACCTGCTCGGCACCTTCAACGTGATCCGCCTCGCCGCGCACGCGATGATCGACACCGATCCGGTCGGTGAGGAGCGGGGCGTGATCATCTCGACAGCCTCCGTCGCCGCGTTCGACGGTCAAGTCGGGCAGGCCTCCTACTCCGCGTCCAAAGCGGGCGTGGCCGGGATGACCCTGCCGATCGCGCGCGAGTTCGCGCAGCACCTCATCCGAGTCGTCACGATCGCGCCGGGCATCTTCGAGACCCCGATGATGGCGGGGCTCTCCCCCGAGGCGCAGCACTCGCTCGGCGCGCAGGTGCCGCATCCGGCCCGGCTCGGGCATCCTGCCGAGTACGCGGCGCTGGCCCTGCACATCATCGAGAACCCGATGCTCAACGGTGAGACGATCCGCCTCGACGGGGCGATCAGGATGGCGCCGCGCTGACGGCTGGATCCGCCCCCATCCTGGTCTCCCCCTGCCCACGCCAACCACAGCCTGCTCGAAACCCGAGTACTGAACCCCTGAGCGCATTCTCTGCGGCCACTGCTCGGGTCTCGGCGCGCGTGGAGTCGAGGGCGGCGTCGCTCGGGCAGCGGCGGGCGGACCCCCGGGGCGAACGGCCTACGCGAGCCGCTTCTCGAAGCACAGCGAGTTGGTGATGGCCACATACGGCTCGTAGATCGGGATCGGCCGATACCCGATGCTCTGGTACAGCGCCACGGCCTCCGGCTGCCGATCACCGGTCTGCAGGATGATCGAGTCATACCCGAGTTCGCGCGCCACCCCCTCGGCCGCGGCCATGATGCGCCTACCGAGTCCCGCCCCGCGATACCCGTCGGCGACGATGACGCGCTTCACCTCGAGACGTCCGCGAAGCATGCGCAGGGCGGCGTGAGCGACGGCGATGTCGTTCTCATCGACGAGGAGGACGGTGCGCGCGACATCCGCGGCATCGACGGCGAAGGCGACGTCGGCCTTCCGTGGGAAGTCGGGATCGCCATCGTGCCGCCCGCGATAGCGCTCGGTCATCTCGTCGTCCATCACCGCGCGGAGCTCGACGGCCCGCGCATCGTGCCAGTCCACGTGCAGTTCCCGGATGTCCACCCCGAAAGGCTACGCGCGCCGCACGACCGTCCCGAACCGGGCGGTCACCGCCCCTCATCCACCTCGCCTCCTGGTGCTCGGCCCCGCTATCCCCCACTCCCGCTGTCCCTCGCCTCCGCTGTCCCTCGCCTCGCCGCCCTCGGCTCGCCGCATGCACCCGCGCAGCCGCCCACCCCTCGCCGCCGCCGGGCATGCACTACCCACTCGGCGGCGGAGCTTCTGTGCGGTCAGCAGGGAATGAGGGACTTCTCGTACCCCGCAGCCGAGAACTCCTTCCTCGCTGCGGTCGCGCGGTCTCGGGTCCCCCGCACCGGCCGGGGTCCGCGTGCTGATCGGCGACAGAACGCGCCCGGACGGTCTCGATGCGCTCCGTGGCGACACCTGGGATGCCGTCGTCGACACGTGGTCGTGGGGGCCCCGAGCGATGACGGATGCTGCGATGGCGCTCAGCGGCCGCGCGGGTCGATACGCCTACATCTCGAGCCGATCGGTCTACACCTTCCCGACCGCGGCCGGTGCCGACGAATCGGCACCAGTGGTGGATGCTTCGCCCGACGACGACACATTCGACGACTATGCGCGGGCGAAGGCAGGGAGCGAACTCGGTGCCCTTGCCGCGTTCAGCGACCGTGCGCTGATCGTCAGGCCGGGGCTCATCCTCGGGCCGCGCGAGAACATCGGACGCCTCCCGTGGTGGCTGACCCGGATCGCCCGAGGCGGGCCCGTCCTGTCGCCGGGGCCTGCGGATCAGGGCATCCAGTACGTCGACTCACGGGACCTCGCCGCGTGGACACTCGCGATGCTCGACGCGGAC
>JBEANR010000100.1:0-8707 GCA_041165365.1 Actinomycetota bacterium | reverse complement strand
CCGCGCGATCACCCGCCGTGCCGCCCCGATCGCGGCGGTCAGCGACTCGGGCGAGGCGCCGGGTGCCGCCAGCGCGGCCGCGGCGTCGTCGGCGAAACCATCCGGCGCCGTGTCGAGTGCGCCGGCGGCCGCGATCGCCCCCTTCTCGTTGATCAGCCACTGCCCGGCGGCGGCATGAAGAGCGTGCGCGGCGACGAACACGGCCTCGGCGAGGCACGCGGCGACGTACACGGTGTCGCCTCGACGAGCTCCCTTCTGCGCGACGCCGATCAGGAAGTCGGCGTCGCCGAGGTTGGCGACCAGCGCCGAGGAGAGCACGGTCGGGTACTCGACGACGGGTGCACGTGCGGCGGCGAGTGAGCCCACCCGATCCTCGAGAAGGCGACCGAGCGCGAGCTCGCCGGCGTAGGCCACGTCGTAGAACCCGAACGGGTGACCCAGTTGCCGGTGGAGGGTGGCTTCACCGGCACTCGCGCGGCCCACCGCCTCCTCCACCCGGTCGAGGTCGCGATAGATCCAGTCGACGGCGACCCCGTCGACGGTCAGCCAGGCTCCTCCGTCGACCCACGGGCCCCAGCCGCCCAGGGGGGAGGCGGTCGTCTCGGGGCCCCCGAACGTGCGCGCGAGCGTCTCGATCCGCTCGGTGTCGAGGATGCCGCGGTAGTAGATGCCGAGGTCGACGTCGGAATCCGGATGATGCGTCCCCCGCGCCCGACTCCCGCCGAGCACCACCCCCACGACGTCCGGCAGGTCGGCGAGGCGCGAAGCCATCGCGCCGAGGTCTAGAGGGTCCTGAGCGGTGTGCGGCACCCCGACATCCTTCCTCACACCCTGCGTAGGCCGCGAGGGCGCGCACGACTCTGCCGAGGGCGAACATGGCCGGGTCGCGTCATCCGCCCCGATACATTCGACAGAGCGACAACACGCGACAACTGAAACGGAGCGCACAACAATGGCCCAACCGGCATTGGTCTCGAGCATCTTCGACCAACTCCTCAAGGACCGCATCATCTGGCTCGGCTCAGAGGTGCGTGACGACAACGCCAACGAGATCTGCGCCAAGATCCTCCTGCTCGCAGCCGAGGACTCGGAGCGCGACATCTTCCTCTACATCAACTCGCCCGGTGGATCGATCACCGCCGGTATGGCGATCTACGACACGATGAAGTTCGTGCCGAACGACATCGTCACGGTGGGTATCGGCCTCGCCGCATCCATGGGGCAGTTCCTGCTCTCGTCGGGCACGAAGGGCAAGCGCTACATCACGCCCAACGCCCGCGTGCTGCTCCATCAGCCCTCCGGCGGGTTCGGCGGAACGTCCGCCGACATCCAGACCCAGGCGAAGGTCATCCTCGACATGAAGCAGCGGATGGCGGAACTCACCGCCGAGCAGGTCGGCAAGTCGATCGAGCAGATCCTGATCGACAACGACCGCGACAACTGGTTCACCGCCCAGGAGGCCCTCGACTACGGCTTCGTCGACCACCTGCGCGAGTTCGCCTCCGACGTGATCGGCGGCGGCGGCACCGACGAATCGGTCACCGCTTCAGACACCGACATCACCCCGAGCAAGTAAGGCGCACGATCATGGATTTCAACTCCTTCGGCGGCAACGCCGGACCGGTGGCGGAGAACCGCTACATCCTTCCGACCTTCGAGGAGCGCACCGCTTACGGCTACAAGCGCCAGGACCCCTACGCCAAGCTGTTCGAAGATCGCATCGTGTTCCTCGGGGTGCAGGTGGATGACGCCTCCGCCGACGACGTGATGGCCCAGCTGCTCGTGCTCGAGAGCCAGGATCCGGATCGTGACATCGTGATGTACATTAACTCGCCCGGTGGCTCGTTCACCGCGATGACGGCGATCTACGACACGATGCAGTACATCCGTCCGCAGATCCAGACCGTCTGCCTCGGTCAGGCCGCGTCGGCGGCTGCCGTGCTGCTCGCCGCAGGCACCCCGGGCAAGCGACTGGCGCTGCCGAACGCGCGCATCCTGATCCACCAGCCGTCGACCGGCGATGCGGGCCGCGGTCAGGCCTCGGACATCGAGATCCAGGCGCAGGAGATCCTGCGGATGCGCACGTGGCTCGAGCAGACGCTGTCCGACCACTCGAACCGCAGCATCGAGCAGGTCAACAAGGACATCGATCGCGACAAGATCCTCGGGGCGGAAGCCGCCCTCGAGTACGGTCTCATCGATCAGGTGTTGACGTCGCGCAAGAACGTGCCGGCGCTCGTCAAGTAAGCCGCACTGAAGACCCCCGCCCCGAGGGCGGGGGTCTCGTCGGTCGGGTGAGCGCCGCGGGGATCGACGCACGCCGCAGACGCGAGTGTGTCACCTGCGTCGCCGTGTCTGTCGCACGGGCTAGGCTCGACGGGACAGCACATTCGGGAACCACGAGGGCGTGGGGCTGATTCACGAGGAGGTCGGGCGATGGCTCGAATCGGAGAGAGCGCCGATCTGCTCAAATGCTCGTTCTGCGGAAAGAGCCAGAAGCAGGTTCAGCAGCTCATCGCCGGGCCCGGCGTCTACATCTGCGACGAATGCGTCGAGTTGTGCAACGAGATCATCGAGGAGCGTCTGGCCGAAGCGGGCGAAGAGCCCACGGGGGACTTCGATCTGCCCAAGCCGAGAGAGATCTTCGCATTCCTCGAGGAGTACGTCATCGGGCAGGAGCCGGCGAAGAAGGCACTCTCGGTCGCTGTGTACAACCACTACAAGCGGATTCGAGCTCGCAACACCCTCACCTCGGCCGACACGATCATCGACGACGTCGAGATCGCAAAGTCGAACATCCTCCTCATCGGGCCCACGGGGTGCGGCAAGACCTATCTCGCCCAGACGCTCGCGAAGCGCCTCAATGTGCCGTTCGCCGTCGCCGACGCCACCGCCCTCACCGAGGCGGGTTACGTCGGTGAAGACGTCGAGAACATCCTCCTCAAGCTCATCCAGGCCGCGGACTACGACGTCAAGCGGGCCGAGACGGGCATCATCTACATCGACGAGATCGACAAGATCGCGCGCAAGGCCGAGAATCCGTCGATCACCCGGGATGTCTCGGGCGAGGGCGTGCAGCAGGCGCTGCTGAAGATCCTCGAGGGCACGGTCGCATCGGTGCCTCCACAGGGTGGTCGCAAGCATCCGCACCAGGAGTTCATCCAGGTCGACACGACCAACGTGCTCTTCATCGTGGCGGGGGCGTTCTCCGGGCTCGAGGAGATCATCTCGAGCCGCGCGGGCAAGAAGGGCATCGGGTTCGGAGCCCCCCTGCACAGCAAGGGCGACGACGTCGACCTGTTCGGCGAAGTGCTGCCGGAAGACCTGCACAAGTTCGGACTGATCCCCGAGTTCATCGGGCGACTGCCCGTGGTCACCACGGTCACCCAGCTCGATCAGGTCGCGCTCATGGCGATCCTCACCGAACCCAAGAACGCCCTCGTGCGGCAGTATCAGCGCATGTTCGAGCTCGACGGGGTGGAGCTCGAATTCGATCAGCAGGCACTCGAGGCCATCGCCGATCTCGCCGTACTGCGGCAGACCGGGGCCCGAGGGCTCCGCGCCATCATGGAGGAGGTTCTCGGGCCGATCATGTTCGAGGTGCCCTCCTCCGACGACGTGGCTCGCGTCATCGTGACGAAGCAGTCCGTGCTCGAGAACGCCGCGCCCACCATCGTGCCGCGCAAGGCGGTCCGTGCGGAGAAGTCGGCCTGAGCCTGCGGTAGGGCGCAGCCCAACCCGGGCCTGCCCACCGCGGCAGCCCCGGAGGATCGCGAAAACTCAGGAGTTCCGTGGCCGCGCCTCAGGGTGTGCAGGGGATCGCGGATGAGCCCGCGCACTTCTCCTGAGTTTTCGCGGTGGGGCGGTGCGGGCGGGCGGTGCGGGCAACCGCCCGGGAGGCACCGCAGACCCCGGGGGTCCACGGGGCGGCCAGTGGCCCGCGAGTAGGACCGCGCTCGCGCTCTAGGGTGGGAGCGTCCGACCCGCCACCGAGAGGCCGATAGCCCATCATCCAGCCCATCGTCGCGGGAGTGGTCGCCGCCATCACCGGCTTCTCGAGCTCGTTCGCGATCGTGCTCGCGGGGCTCACCGCCGTCGGGGCGACCCCGGCACAGGCCGCGTCCGGCCTGCTGGCGACCTGCGTCGCGCAGGGGATGCTCGCGATCGTTCTGAGCTCGGTGTTCCGCACCCCGATCAAGTTCGCATGGAGCACTCCCGGCGCGGCCCTACTCGTGGCCACGGCGGGCATCACGGGACGATTCGGCGAGGCGGTCGCCGCCTTCATCGTGGCCGCCCTCCTCATTGTGCTCGTGGGTCTGCTCCCCGCTCTCGGTCGACTCATCGCCCGCATACCGCGGTCGATCTCGAGTGCGATGCTCGCCGGCATCCTCTTCCCGCTGTGTCTGGCTCCCGTGACGGCGTCGGTGCAGATCCCCGCGCTCGCGCTCCCGGTCGTGCTGGTCTGGTTGGTGCTGACCCGCTTCGCGCCGAAGTGGGCGGTGCCCGCCTCGATCGTGCTCGCCGGAGTGCTGCTCGCCGCGACCGTCGGCTCCGGATGGATGGACGGCGCCCGACTCGCCCCCGGAATCGAGTTCGTGCGCCCCGAGCTCGATCCTCTCGTCGTAGTGAGCATCGCGCTCCCGCTGTTCGTGGTGACGATGGCAGGGCAGAACATCCCGGGGGCGGCGATCCTGGTGGGGTACGGGTTCGAGCCGCATGCGCGACAGGCGCTGGTCGGATCCGGTGTACTGTCGGCCGTCGGGGCTCTCTTCGGCGCCATCACGATCAACTATGCGGCTCTCACCCAGGCGCTCACCGCGGGGCCCGAGGCGTCCCCGGAGGTGGCCAGACGCTGGGTGGCCCCCGTCTCGGCCGGCGTGACCTACCTCGCCCTCGGGATGTCGGCGGGCGTGGCCACCTCGTTCGTCGCCGCCAGCCCGCCCCTGCTCATCCAGGCCGTCGCCGGCCTCGCCCTGCTCGGAGCCCTCGTGGGTGCGATCACCGCCGCCGTCGAGACCGCCGCGCACCGTCTCGCCGCGACCATCACCTTCCTCGTCACCGCGTCGGGCATCTCGGTGATCGGGGTCGGTTCCGCCTTCTGGGGACTCATCGTGGGCGGCGCCGTCTTGCTTCTCCTCACGGTCGGGCGGCGGCATCCGGGCGGATGACGCCGCTCCGAAGGAGGCCTGTCGACTCACCAGGCTCGATGCCCTGCCCGACCATTCCATCGCGAGTTGGCCGATGCGTCGCTCTGTCGATCAAGGGGCCAACTCGCGATGAAATGGTCGGGCAGGCGGGCAGGCGGGCAGGCGGGCAGGCGAGCAGGCGGGCGGGCGGTCGGGCAGGCGGGCGCGGCGGGCATCCGGTCCGCCTAGGCTCGGGGGCATGAGTGAGCGGCGACGCGAGAGATACACGCACGGGCACCACGAGAGCGTGCTGCGAGCGCATTCCTGGCGCACCGTCGAGAACTCGGCCGCGTACCTGGTGCCCCACCTCGCGCCGGGTCTCGCCGTGCTCGACGTGGGGTGCGGACCGGGAACGATCACCCTCGACCTGGCCGAGCGTGTCGTCCCCGGGCGGGTGGTGGGGATGGATGCCGGCTCCGACGTGCTCGTCGGAGCCAGGACCCTGGCGCACGATCGGGGACTCGCCCATGTCGAGTTCGTCGTCGGCGACGCCTACGCGCTGGACTTCGCCGACGATTCCTTCGACATCGTGCACGCCCACCAGGTACTGCAGCACGTCTCCGACCCCGTCGCCGTGCTGCAGGAGATGGCACGCGTCGCCCGACCCGGCGGGCTCGTCGCCGCGCGCGACGTGGACTACGCCGCAGCGGTCTGGTACCCGGCATCCGAGGGGCTCGACCGCTGGATGCAGCTGTACCAGGCCGTGCACCGCGTCAACGGCGGCGAGCCCGACGCCGGCCGCAGACTCAGGCGCTGGGCCCTCGCCGCGGGGCTCGACGAGGTCACCTCGTCGGCGTCGATCTGGTGCTTCGCCTCGGCGGAGGATCGTGACTGGTGGGGCGGAGCCTGGGCGGTGCGCAGTCTCGAGTCCGACTTCGCAACCTCGGCCCTCGAGAGCGGCCTCGCGACGCGCGCCGACCTCGAGCACATCTCGGCGGCGTGGCTCGACTGGGCAGCGAGCGACGACGGCGTGCTCATGATGTCGCACGGCGAGGTGCTCGGCCGGGTTCCCCTGCGCGAATGAGGCGCTCAGCGCGCCCGGCACCATAGCCGCGCGTCAGGCTCCGTCGGCGTCGATGGTCATCACGCGGCCATCCGGGCCGTAACGCACGACAGTGCCGTCGTCGAGTTCGACGATGGGCCGGTTCTCGAGCCACGTGAGAGTCCAGCGCCACGCGCTCGTGTCGAGGTGCGCGACATCCGACTCCACAGCGCGCACGGCGGCGCCGATGTCGGCGGGGATCCGCGGCGGCAGGTCGGCCCCGACGGGCCAGCGGGTTCCGAGTTGCATCATTCTCCAGGTGTGTTGCGGGGACGGCGGATGTCGCGGCGGTCAGCCCTCGACGGCGGCGAGCACCACGTCGCTCACCTGGATCTCCTCGCCCTCGACATAGTCGAGCACACCGATCCGTCCGACGGCTCGGAGGTCTCCGTCGGCGAGGCGCACGAGGTCGCGCTGCTCGGCGGGCACATGCAGCACAGCCGACACGACCTCGGCCTTCTGCGAGGCTTTCGCGTCGGTCTTGGCGCGCCGGATGCCGATGAGGGCAGCGCTGGTCGCGGCCAGCAGTCCCGTGCGTTCGACGATCTCGGCGGTCGGCCACGCCGCGCGGTGCACCGAGCCGTCGTGGGTCCACGACCAGACCTCGTCGGTGGCGAACGGGAGGAAGGGCGCGAACAGGCGCAGCAACACCTCGAGCGCGGCTCGGAGGGTGGCGACGGCCGACGCCTGGCCCTCGGGCGTGCCCGCGCCGTACGCGCGCTCCTTCACGAGTTCGAGGTAGTCGTCGCAGAAGGTCCAGAAGAACTTCTCGGTCACCTCGAGGGCTCTGGCGTGGTCGTAGTCGTCGAGGGCCGCGGTCGCGGTCTGCACCACGGCGGCGAGTTCGGCGAGCAGATCGAGGTCGAGCGGTTCGGTGACGGATGCAGTGATCCCTTCGCCGGGCTCAGGCACCAGCTCCGTTGCCGGGAACGAGTACACGAACTTCGCCGCGTTCAACACCTTGATGGCGAGCCGACGCCCGATCTTGATCTGCTTCGGATTCTGGGGGTCGAACGCGGCATCCGTACCGAGCCTCGACGACGCGGCCCAGTACCGCACCGCGTCGGAGCCGTGCTCGTCGAGCATCGCGGCCGGGGTGACCACGTTGCCTTTCGACTTCGACATCTTCTTGCGGTCGGGGTCGACGATGAACCCCGAGATGCCCGCGGCACCCCAGGGCGCGACCCCGTGCTCGAGTTGCGACCTGAGCACCGTCGAGAAGAGCCACGTGCGGATGATGTCCTGCCCCTGACTGCGCAGCGAATACGGGAACACGAGGTCGAAGAGCTCGGGGTCCGTCTCCCAGCGGCCCGCGATCTGCGGGGTCATGCTCGAGGTGGCCCAGGTGTCCATGATGTCGAGTTCGCCGATGAATCCGCCGGGCACGCCGCGCAGGCTCTCGTCGAACCCGGGCGCGGTGTCGGATGACGGGTCGACGGGCAGCGCGGACTCTTCGGGCACGATCACCGCGCCCTTTTCGCCGTCGGCGTCGAGGTGGTACCAGACCGGGATGGGAACGCCGAAGAACCGCTGACGTGAGATGAGCCAGTCGCCGGTGAGACCGCCGACCCAGTTGTCGTAGCGCACCCTCATGTGCGCCGGCGTGAAACGGATCTCGCGCCCGCGCTCCAGCAGCGTGTCGCGCAGCGCGGCGTCCCTCGCCCCATTGAAGACGTACCACTGGCGCGTCGAGATGATCTCGAGGGGGCGGTCGCCCTTCTCGAAGAACTTGACGGCGTGGGTGATGGGCCGGGGTTCCCCGACGAGGTCGCCGCTGGCTCGCAGGAGGTCGACGATCGCTTTCTTCGCGCTGAAGACCGTCTTACCTGCCAGTTGTGCGTAGGCGGCGGTCGCGGCATCCGTCTGGATCGCCTCCGGCGGGTCGGCGAGGATGCGGCCGTCGGCCCCGATGATGGTGCGGTTCGGCAGATCGAGTTCGCGCCACCACACCACGTCGGTCACGTCGCCGAAGGTGCAGATCATGGCGATGCCGGAGCCCTTGTCCTGCTGGGCGAGATGGTGCGCGAGCACGGGCACCTCGACGCCGAACAGCGGCGTCGTGACAGTCGTGCCGAAGAGATGCTGATAGCGGGCGTCGTCAGGATGCGCGACAAGCGCTACACACGCGGGCAGCAGTTCCGGCCGGGTCGTCTCGATGAAGACCGGCTCGCCGTCGGGCTTGAGGAACCCCACACGGTGGTAGGCGGCGGGCTGCTCCTTGTCTTCGAGCTCGGCCTGGGCGACGGCGGTGCGGAAGGTGATGTCCCACAGGGTCGGCGCGTCGGCCTGATAGGCCTCGCCGCGCGCGATGTTGCGCAGGAACGCCCGCTGGGCGGCGCGCTGCGCGTCGTCGCCGATCGTGCGGTAGGTCTGGCTCCAGTCGACCGAGAGGCCGAGCATGCGCCATACGTCTTCGAACTGCTTCTCGTCTTCGACCGTCAGGCGCTCGCACAGTTCGATGAAGTTGCGGCGGCTGATG
>JBEANR010000099.1:0-3822 GCA_041165365.1 Actinomycetota bacterium | reverse complement strand
ACGGGGGCGCCGGTCACGACGCCCGCGAGGTAGCACCGTCCGGTCATCCGACCCGCCAGCGACCCGATGGCCTCGGCGACGTTGTCTGGCACCCCGGCTGTCGAAGGGGCCGCGGCTAATCCCGGCTGGTTCATGCTGAGCTGCGGCTGAATCGGCGATGTCGACATGTCAATGAGTGTGGTCGAAACCCACGCGAATTCGATTGCAAGTACTCCCACCGAAGAGGGGTAGAGCGCAATAGTCGTTCACATGTAGACGAATGGCGATTCAGGATGCCGGTAATGACCCGTGACACGTCTGATCGAGCCTTTTTGCGCGAATTGCAACCGCAACCAGTCAGTCGTCATCGATACTGAGCGCGATGTTGAGCGCGAATGATGCAGCGATGACCCCTGCGGCGGTCTGAGCGACGACCGCACCTGCGGCGGCTGCGCCCCACTGGCCGCGTTGCAGTCTCCTGCCGTTGGTGTAGACGGCTCCGGGCCAGGGAATCTCGGGGTGGAACTGAGGGAGGGCGTCGCTGGCCGATAAGAGGGCAGCGAGGGGAGCAGTACGAGAGTTCGCCGGGGCGCCGTCGGTCAGGAGGGGCCGAACTGCGGCTACTAGCTCGGCGCGTCGTGAGGTTGTGCCATCGGCGAGCATTGTCGTCGGGATCAGCCCGAGGATTCTGCGCTTCACGCGACGAAGATGACCGTTCTGCACGAGGCGGTCGAGGATCGGCTCCCGCAGGTACGGACCGATGGAGTGGATGACGCTGCCAACCTCGAGGGGGCGACCATCGATGCGCTCCCACGCCCTCCTCAGGATCGGATCGGTCGGGGCGGTGCCCTTCACGGTGACTCGACTGCCTCGCATCCGTCCCCGATCTTCGAGGGAGACACGATCGGCGAGAGCGAGGTCGACGAGCACCGCACCGGCGAGCACGGTGAAGAGCGTGGTCCCCTCGCCGCGGATGGTGCCGGAAGTGGGGCTGAACAGGAGGAGCAGCAGGTCTTCGGCGACCAGGGTGGTCGCATCGAAGACGGCTTCCGGTGGTTCGATCGTGGTCATGGCTGCTTCCGGATGGGTCAGCCGCCGAGCACGGCGACTGCGGCAGTCGCCGACACCGTGACGAGTGCTGTCCAGAGCACGATGGCGATGACCTGCCACAGGATGACCCAGCTCTTGTTGACCCCGGCGCCGACGAAGAACAGCGACGTGAGGGCGAAGGGGAGCGCGACCGGGGCCAGGAGGCTTGCGCCGGGGACCCCGAACCGCACCATCCACGCTGCCAGCCGCTTCTCGCCTTTCGACTTCTCCTTCTTCGCTCCGTGGTGTTGTGGCGTTTCCGACGGCGACGTGTCGGGAATCTGACCCGCCCCCGCCGACGCCACCGAGGCCAACTGCCGTGACGGGACCGGAGTCGAGCGACGCGCGCGTCGACGGACGATGGCTTCGCGGACTCGTGAACCGAGTGACACGACGAGTACGACCGCGACAGTACTGCCGGCGACGTTCGCGGTGAAGGCGATGAGGGGGTGCACCCCCGCGACGACGCCGAGACCGGCTGCGGCCTCGTCGATGAAGGGAACGGCTCCGACGAGGAAGACGAGGATCGGCTGCAACAGTTCTGGTAGCTGGTCGACGACGTCTTGCAATCCACTGAACGGGTTCATCGGCATGGGAATCTCCTTGGTATGAGGGTGGCGCCGCGAGATCCTCGCGGGCGCCCGGGTTCGGTAGACCCGCGGGTCCACCGACGACGTGAGCTGGTTGCTGAGGCGTCGGAACTACTAGAGACCATGTTCTCGGAACAGGGTCAAGTCCTTTTGTTGCCGAGACGGACGCACCGTGCCCGAATGCATACTCGAGGGCGTCCCGCCAAGGGGGCGCGCGCGAGTTCCGATCCGTTGCAGAGTTGCTCCTCGTGACCACCACCGACAACGACACCAGACGCAAAGCCGAGCAGGCCCCCGACCCCGACGACCCACGCAAGCCCGACTCGCCCGATGACATCTCGAAGCGATCGTGGAAGTACGTACTCCGCAAGACGCTCCGCGAGTTCTCGTCCGACCAGTGCACGGACATCGCCGCGAGTCTGACCTACTTCTTCGTGTTGGCCCTGTTCCCGGCGCTCATCGCGATCTTCTCCCTGCTCGGCGTGCTCGGGCAGGGTCGGGCTGCATCCGACGCCATCCTCGGGATCGTCGAGGCCGCTGCTCCCGGCGGGACCGCTGACCTTCTCCGCGGGCCGATCGAGCAGTTCGCGACATCCCCCGCCGCGGGGTTCGCCCTCGCCTCCGGCATCGTCGTCTCGATCTGGAGCGCGTCCGGCTACGTCGGCGCCTTCAGCCGCGCGATGAACCGCATCTACGAGATCGACGAGGGCCGCCCGTTCTGGAAGCTCAAGCCCGTGCAACTGCTCGTCACGATCGTCACGATCATGTTGATGGTGATCGCCGCGCTGATACTCGTCATCTCCGGACCGGTGACGGACGCCGTCGGCGAGGCGCTCGGTCTCGGGCAGACCGCGACGGTCGTGTGGTCGATCGTGAAGTGGCCCGCGCTGGTGTTCGTGGTGGTGCTCGTCGTCGCGATCCTGTACTACGCGACGCCGAACGCGAAGCAGCCGAAGTTCAGGTGGATGAGCATGGGCGCGTTCCTCGCGATCGTGCTGCTCGCCGTCGCGACCACCGCCTTCGGGCTGTACGTCGCGAACTTCTCGAACTACGACAAGACCTACGGCTCACTCGCGGGCATTATCGTCTTCCTGCTGTGGGTATGGATCGCCAACAACGTGCTGCTCTTCGGCGCGGAGTTCGATGCCGAACTCGAGCGCGGGCGCCAGTTGGAGGCCGGGATGCCCGCGGAGGAGGACATCCAACTGCCGCCGCGGGACACCAGTAAGAGCGACAAGGCGGCTGCGAAGGAGGAGGCGGATGTCGCGGAGGGACGCCGGATCCGCGAGGGCGACGACGGTTCGTCGGCTCCGAAGCGCCGCCGGTGGTGGCAGCGGTCGCGATCCTGATCGGACGGACCACCACCACCGACGGGATGCCGAGCGCGGTCGCCTCGCCGATCAGGCGGATCCGCGAACCATGGCTCGCGGGGCATCCAGAAGAACTCGGGATTCAGGCACCCAGCCCCCGCGCCGTCGCAACCACATGATCGACGAACCCGTAGTCCCGTGCCTCCTCCGCGGTGAACCAGCGGTCGCGGTCAGCGTCCTCGGTGATCTGTTCCAGCGAGCGACCTGTCTGCGCGCTCGTGAGCTCGGCGATCCGTCGCTTGAACAGCAGGATCTGATGAGCCTGGGTCTGGATGTCGGCCGACGTACCCCCGAATCCGCCGTGCGGCTGGTGCATCAGCACGCTCGAGTTCGGCAGGGCGTACCGCTTACCCTGCGCACCCGACGACAGCAGGAACTGGCCCATCGAGGCGGCGAATCCGAAGGCGACGGTCGCGACATCCGTCTGCACGAACTGCATGGTGTCGTAGATCGCGAATCCTGAGGTCACCGAGCCGCCGGGGGAGTTGATGTAGAGGTAGATGTCCTTCTCGGGGGCGATCGAGTTGAGCAGCAGCAGCTTCGCGCACACCTCGTTCGCCGTCTGATCAGTCACCTCCGACCCGAGGAAGATGATCCGCTCATCGAGCAGTTGCTCGAAGATGCGGTGCCGACCCGTGTCGATCGTGTCCATGAGTGTCCTCTCTGGTGGGATGTCGCCATCCTCCGTCGATCGAAAGTTGCAGCCTGCCTGCTTCTGCCGGCGGCAGATCTGCCGTCGGCAGAACGCCGAGCAGGGGGCACTGCACAGGGACTCGCGTCTGCCGAGAGCAGAA
>JBEANR010000098.1:0-2758 GCA_041165365.1 Actinomycetota bacterium | reverse complement strand
GTCGTAAGCAGGCGCGTACAGGCGAGACGCATCCGGTCTCAGTAGTGGTGCTCCTTGAGGAGCGTGCAGGTGATCAAGCTATGCCGCCCGGATCGGCGCGCCCGCCGGCGACCTGCAACGTCCGGACGAGACCGGCTTCTGGCTGAGCTGGGCGTACTGCTCCCGCGGTCCACTTGTTCCGCGCAGCTGACGAGATCGAGGTGAGGTGGAAAGCACGGCAGACGGAGCGTGGGTGAACTCCGGCTTCGCGCCGTTCAGGGTGAGCCACGCGGATACCGGACAGAGCGAGCCGTGCGGCGACCGCGGTGGGGTACGGAATCTTGGTGCAAGCGGACAACGCCGCTCCCTTCGTTAGAGGAAACGACGCGCTCCGGTGTGTAGACCGACCGACGTCGGAGTCTGCGACTTGATAGCCCAAACCCTGCGGGATGCCTACATAGGTCTTACACCGCAACCAGGATGCCCGAGTCGGGGTTCCGGGCGCAAGCGGCCTGCTCTCGCCGGCGCAAGATTCGTGGTGGCCTCTGCTCGAGGGCATTCACGCTGGTCGAGGTTCGCGAGCCGGAGTGTCTTCGGCTGTCTCGATTAGCGGCACCGTCGCGCTGATGACGTTCCAGCGTGAACGGAGGAGACATGATTATTGCCTCAAGAATGACCAGGGACTGCTGCACGGTTAGGTGACAGGTTGTAGTCACGCCGCCAGTGCGGCGGTTGTGTTCATGATTGTCTCGAACTCGATGGGCGTCAAACGGCCCAGGCGGGGTTGGCGTCGCCGCCGGTGGTAGGTCCGCTCGATCCAGGTCACGATTGCGATGCGGAGCTGTTCGCGGGTGGTCCACGAGCGGCGGTCCAGGACATTCTTCTGGAGCAGGGCGAAGAAGCTCTCCATGGCGGCGTTGTCCCCGCTCGATCCGACTCGACCCATGGACCCGACCATGCGGTGACGTGTCAGGACGCGCAGGAACTTCCGGCTGCGAAATTGACTGCCTCTATCGCTGTGAACGATGCAGCCGGCGACATCGCCGCGCATCGCGACGGCATTCTCGAGCGCCTGGACGGCCAACCGCGACTTCATTCTCGAGTCGATCGAGTAGCCCACGATCCGACCGGAGAACACGTCTTTGATCGCGCAGAGGTAGAGCTTGCCTTCCGCGGTTTTATGTTCCGTGATGTCGGTGAGCCAGAGTTCGTTCGGCTTGTCTGCGGCGAACACGTGCCTGACCCGTCCGTCCTCATCGACTACGGTGCAGAGATCGTCATGAACCGGCGGGCCGGGCTTGCGGCCCTTGCCGCGCTTGGGCTTCCCGAACGCGCTGAACCAGCCGTTGGCTGAAGCGATCCGCCATGCGGTCCGATCCGCCATCGCCTCACCTGCCTCCGCGGCCTCGTCGGCGAGCAGTCGATGCCCGAATTCGGGGTCGTCCTTGTGCGCGTCGAACAGTGCGTTGGCGCGATACGCCTCCACCACCTCGCTGGTGGTGATGGGGTCAGCCAGCCACCGGTAGTAGGGCTGGCGGGAGAGCTTCAATACCCGGCACGTCACCGCGACAGGGATCCTGTCAGCAGCGAGCTCCTTCACGAGCGGGTAGAACCTTTTCCCGGCAGGTTCGCCTGCGACAGATACGCCGCGGCCCGCCGGAGGACCTCGTTTTCCTGCTCGAGAAGCCGGATCCGTTTCCGCATCTCACGGGTCTCGGCCGACTCGGTGCGGGACTGACCGGGTCTGGCTCCGTCGTCCACCGCAGCGCGCTGCAACCACTTCTGCAACGTCATCGTGTGAACACCGAAGTCCTTCGCGATCTGCTCGATCGTGACTCCAGGTTCGCGGTCGCGGGCGACGCGCACGACGTCGTTACGGAACTCGGCGGGATAGGGCTTTGGCACAATGCCATCCTTCCAGGCCGCCCTCCCGGGCAAGCCAGATCAGATGTCACCTATCCGTGCAGCAGTCCCGTGATAGCCGCGGAGAGCCGCGGCTATCACGTGCCGTGACTCGAAGATCGGAATGAGACTCGGGCCATTTATGTCGAGCGCGCTGACAGGGGCAATGGCCGGCACCACTGGTCCTACCAGCAGACGTGACTCACGCCGTCGATACGATGTGGAGACATGTCGTGTCAATCCCGTTCAGGCGAGTGCCTGCGTAACTTGACGCGCGGGAATCGAGTGTGACGTGAGTAGCACGAACGCCACTATCGCCGCATTGAAAACGTGGCGAGAGGGACTCATTGGCTTGGATCGACGGAGCCGTCTTCTCCGATTCCGGGCGCCGAAGACATCTTCGCTGAGCCTCGACGGCCCCGCTGCGGACGACATTCTCGAACTGCTCCGGTCCGGAAAGCTCCAAACCTTTGTCGGCGACATCACCGACCCGGCAACGGGTCAAGCCCGCCCTGCGCGCACCGGCTCCCTGCTACACGTCCCGCGCGCGGATGCAGAAATCGGTTCCGTCGTCCGCACGCTCATGCGCCGCGCCAATGAAGAGTTCCTCGACCGTGGACTCTCAGTCCTCTACGTCGCGTTCGGCATGCTGAAGTGGAAAGACGTCGACGGGACCGAAATGACCAGTCCGATCTACCTTCTGCCCGTCGAGCTTGTGCCCGAGGGTCCCCGCGCAACGCCGAGGATCAGGGGTGGTGAGGACGACGCCGTACTGAACCCAGCGCTTCCGCTCCGGTTGAACGAATTCGGAATCAGCCTTCCGACCTTCGAAGAGGTCGACGGCCTGAACGTTTCAGAGATCCTCGAACGATTTGTC
>JBEANR010000097.1:0-3061 GCA_041165365.1 Actinomycetota bacterium | reverse complement strand
CAGGTAGGCGAACGTCGCGAGACTGAGCACCGGATGCTGGCGGAACATCGGCCCAGTCTGTCAGTCGGATGCTGGGCGAGCCTGGTGCGTGGGCTGGGCGCGCCCTGTCGTGGTCGACGCTTTACCACGCTCAGCGCGTGATGCCGGGTCGACGCTTCACCGCGCTCAGCGCGTGCGGCCGATGAGCAGATCGACCCTTAGACCGTTCTTCGTGGTGGCGATCTCCACCGGGATTCGAGGGTTGGGCGATCCCAGGAGGCGGCCGATCGTCTCATCCACCGGCGCCTCCATGCCCCGAGGCACGATGCCGACCACTCCGCTCACCCGGCCACCGCCGAAGAGGCGCACCGGCATGGGGGCGTCGACGGCTTCATCCTGCTGCGAGCGCCGGGTGATCATCGCGAAGAGCTCGTCGGCGTCGAGATCGAGGGTGCGTCGGATCTCGTCCTGGTGTGGATCGCTCTCCGCAGCCCGGATCACCACGTCGGTCTTCTTGGGGCGGAGGTCGTAGTCGTAGTCGGCGAGGGAGCCCCGGCCGGCGTCGGGGGCTTCTCTGCGGCCGAAGAGCTTCATGCCCCGATTCTGCCCTGTCGTGGGCGGTGACTCGAACCCTGGCCCGGCGGGGCCGCCGATGGCAGGATGGCCTCACGGGCGCTGGGGTCTCCTGTGCAGCGTCGATCGAGCGACGAAAGGCAGACCATGACGACGCCCTCCCCCGACCTGCTCGCCGGTATCCCCGCCGGATTCCTGAAGATCCATCGCAGCCAGCTGGTCGTGGTCGCCGTCGTCGGTCTGGTACTCGGGGTCATCGGGCTGTTCTTCCCCGGGGCGACGCTGCTCACCGTGGCGATCCTCTTCGGCATCTACCTGATCGTCTCCGGGGTGTTCAGGGTGACGGCGGCGTTCCTCGTCGACACCGCCTCGACCGGACTGCGCTGGCTCACCGGCATCGCCGGAGTTCTCGTTCTCGCCGCCGGGGTGATCTGCCTGGCCGATCCCTTCCAGTCGTTGATCGTGTTGGCCGTCGTGATCGGGATCGGGTGGATCGCGGAGGGCGTCGTCGACCTCGTGGCCGGGGTGCGCGGTGCCGTGCATCCGCGGTGGTTCGCCTACCTGAGCGGGATCGTGTCGATCGCGGCCGGTGTCGCCATGTTCGTGCTGCCGGCGGCGGGCATCCTGTCACTCGTGGTGATCGGGTCGATCCTGCTCATCGTGGTGAGCCTGACCACGCTGCTGACGCTGCCGCGGGTGGCCCGGAAGGGCAAGGCGTAGGCGTCGGGGGCTGCGCTGGCTCCGAGGGCCGCGTTGGCTCCGTGGGCTGCGTTGGATCCGTGGGCTGCGCTGGCTCCGTGGGCTGCGCTGGCTCCGTGGGCTGCGCTGGCTGGGCCTCGATCAGGTTCGGCGGCGTCGGCTTCGGCGGCGTCAGATCTGCGGGTCGCGCGAGTCATCCGTCGGGTGCTCCATGTACCACTCCATGAACGAGCTCGCCCTGCCGTCGGCCTCGAGGCCGATCACCCACAGGTTGCTGTAGACCCGTCCGTCGGTGTACCGGGTCTCGCCGGTGATGGTCGAGAGCCCGCCGTCGGCGACGAGGGGTTGCCAGTCGAACGACCAGTCGCTCGGATCGTCGCGATCGGCCAGCCACCCCTCGACGATGGCGTCGACGCCCACCCGTGGTTCGTCGAACGGCGCGGTGAGGTAGATCGCGTCATCCGTGAACAGAGAGCGGATGTCGCCGTCGCGGTTCGACGTCCAGGCTCGGAGGTAGTCGGTCATCCAGTCGTCGAGGGGATCACTCATGGGTACGGTCTACCGCGCCGCGGCGGATGGGGCAAGGTGCGCGGCGTGTGGTCGCGCGGATGGGACGCGTGCACCTGGGCCGCGTGCACCGAGCCCGCACCCCGTGCCGCGCGCACGGCCCCGTGCACCCGAGCCCCGTGCACCCGAGCCCCGTGCACCCGAGCCCCGTGTACCCGAGTAGGAGTCCGGCCGATGTGCCCGGCGGGTCGGCGATCCGACACGGCGTGTCATCCGAGCAGTCCTACTCCGTGAACGCCTGCGCACCTGCCGTCAGGGTCGCAAGGCCGGATGTCGCGGCATCCGCCCGGCATCCGCCCGACGTCCGCGCGGCATCCGCCCAGCATCCGCCCGGCATCCACTTCCGGCAACGACGACGGGCCGCCACCAGAAGGTGACGGCCCGTGCCTAACTCGCAACCGAGTCAGAAGTGATCTGGTCGAACTAGCGGCGCAGTCCGAGACGCTCGATGAGCGAACGGTAGCGGTCGATGTCGATGTCCTGCAGGTAACCCAGCAGACGACGACGCTGGCCCACGAGCAGAAGCAGGCCACGACGTGAGTGGTGGTCGTGTTTGTGCTCCTTGAGGTGTTCCGTCAGATCTTTGATCCGGCGGCTCAACATGGCGACCTGGACCTCGGGGGATCCGGTGTCACCTGGGTGGGTAGCGTACTCGTCGATGATCGCCTTCTTGACGTCTTGTTCGAGTGCCATAGATGGGATCCCCTTTCTGTCCGTTGCGCGGCGCCCTACCCGGAATGGATGAGCTCTCTTTATCCGCGGCCGTTAGACGGCAACCTTGTGAGGATAGCAGGTGGGGTGGGCTATCACCGGCGCGAGAGGCGGTCCGCTCGCCTTTTTTCGCCCGTGAAGTCATCCTCAAACCAGCGTCCTTCGCACACATCAAGAAACGAACCAACGGCGTCCTCGCCGAAGTCAAACTCGTTTGCTGAGTTCAGCAGCGTCGACGGATCCTCGCCGTGGCTCATCATGGACTTCCTTATTCGGTCAGCCGTGAGGTCGGCGAGAGCCACTCGATCGCTCAGGTTCCTCAGCCGAATCGCATACGAGAGTCTCCGGCTGCACTCTGCCTCGATCGCGCTGTGCACTCCGCTTGCCCATTCGACTCGACCTGTAAAGGCCGTGGCGACCTCTTGGGACTGCTGCACGGTTAGGTGACAGGTTGTAGTCACGCCGCCAGTGCGGCGGTTGTGTTCATGATTGTCTCGAACTCGATGGGCGTCAAACGGCCCAGGCGGGGTTG
>JBEANR010000096.1:0-12214 GCA_041165365.1 Actinomycetota bacterium | reverse complement strand
CCTCAGGACCGTGTAGGTCGACCTGCCCCATTCCATGGGCTCGATGAAGCCGCGGATGATGTGGGCGGGGCCGAGCAACGGCCACTCCTCGGGCATGAGGGCATGGTAGAGGATCCGCGGCACGGAGGTTCTGCGTCGTACGCATGCGAGGGAGGAGATTCTGACCTCAGCACGCCTGTTTAACCTCCCCTGCTGTTCCAGAAAGGCCTCGCTGTTCCAGAAAAGCCCCGCTGTTCCACGAACGATGTACAGCAGAGCTCAGGACACAGAATCACGCCC
Source organism: Actinomycetota bacterium (assembly GCA_041165365.1). Lineage (GTDB taxonomy): Bacteria > Actinomycetota > Actinomycetes > Actinomycetales > Microbacteriaceae > Marisediminicola. The sequence goes on along the minus strand of JBEANR010000096.1, from coordinate 11,935 downwards.
GATCATTCCGAGTATCACCGCCGCCGAAGACCGACGCGATCCTGTCCCACCAACCTTCGGACTCCGCCCTTCGCGTCGCTGCGATGTGCAGACCGCGCGATCGGATGTCCGCCCGCTCACGCCACACGGCCAGCACCCGCTCGGTGGCCGAACCATCCATGACGTCGGCGACCGGCACCACTCCGTGCTGCCCGAAGCCCGCCAGCGCGCCGGTGAGCTTCACCGTCGTGTAGTCGTCGACGGGCATCCCGATCGTGGGCACGCCCGCGGCGACGGCGAACACCGCCGGGTGGTACCGCGAGGTGACGTGCAGGGCGGCGCCCCGCGCGAAGGTGGCGGCGGCCGCTGAATCGGTGATCTGCTCGTGGCGGGAGGCACCCGACATCCGCTCGGCGACGGCGTCGTGCATGACGGTGTCACCGCGTCGGTCCGAAGGATCGAGGGCGCCGTAGTGGGCGAGGAAGACGATCTCGAGCCCGGTCGAGGCGGCCACCGCGTCGAGCAGGGCAGCGCAGGCGTCGAAGAACGCTCCGCGATCGACGCCCCCGAGGTGTGTGGAGAGGGTCACGGCGCAGTAAGCGCCGGTCGGCACGTCCAGTTCGCCGAGGAAGCTCGCATCGTCGGCGGTGAGGTGCAGCGTGTCGGTCAGCCCGAGGGTGCTGGCCAGCTCGAACGAGGCGGGCTCGCGCACGCCGACGAGGGCGGCTGCCCGCAGCAGCGAACCGACGAGGTCTCGGTCGACGACGGAGAGCTCGGGGCCCAGGGTCTGACCCGAGATCACGAGCGGGGTGTCGAGGGCGCGGGCGATGCCGCCGATGGCCGCGCGGCCGAAGATGTTGGTGGGCCAGATCGATGCAAGGTTGCCGCCGCCGGTGATGGCCACGCCGTCGGCCTCCCGGACGGCGTCGATCACGGCGTGTGCGGAATCGTCGGGGTCGAGCAGGCCCCCCTCTCCGGCGGCGGTGCGGATGACGCGTTCCAGCCGCTCCTCGTGCTCGATGCGCGTGGCATCCCCGGCGAACCGCACCTGGCCGATCGCGTCGATGCCGTAGCGCGCGGCCGTCTCGGCGGGAGCGGACGACAGCCCGACGATGCCACGGGCGCCGCGCGCGAGCATCCGGTCGACGAACCTCTCGAACATGGCCTCATCGCCGATGTGGATCATGCCGTCGACGACGCCGACGTCTCCGATCGCGACCAGCTTCACGCGCTTCTCCTTCGTGGCGACGGCGGGGACCGACGAGCCGGGATCGACGCTAGCCCATGCCCCCATTGCTCGTATCTGCTGCTGCTCGCGACTCGGGTATCTGCGGACGGCCCGGTCCGCGTACCGCGAACAGCGTGCCGTCCACCCCCTTGACAGCGGATACTGGACTGTCCGCGCCACAACGACGGCGACCGTGGTCAGAGAGGGACGATCAGTGGGGATCCAGACTGCACTCGACGCCATCCACCAGGCCGAGCGCATCGTCGACGCCATGCGTCTGGCCGACGATCTCGCGTTCGAGGCCAGTCGGGACGGCGGTGCCCGCACCATCCGAGTGCTCTCCGGTGCCCTCCGCGGCGACGATCAGCTGACCGCGATCGCGGCGACCCACGCCCTCGCCCAGGTGTTCGACGAGCAGGCGGACATCGTGCTGTCGAAGCTGCTGTCGTCTGAGCGGATGTTCCTGCGCGAGCATGCGGCGTGGGCGCTCTCGTCGAGACTGCCCCGCCACGACACCATCGGCCGGCTCATCGGACTCGTCGCCGACGGCGGCTTCGCGGGCATGCTCGCCCAGCGCACGCTCGAACAATGGGGCGACCCGACCCCCGAGGTCGTCGCCGTCGGACTCGAGGGTGCGCTGCTCGGCATCACCGAACCCGGCGCCCGTCATCGGCTCGTCGAGACCCTCGGGCTCGTGCGCGGTCGCATCGCCACCCGGCCGCTCGTCGCCATCGCTCGGGATTCGTCCGAGGCGCAGTCCGTGCGCGTTGCGGCGGTCTCGGCACTCGGCCAGCGACCAGGTGATCCCGAGATCGTCTCGGTGGTCGGAGAACTCGCCGTCGGAGTCGGCTTCGTGGCGGATGCCGCGAGGCTCGCCATCATGGACCTCGCCGCGACGGGTCCCGAGCCGCGCCCCTCGGACTCGGCCGCTCCCCACGGGCTCACGATCGCCCAGCTCTTCCTCCACGCGGACATCGACGCCGGCCTCACCCACGTCGGCAGCGGGGACAACGGCGGCATCGCGACTCTCCTCGTTCGCCTCGGCGACGCGCTGGTGGGCCGAGAGGTCGACGGGTCGAGCCCGGTCGCCAGGGTCATCACGATGTCGCGGGGCACCGCGACGGGCGCGGTCGAGAGCGTCGAGGAGATCAGCGCCGCGACGAGCGGCCACATCTACGGTCGAGTGCCCCTCCTCAGCGACCCCGTGCAGTCCGCGAACGCGTGGCCGGCCCGAGTGGCGGCCCGCCGCGGCATCCGTCGACTGCTCAGGGCGGCGGGAGGCGTCGACCTGCTGCACCTGCGGATGGCGGATGTCGGCAGCCTCGCCGCTGCGGACGTGGCACGCGAACTCGACATACCGATGGTCTTCACGGTCGCTCCGGATCCGCACGCCGTCATCCATTCCTTGGATCTGTCGGGACGTCTCACCCGCGCCAACTTCGGGGAGATCGACGAGACCGACCACTTCTGGTTCAGGGTGCGCCTCGTGCAGCGGCTCGCGGCGAGCGCGGCGCACTCGGTGCTGTTCCCGCGGCAGGAGGTGCAGCGCGACATGCGCGAGCTGGTCGGGATCGACATCACCTCGCATCCCGAGCGGCACTCCATCGTGCCGGAGGGCATCGATCTCCGCGTGGTCGATCTCGCCGGGGTGGAGGCCGCCGATCAGGCCGCCGGGCTTCCGGCGTCGCCGCCGCTGCAGGAGTTGCGCTCGCTGCTCGAGGGGCTCCCGATCGAGCGGCGGGGGCTGCCGCTGCTGGTTAGTGTCGGACGGTTCCATCGGGTGAAGGGGATGGCCACGATCGTCGAGGCCTGGCAGCGCAGTGCCGTGGCGCACCAGGCGAACGTGCTGCTGGTGGGGGGAGACCTCGACGACCCTTCGCCCGACGAGCAGGAACAACTCGAGCGGATCGCCGAGATCATCCGTCCGGGAGACCGTCTCGCCGCGGGCCTGTTGCTTCCCGGGCATCGCAGCAACGGCACCGTCGCGAGGTGGGTGGCCGCGGCACGCTCCGGCGTTCCCGGGCTCGCGGCTCCCGACGGCATCTACGTGTGCGGCAGCCTCAAGGAGGAGTTCGGAATCGCCCTGCTCGAGGCGATGGGCGCCGGGCTCATCGTCGTCGCGCCCGACGGCGGCGGCCCGGCCACCTACGTCGAGGAGGGGGTCACCGGATTCCTCACCCGCACGTGGGATGCCGTGCAACTCGGCACTGCGATGGAGCTCGCGCTCAGCGCCGCACAGGCGGAGACCACGGGTGATCGCGCAGCGCGGTCGCGGCGGACCGTGGAACGAAGCTTCACCATCCAGGCGATGGCGGCCGCTCTCGGCGACATCTACGCGCGGGTTCGCGACGAGAACCGAGAACTGCCGGACTGGCTGGTCACCGTCGGATGACGCTGCTCATCATCAGCCCCGACTACGTGTCACACCTGCTCCCGCTCGCCACTCTCGGCACCGCCTGGCAGTCCGCGGGGGAGAGGGTGGTCGTGGCGACGGGGCCCGCGACGGCGTCGATCGTCGAGCGCTTCGGCTTCGATCGTGTCGACCTGCAGCTCGGCAGGGGGTCGAACCCCGGGGTCATCCGTGCCGAGCAGCAACCCAGCGGTGAAGACGACGCACTGCGGGGTTTCTTCGAGGCGACCAGGAGGGGGCCCGTCGAGACGCTGGCGTTCCAGGCGGAGGCCCGGCTGACCGATCTGATGTGGGATCCGGTGCGGGTCGCTCGCCGTGTGCAGGCCGTCGTCGCCGAGGTGCAGCCCGACGCGATCCTCGTCGACCACCTCGCGTTCAGTGCTCGATTGGCGTTGGCCGCCGGGCGCATCCCGCACGCCGACGTGGTGCTGGGGCATCCGTCAGCTCTCCCGGTCGGCGACGAGGTCTACGGGTTCCCGCCGGCGTGGCCCGTGGAGTTCCCCCGGTCGGAGTCGGCCGTCGCCGACCTGCGGATGCTGTGCGAGCGGGTCGCCGCGTCGTTCACGCGCGAGTGGAACACCGCCCTCGCCGCGCTCTCGCCGTCCGCAGCCCCCTCGGCCGACGCTTTCGCCGAGCACGGCGACCTGCTGCTCTACAACTACCCGTCGGAACTGTCCGACCCGGGCAGGGCGCCACTGCTCCCTCCGCACGCGTTCCTCGGATCCGCTCTGCGCACCGAGCCCCGCGACCCGGAGGTCGACGCCTGGTTGGGCTCGAGCGGAGAGCCCTTCGTCTACGTGAGCTTCGGCAGTTTTCTGTCGGTACGCGACGATGTGCTCGCCCGTGTGGCCGCGGCGCTGCGGACCCTCGGGCTGCGCGCGGCATTGGCGCTCGGGTCGGCCGACCGGTCGGCGCTCGGCGACCTGCCGGCGACCTGGCTCGTGCGCGAGTTCCTGCCACAGGTGACCCTGCTCGAGCGGGCGGCGCTGGCGGTGACGCACGGGGGCAACAACAGCGTCACCGAGGCGATGACCTGCGGGGTGCCGCTTGTCGTGCTGCCCTTCTCGACCGACCAGTTCGCGGGGGCCGCGGCGATCGAGCGGACCGGGTTCGGCGTGGTGCTGCCCCCGAACTCGGCCACGGTGGACGAGCTGGCCTCGGCGATCGATTCGGTGATGCGGATGCCGCGGCATCCGCTCGACGCCCTGTCGGCGTCACTGCGCGCCACACCCGGCCCCGCGCGCGCCTACAACGCGGTGGCGACCTCTGCGGCGGGTGCTGGGCGCTGATCGTCGGGTGAGCCAGCCGGCCGTTCCACCGCGAGTTGGCCGTTCCACCGCGAGTTGGCCGTTCCGCCGCGAGTTGGCCGTTCCACCTCAAGTTGGCCGATCTCAAGTCGGCCATTCCACCGCGAGTTGGCCATTCCATCGCTCTGGCGGTCACTCGGCCAACTCGTGGTGAATCGGGCAAGGGGCGAGGGGCGAGGGGCGAGGCGCGGGTACAGGCTCAGCCCGCGATGAGGGCGCGCATCGCCGCTCGATCCCCGGCGGCGGCCCGGTAGCGCTCCATGCGGTCGGCATTCGCGTCGTAGTGGGCGCCGGCGCGCACCTCTGCGACGTGATGCAAGGCGAAGACCGACCCGGGGTGCCGCGCAGGAGGCGCGCCGAGCATGGTGCCGTGGGCGAGGAACCACGCTGCGTCTTCGAAGCCCCAGCCGCGGAACCCCTCGTCCTGCCCGCCGTGCGCCCACCAGGTCGCGGGCGTCGTCACGTAGACCCCGGAGCAGGCCCCGTGCACGAGTTCGTACTCGCAGTCCGCAGCGGCGACCCCCGCCGCCAGTTGTTCAGACCCGGTGGCGCCGAGCCAGTGGTACTCGGTGTACGGGAGGTGCACGAGCCCGGATGTCGCGGCCGCCGAGATCGCGGATCGCAGCGCCTCGGGTTCCGGAACCGTGTCCGCGTCGTTGACGACGACGACCTCGGAGGGGTCGTCGACACCGCGCACCCCGAGGTTGCGGCACTGCGAGAGGTTGAACACCTCGTCACGACTGTCGACGGTGCGGATGTCGGCATCCGGCACGTACCTCAGGTACCACTCGACGACGGTGTCGAATGCGCGGAGACGCGAGGGCTGGGGGCGCCAGGGGATGACAACGGTGACCACCGGGCCAGCCTAGACAGTGTGACGGATGACACGCGACGGGCGCCAGACGACGGGCGACAGGCGACGAGCTTCGAAGCTCCGAAGACACCGCGTCGCCACCCCGGGCCGGCTGCCCAGCTCAGTCGATCGCCACCGCGATCGTCCCGTCCGACTGCTGCGAAGCCGTGATCTGCCGGTAGTCCGCGATACTCGGGAGCCCGTCGGTGATCGGGTCGACCAGTCCGCCGACGACGATCACGCGCATGCCGGCATCCAGTCCGGAACGTATGCCCGCGGCGGCATCCTCGAAGACGAGGGCGTCGGATGCCGCGACCCCGAGCATCGCGGCGGCGGCGAGGTACGGATCGGGGTGCGGTTTACCGCGCTCCACGTCCTCGGCGGGCACGAGGACAGTGGGCACCGGCAGCCCCACCGAGGCCATCCGCTTGACGGCGAGCGCCCGTGACGCCGAGGTGACGAGGGCACAGGATGAGAGGGGGAGGGATGCCAGGAACTCGGCCGCACCCGGGATGGCGACGACGCCGTCGTCATCCGACCACTCGTAATCGCTCAGGTCGCGGATCACCGCGCGGGCGTCCGTTCCGACGGGCAACCACTGTTCGACGGTGTCGGCCATGCGCACCCCGTGGGAGTTCGCCAGGATGGCGGCGACATCCAGTCCGTGACGGCGTGCGAACCGAGCCCATACCCTCTCGACGACCGCGGTGGAGTCGACGAGGGTGCCGTCCATGTCGAAGAGCAGGGCGGAGGCGGTGAGAGTGGGCACAGGTCCAGTGTGGCGCGCGCGAGAGCGCTCGGGCGGCTCGGCGCACTCGCAGGTGGGGTCCGCCGCCGCTGCGCCATAATGGTGCTGTTCACCGAATGTGAACGTACACATCGCCGACGAAGCCGGGTGACCGCATGGAACCGACACGTGTTCGCGCCCCGAACATCCGCGATGTCGCGCGGATGGCGGGGGTGTCGTACCAGACCGTGTCGCGAGTCCTGAACAACTCCGAGAGCATTCGTCCTGCCACCCGCCAGCGCGTGCTCGACATCATCGACGAGATCGGATACCGGCCCAACCAGGCGGCTCGCGCGCTCGTCACGAGCAGGTCGGCAACGATCGGCGTGCTCACCTCGCAGACAGCCCATTACGGTCCGACCACGAGCCTCCGTTCCATCGAGGATGCCGCTCGCCACGCCGGCTACGTCGTCACGACCACGAGTCTCGCGTCGAGCGATCGCGCCTCGGTCACGGAGAGCCTCGAACACCTCCTGTCGCAGGCCATCGAGGGACTCGTCGTGATCGCCCCCCAGGTGCGGGTGTTCGAGGCGTTCAAAGACCTCGCGCTCACCATTCCGCTCGTGACCCTCGATTCCACGGGTCTGGATGCCCCGCGCAGCCTCTCGGTCGACCAGATCCTCGGAGCGCGACTCGCCACCCGCCACCTCATCGATCTCGGCCACACCGAGATCGTGCACATCGCCGGCCCGCAGGACTGGATCGAGGCGGAGGCACGCATGGCGGGTTTCCTCGAGGAGATCGACAAGGCCGACCTCCGCACCCATCCGCCCTACCTCGGCGACTGGACCGCCGACTTCGGCTACTACGTCGGGCGCGAGTTGGTGACGTTCCGCGACTTCTCCGCGGTCTTCGCCGCCAACGACCAGATGGCGCTGGGTCTCCTGCACGCCTTCCGCGACGCAGGGCTCGACGTTCCCGGCGATGTGAGCGTCGTCGGCTTCGACGACGTGCCCGAGGCATCCCACTTCTGGCCGCCCCTGACGACGATCCGGCAGGACTTCGTCGAGCTCGGTCGCCGCTCGGTCGCCCTCCTCGTCGGCGAGATCGAGGGAGATGCGGATGGCGCGCACGATCAGATCCGTCCCGAGCTCGTCGTGAGGGCGTCGACCGCACGACGCTGACGTCTCGGCGGGCTCCCGCGCGCCTGCTGCCCGCTCGCGTCCCGGCGCGCCACTGCGCTCGTGTTTCGCTCCGCCCTGCCCGCCCCCTTCTGCCCGCTCATCGGTGAGAACATGCTCGTCCTGAGCGCCGGCAGCAGCGTTTTCTCGCCGATGAGCTTCGACGACCGCGGTGTCGACTGCTCCGGCGAGGTCCGGTCAGCCGACGTCGGCGCGCGACGCCAGCACGCGGCGGATCCGCGAGATCACGGAGGTCGTCGGCGTTGACCTCGAGAAGAAACCATCCGTCCGCCTCCAGCCGGGATCGCCTCGTCATGTCCCGGCGGTACTGCGCCGGATCGTGGTGGTACTCGCCCTGATACTCGATCAGCACCTTCTTCGCCGGCACAGCGAGGTCCGCTCGATAGCGGCATCCGCCCGTCGTGACGATCCGGACGTTGACTTCGATGCCCGCGATGCCGCCGCGCACGAGCGTCACCCTCAGCCGAGACTCACGGCGCGATTCCGATCGAGTCACTGGGCACGGTCATCGGCAGGTTCATCGGCGAGAAAACGCTCTTCCAGCACGCTGCGAGGAGCATCTTCTCGCCGATGAGATCGGTGCGTCCGCCGAGCGCGATGAGTTGACCGCGCGACAGCCTGGCGCGATACGGTGGATCCCGGGATGTGAGCGCTCACATCGCTTCGACCCAGCACCACCCCACCGGCACCCGCTACCGAGACGAGGAAGTCACGTGACCGACACACACCAGACCGACACACACCAGCCCGACACACACCAGCCCGACACACACCAGCCCGACCCGCACCAGCCCGACGCGCACCAGCCCGACCCACACCAGCCCGACGACACCCGGCACCGCGACCAGTACGTCATCGGCGTGGACTTCGGCACGCTCTCGGGCCGCGCGCTGGTGGTGCGCGTCTCCGACGGTGCCGAGCTCGCCTCCGCCACCCTCGATTACCCGCACGCCGTGATGGACACCACGCTTGCGGCGACGGGCGAGAAGCTCCCGCCCGAGTGGGCCCTGCAGGTGCCCGCCGACTACGTGCAGGTGCTCAAGACCGCCATCCCCAAGGCCGTGGCCGCCGCCGGCATCGACCCCGCGCAGGTGATCGGCGTCGGCACCGACTTCACCGCCAGTTCCCCGATGCCCGTGCTCGCCGACGGCACTCCCCTCAACGAGATCCCGGGCTACGAGTCCAGGCCGCACGCCTATGTGAAGCTCTGGAAGCACCATGCCGCGCAGGCACAGGCCGATCGCATCAACGAGCTCGCCCGCGAGCGCGGTGAGAACTGGCTCCCCCGCTACGGCGGACTCATCTCGAGCGAGTGGGAGTTCGCCAAGGGCCTCCAGCTGCTCGAGGAGGACCCCGAGCTCTACGCGCTCATGGACCACTGGGTCGAGGCCGCCGACTGGATCGTCTGGCAGCTCACCGGGCAGTACGTTCGCAATGCCTGCACCGCGGGGTACAAGGGCATCCTGCAGGACGGGCAGTACCCGACATCCGATTTCCTCGGCGCACTCGACCCCGGCTTCGCCGACTTCGCCACCACCAAGGTCGAGCACCCGATCGGACAGCTGGGGGATGCCGCGGGCACGCTCTCATCGCGGGCCGCAGAGTGGACGGGGCTCCCCGTGGGTATCGCAGTGGCCGTCGGCAACGTCGACGCGCACGTCACCGCCCCTGCCGCGCAGGCCGTCGAGCCCGGGCAGATGCTCGCCATCATGGGCACCTCGACCTGTCACGTGATGAACTCCGAGGTGCTGACCGAGGTGCCGGGCATGTGCGGCGTCGTCCACGGCGGGATCGTCTCGGGTCTCTACGGCTACGAGGCCGGTCAGTCGGGAGTGGGCGACATCTTCGCGTGGTACGTGAAGAACCAGGTTCCCGGCTCCTACTTCGAGGCTGCCGAGACGGCCGGGCTCAGCATCCATGAGCACCTCACCGAGCTCGTGCGTGACCAGCCCGTCGGCGGCCACGGACTCGTCGCCCTCGACTGGCACAACGGCAACAGGTCGGTGCTCGTGGACACCCAGCTGAGCGGCGTCGTGTTCGGATCGACCCTGCAGACGCGCCCGGAGGAGATCTACCGCGCACTCCTCGAGTCGACGGCGTTCGGCACCCGCATGATTGTCGAGACGTTCATCGCGAGCGGCGTGCCGGTCACCGAGTTCATCGTCGCCGGCGGTCTGCTGAAGAACACCTTCCTCATGCAGACCTACTCCGACATCCTCAGGATGCCCGTCTCGACCATCGCGAGCGACCAGGGCCCGGCGCTCGGGTCCGCCATCCACGCCGCCGTCGCCGCGGGCGCCTACGGCGACGTGCTCGAGGCCGGACGCGCGATGGGCAAGGTGAATCGCGCCGTGTACACCCCGGATGCGGCCCGCGCGGACGCCTACGACGCCCTCTACGCCGAGTACACCGAGCTGCACGACTACTTCGGCCGCGGAACCAACGACGTGATGCACAGGCTCAAGGCGATGAAGCGGAAGGCGGCGGGCGCGTGAGCACCAGGGAAACCGAAGCGATACAGACAGTCCGTGACGACGTCTGCCGTCTCCACGAGCAGCTCACCCGCTACGGCCTCGTCATCTGGACGGGCGGCAACATCTCCGGCCGCGTGCCCGGCACCGACCTCTTCGTCATCAAGCCGAGCGGGGTCGACTACGACGACCTCACGCCTGCGTCGATGATCCTCTGCACCTTCGACGGCACCGTGGTCCCGGGCTCGACCGGCAGCGAGCGCAGCCCGTCGAGCGACACCGCGGCGCACGCCTACGTCTACCGCAACATGGGTCACGTCGGCGGTGTCGTGCACACCCATTCCACCTACGCGACAGCCTGGGCGGCCCGCGCCGAGCCCGTGCCGTGCGTCATCACGGGTCAGGCCGACGAGTTCGGCGGCGAGATCCCGATCGGACCCTTCGCGATCATCGGCGACGAGTCGATCGGCGAGGGCATCGTAGAGACCCTCACCGGGCACCGCTCCCGCGCGGTGCTGATGCAGAACCACGGGGTGTTCACGATCGGATCGGATGCCAGGGACGCCGTCAAGGCGGCCGTCATGGCCGAAGATGTCGCCCGCACCGTGCACATCTCGCGCCAACTCGGAGAGCCCGTGCCCATTCCGCAGGACAAGATCGACGCCCTCTTCGATCGGTATCAGAACGTCTATGGACAGAAGGAAGTCTCCGCATGACCCGCAGCATCATCCCCGACCTCGCGCAGAACGAGGTCTGGTTCCTCACCGGCAGCCAGAACCTCTACGGCGAGGAGACCTTGCAGCAGGTGGCGGAGCAGTCGCGGCAGATCGCCGAGGCGCTCGCCGCGGCATCCGATGTGCCGGTCACGGTCGTCTGGAAGCCCGTGCTCAAGGACTCCGACTCGATCCGTCGTATGGCGCTCGAGGTCAACGCCGCCGACGACGTCGTGGGTGTCATCGCGTGGATGCACACGTTCTCGCCCGCGAAGATGTGGATCACCGGACTCGATCTGCTGCGCAAGCCCCTGCTGCACCTGCACACGCAGGCCGGAGCCGCCCTGCCGTGGGAGACCATCGACATGGACTTCATGAACCTCAACCAGGCCGCCCACGGCGACAGGGAGTTCGGGTACATCCAGACCAGGCTCGGGGTTCCCCGCAAGACCGTCGTGGGCCACGTGTCGAATCCAGACGTCGCCGCGACGATCGGTACGTGGAGCCGTGCCGCATCCGGGTGGGCCGCCACCCACGAGCTCAAGCTCGCCCGCTTCGGCGACAACATGCGCTTCGTCGCCGTCACCGAGGGCGACAAGACCGAGGCCGAGCTGCGCTTCGGCGTGCAGGTCAACACCTGGGGCGTCAACGAGCTGGCGGATGCTGTCGCAGCAGCGAGCGACGCCGACGTCGACAGCCTGGTCGCCGAGTACCTCGACGCGTACGACGTCGTGCCCGAACTGCTGCCCGGAGCCGACCGCCACGAGTCGCTGCGCGACGGCGCCCGCATCGAGCTGGGCCTGCGCTCGTTCCTCGAGGGCGGCGGCTTCACGGCGTTCACCACGAGCTTCGAAGACCTCGGCGCGCTCACGCAGCTGCCCGGCCTGGCCGTGCAGCGGCTGATGGCCGACGGCTACGGCTTCGGTGCCGAGGGCGACTGGAAGACCGCGATCCTGGTCCGCGTCGCGAATGTGATGGGCGCGGGCCTGCCCGGCGGCGCGAGCCTGATGGAGGACTACACGTACGACCTGGTGCCGGGCAACGA
>JBEANR010000095.1:0-14796 GCA_041165365.1 Actinomycetota bacterium | reverse complement strand
GTCTTGTGGTCCTCGAAGCGCTTCGCCACCTCGTGACGGCCCCAGATCTCGGCGAACTCGGGGCTCTGGGCGGTCAGAATCCGAACAAGGCGCTGTGCTCGCGACCGTGACCCCGTCATCGCCGTGGCGGCGCGGAGACCTGCGACCAAAGCCCGACCCTGCCGATCGCGGTCCGACTCCGGGTAGATGAGGCGTGTGTCCGGTTCGGTGAACCACCGGTAGATGTCGCTGCGGGCGGCGCCCGTGCGCGTCGCCGGATCGCCGAACAACGCGATCGCGAGCCGATTGGCCACCAGCGGCTCGGCGAGTGCCGAGAGGACGAGAGCCGGGGTGTCGTCGAGTCGATCGAGCACCCGCAGCAGGGCGGGAGTCACATGCGGGCGGTCACTCCACCGATCGGGCGGCGAATGCCCCGCGACACGGAAGAGGTAGTCGCGCTCGTCATCCGACAGCCGGAGTGCGCGCGCGAGAGCAGCGAGCATCTGGTCACTGGGCTGGGGGCCGCGGGCCTGTTCGAGTCGGGAGTAGTAGTCGACCGACATCCCGGTGAGCTGAGCGACCTCCTCCCGTCGCAGTCCCGATGTGCGCCGTCGCGCGCCGGGTGGGAGACCCACGTCTGAGGGCTGCACGGCCTCGCGCCGGTGACGGAGGAACGCGGCGAGCTCGCTTCTGTCCATCAGTCCATGCTCGCGCACCGCGGCCCCGTCAGCCAGGGATCTCCGGTCCCCCGATGCGCGGCCCCTTCTCCACTCCGACGCCGTCGACGAACATCGATGCATGGACATCACAGAACGCACCATCTTCATCCCCGGCGCGACGAGCGGCATCGGTCTCGCGCTCGCGTTGCGCTTCCAGGCGGCGGGCAACCGGGTCATCATCGGCGGGCGCCGCGCCGAGCTCCTCGACGAACTCGCCGCCGAGCACGGCCTCGCGACGGTACGAATCGATACCGCCGACGCCACGAGCATCCGGGATGCCTCGGCCGAGGTGCTGCGCACGCATCCCGACCTCGACACGCTCATCCTCATGGCCGGCATCATGCACGCGGAGGACTGGCACAGCCCGGACGGGTTCGCGGAATCGGCCGAGCAGATCGTCACCACCAACATCCTCGGCCCCATCCGGCTCATCGGCGGGTTCATCGAGCACCTGCGAGGTCGCCGTTCCGCCACGATCATGACGGTGTCGAGCGGTCTCGCCTTCGTTCCGCTGGCCATCACGCCGACGTACAACGCGAGCAAGGCGTTCATCCACCGGCTGAGCGAATCGATCCGGCTGCAACTGGCCGACACCTCGGTCGAGGTGGTCGAACTCGTGCCGCCGTCGGTGCAGACCGAGTTGATGCCGGGGCACGACGACGATGAGAGCGCGATGCCTCTGGATGCCTACGCCGACGAGGTCATGCACATCCTGGCGACCACGCCCGACGTGCGCGAGGTGCTGGTCGAGCGTGTGGGCTTCCTGCGCTTCGCCGAGGCGCGCGGCGACTACGACAGCGTGGTCGCCATGCTCAACGGAGGTGGCACCGCGGGGCATCCCGCCGAGCGCTGATCGCCTACAGCCGCGTGATGCGCTCCGGGGTGATGCGGCCGCGCAGGGCGTCTCCCAGGGCGATGAGGTTGCCCCTCAGGCGCTCGCGTCGCCAGCGGGACTGCGGACCGACGATGGAGAACACCAGGTTCTTCGAGGTCGGACGGAAGATCTCCCTGACAGCCAGCCACGCGGGGAAGGTGCCCTTGCGCCAGATGTAGATCGGATTCATCATCTGCGAGTACCCGAGCCTGGTGTGGGCCTGCCGCCCACCGGAGGATGCCGCACGATGCACGATGACCGCGTCATCCACCTCGGCCAGCACTCCCAGCCGCATCAGCCTCCGAGCGAAATCGTGGTCTTCGAGCCACGAGTACAGCGGCAGCCTGCCGTCGAAACGCAGCCCGGCGCTCGGCGCCACCCGCACGGCGAAGTTGCACCCGTACAATTCGCGGGTGACCCGCCAGGCGCCGGTCGACGGTCGGCGCAGCGAGTCGGCGAGGGCGCGGTCCGCCCTGTCGACGGTGACCTCGCCCGACACGGCGCCGTCGATGAGCACGCGACCGGTGAGTCCGATGACCTCGGGATGCCCGGCGAAGAACGCCAGCGCCGCGGCGAGGTAGTCCGGCCGCACCACGGCATCGTCATCGAAGAAGAACACCACGTCGACAGCGGCCCGGACGGCGGCCCCGGGCACCCCCTCGAGCCCAGGCGTCGGATCGAGCCCGGCGATCGCGTCCAACGCCGCATTGCGCTGCAGGGCGAGCCCGCGCGCGCCGGTCACGATCGTCCACCCGGAGAGGGAGTCGTCGTCGGGCAGGCTGGCTTCGTCGGGTACCGACACGATGCGCACGAAATCCGTCGTGGTCTGCAGCTCGAGGTTGCGCACGGCATCGGCCAGCAGCTGTGGTCGCCCCGCCGAGGCGAGCGCGACGGCAGCCCTCAGCGGACGGGACGCGGCACTACTGCTCACGGGCTTCCTGATCGTCGGGAGCGATGAGGCGACGGATGACGGCGGCGCTGTCATCCCAGGTGAATCGCAGAGGATCCGGTTCCGAGGCTATCCCCCGCCGCCGTTCGGAGCGAAACGCCGCCGCGATCATGTCGGCACGTTTCGGGTCGACATAGTCTGCTCCGTCGCCGCAGATCCAGCGGAACACCGGGATGTCCGACAGGATCAGGTGCGTCGCCCCCGACGCCACGGCTTCGACGATGGGCAGCCCGAACCCCTCGGCCAGGCTCACGAACACGACAGACCTCGCGCCCCGGTACAGCACACGCAACTCGTCGTCGGAGACGAACCCTGCGTTCACCGTGCCCTCTGGCCAGGCGAGCGACTCGTCGCGGAAGATGGCGTTGCCGCCGCCGACCACGACGAGCGGAAGCGCACGCCTCTCCGCGGGACTCAGCAGGCCGTATGCGGCGGCGAGCGTGGCGAGGTTCTTGCGCGGGTCGAGGCTGCCGACGGCGAGCAGGTAGCCGCCGGCGACCAGCGACCGCGTCGCGAGCACGTCGTGGTCGGCGGGTGCGGCGGGGAGGGAGAACACCTCGCTCGGCGCGTTGGGCGCGACGACCACGGGGCCGTGGAAGCGCGCCCTCACCTGCTCGGCCACCGGTTCGCTGACCGCGACCACGGCACCGGCCCGCCGCAGTTGCGCGCGGAGCAGCGGCGCATGGGTCATGACGTACTTCGCCGAGAACCACTCGGGGTTGGTGAGCACGAAGAGGTCGTGCACGACGATGATCTGGCGCGGGTGCACGAGAGGCGCCCGCGAAGTCATCGAGAGCAGTCGCGATCTGCGGCTGACGAACGGCAGCACGAACTGCAGCCACGCCCACACCCGCAGTGCCGACCCCGCCCACGAGCCCGTCGGCGTGATGGCGGCGAACCCGCTGCTTGCCAGCAGCCGCCGCGAGATCTCGGTGGCATACCGCTGCTGCCCCGTCACCCGCTGCATGGCGTAGCTCTGGTTGACGAGCACGGCGCGGCGACCGGGCCGCGACGCCATCACGACCGACCCGCGACCCAGTCGGCGATCTCCCGATCGAACCTGGCGACCGAGAAGTCGCGGGCCCTCACGAGGCGGGCCTCGCGGCCGGTGGCGATCGCCGTGCCGACGGCGGTTCGGATGTCGTGATCCGATTCGAAGTCCACCAGCGCGCCCGTGACCCCGGCCACGACGCTCTCCGCGGTGCCGCCGATCGCCTGGGCGAGCACCGGGGCACCGGCGGCCATCGCCTCGACCGGCATGATGCCGAAGTCCTCGACAGCGGGGAACACGTACAGCAGCGCCCGCTGGTAGAGCGCGTAGAGCATCGCTCCGGAGGGGGCGTCGACGAAGTGCACGGGAACGGATGCCCGCTCCGCGCGCGCCGCCAGACTCTCCGCTTCGGGCCCGGCCCCGGCGAGCACGACCGGCAGGTCGGCGAGCTCCCCCGTGCGGATCACCAGGTCGAGCCGCTTGTACGGGATGAACCTCGACGCCCCGAGGATGAACGCCTCAGGAAGCGCCTCGAGGGTCGCCAGCTCCTCGGCGCTCAACCGCTCGCGCCAGTCGGCGACGGATTGGATCGACTCCACCTCGACCGGCGGGTTGATCACGCGGGCATCCGACTCCCACGCCGCGGCGATACGGTCGCGCACGAATCTGCTGTTGGCGGCGAACACCGCTCCCTCGGAGGCGCGCCGGCGATCGAGCGGCTTGAGCCCCGACGACACGGCGCGCACGGCGGGGCTGTCCCCGCGCCGATCGAGTTCCGGGCTCCAGATGTAGCGGGCCGGCGTGTGCACGTAGACGAACCGCTTGAACCCCGCCGGTTCCGCACGGAACCTCGCGTGATGGGCGAAGAGGTGCGAGCTGATGAGCGCCCAGTCGTAGTCGCGGTTCCGCAGCCCGCGCCAGACCGCCGGCATGAACGGGAGGGCCAGGGCCTTGCTGCGGCGAAGCGGGGTCTTCGCCAGCCAGCTCTCGCGCACGGACCTGCCGTCGAAGCGCCCGACGGAGTCGTTCCAGAGGCAGAGGATGTCGGCATCCGGATACACGCGGCTCATCGCCTCGAGCACATTCTCCGAGCCGCCCGCCTTCGCGATCCACTCGTGGATCAGCACACCCGCCATCAGACGGCGCCGTCGCTCGCGAGCACCGCGCGCACCGTGCGCGCGAGGATCGCGATGTCGGCGACGAGCGACCAGTTCTCGACGTAGTAGAGGTCGAGCCTCACGCTCTCCTCCCAGTTGAGGTTCGAGCGTCCGCTGACCTGCCACAGCCCCGTCATCCCGGGCTTGACGAAGAGTCGACGGGAGGCGGCGTTGTCGTACAGTGCGACCTCCTTCTCGACCTGGGGCCTCGGGCCGACGAGACTCATGTCGCCGCGCAGCACGTTGATGAGCTGGGGGATCTCGTCGATCGAGTAGCGCCGGATGAAGGCGCCGACCCGCGTGATCCTCGGATCGTTCTCGACCTTGAACAGCGGCTTCTCGCTCGTGCCCTGGCTGGCCAGGAGGGCGGCCAGTTGCGAATCGGCGTCGGCGACCATCGACCGCAGTTTGAGCATCTTGAACGGCCTGCCGTTCTTGCCGATGCGCTTGTGGGCGAAGAACAGGCCGCCCTTCGACGTGGAGACGATGACGAGCGAGACGACCAGCAGGGGGATCGCGAGGGCGAGCAGCAGCAGACCCGATCCGAGCACGTCGAAGCCGCGCTTCAGGAAGCGGTCCGTGCCCTCGTAGCGCGGTGTCTCCACGTGGATCAGGGGGAGCCCGGCGACGGGTCTGGCGTGGATGCGCGGGCCGGCGACATCCGTGAGGCTCGGAGTCATCACGAGGTGCTGGCGGCCGGGCTCGAGGCTCCAGCTGAGTCGGCGCATCTCCGCGGGGGTGAGGTTGTGGCCGCCGACGACGATGACGGTGTCCGCCTGCGACTCCGCCACCGCGTCGAGGAGGGTGTCGATACTCCCGAGCACGGGAACGGTGGTGTCCGGCAGCACCGACAGGGTGACACCCGACGGCACGACGGCCCCGACGAGGTGGTAGCCGGCATCGGTGTTCGAGGCCAGATCCTTGGCGATCTGAGACGCGGATGCCGGGGAGCCGACGAGCACGACACGTGCCGAGTACCTCCCCAGCTTCCTCTCTGCCTGAAGCCACTGGCGCCAGAGGAAGCGGGAGACCACGAGCCCGAGCAGCCCGGCGGGGAGGGCGGTGAGCACGAACGCCCTCGAGAACTCCACCTGCAGCAGGAAGGTCGCGAGGGTGATGAGCACGAGCACCGAGACGGCGGACTGCAGGATCGCCTTGAACTCGGCGGTGCCGGTGCCGATCACGCGGGGACGCCTCGAGCCCACCGCCCACAGCATCGCCATCCAGCTCGCGACGACGAGCGCGGACACCCAGAAGTAGTCGATCCCGGGGTTCGCGAACGGCATCGAGAGGGTCTCGCCGGCGAAACCGAAGTTCGCGACCGCCGAACCGGCGACGCCCCAGATGAGCACGAGCAGATCGGTCACGACGAGGCGCAACGCGTAGGAGTGACGCCAGTCTCGTCGCCGCGGAGCGGGAACGCCGCCGTCGGACGCATGCAGGGGAGGATCGAGGAGAAGACGAGTCATGGTCTCAATCGGGTGTCGAGAGGCTGATCGGAAACCCGGAGACCCGTCGGCGACCGTGGAGCAGCGTGACGGACCCCCACGTCAGGTGGACACCCTAACAGCGGAATGTGTCTCCGACGTTACGCGGGGGGTGTCGTCGGCGGGGTGGCGTGATCGACACCGTCCGCGCGTGGGGCTTCGTTGTCCATGCCTTGGTTGTCCGGGCCGTGGTTGTCCGAGCCCTGGTTGTCGGCTCCCGTGACACTCGACCGGTCGCGGCTGCGTCTCCCCGGTCCGGCCTCCCGGGCCACCGCCGGGGCGGTGCGCTTGAGCGTCGAACCGGACTGGCCCGGTCGCAGATCGAGCCCGGACGGCTGCACGCGGTTGAGCACGGTGCCGAGAGGGGTCACCCCCACGTTGGCGAGGGTGAGCAGCGCTGCGCGCAACTGCCCCCGCCGAGTGCGCCCCGACGAGACGGCGACGACGGTGCCCGAGGCGACCACGGAGACCACGGCCGCATCGGTGTACGAGAGCACGGGAGGGGAATCGATGATCACGTAGTCGAAGCGCGATTCGAGCGACTCGATGATCGTGGCCAGTTCGGCGGAACCCAACAGTTCGCTCGGGTTCGGCTGCTCCGACCCGGCGAGGAGTACCGAGAGGTCGGGATGGTCGGTGCGCTGGATCGCGTCGTCGAGCCCGGCGTATCCGAGGATGACATCCGTGAGCCCGACGGTTCCGTCGACCTGCGCGATGGCGCCCACCCTCGGGCTGCGCAGGTCGGTGTCGACCAGGATGACCGAGAAGTTGGACTGGGCGAGCGACCAGGCGAGGTTCGCGGCGATGGTCGACTTGCCTTCTCCGTCTCGCGGGGAGGTGACCAGCACACTGCGGGCATCCGTGCTCTCCAGGTAGCGCAGATTGGTGCGCAGGGTGCGGAAGGCCTCGCCGGAGCGTCCCTCGGGGTTCGACCGCACGATGAGCGGGTTCTTCTTCGCCCGGCGGTGCACGGGGATGGTCGCGAGCAGTGGGCGGTCGGTGATCGAGGCGACCTCGGAGGGCCCCTGGATGCGGGTGTCGAGCACGGCGGCGATGAGCGTGATCGCGAAGCCGAGTGCGAGGCCGACGAACAGGCCGAGAGGCAGCACGGTGCGGGTCTTCGGGCTCGCGGGTTCGAGCGGCACCGTCGCGGTCTGGATCTGGTCGAGTCTCACCAGGGGCACCCCGTCGACGGAATCCGACGCCTCGAGCGTCGTGATCGTGTCGATGGCGCTCTCCGCGACGGCGTTCGCCACCTGGGCGGCGCGCTCGGGATCGGATTCGGTCGAGGTGATCTGGAACACCGTCGTGTCGAGGCGCACCGAGATGTCGAGTTTGAGGGCGAGCTCCTCCGCGGTGTCGTCGAGGCCGAGCCTGTCGATCACCGGACCGAGCACGACGGGCGACTTCGCGACCTCCGCGTAGGTCTTGACCGCCTGCTGACTGAAGTCGTTGCCCTGCTGCAGGTCACCGACGGTGTCGGCACCCTGCGCGGTCACGAAGACGACGGATGCCGCGACATAGCTCTTCGGCACCACCGCGAGGTACGCGGCGGCGGCGAGCACCCCGAGTACGGTCATCGCCACGACCAGCGGCCACCGGCGCCTGAGCACCGCGAGATAGTCCCGGAAATCCATGCTGTGCGCTCCCTGCAGCGGTGGGCGGATGCCTCGGGCTCCGCAGACCGATCGCCGTCGCGAATCGGAATCCCGACGGTATCAGAACCGCGCGCCTGCTCAGAGCGGGCCACCGCTCCTCGCGCGAAGTGCCGCCACCGGGTTCTCCTGCCACAGACCAGCGGTGGTGCGGCCTCGAGGGGCGGTTTTCTGGCAGCAGGTGTGGACAGCAGGATTGGGACTGCGGAATTGGGACTGCGGGATCGGGACTGCAGGATCGGGACTGGAGGCTCGGCACGGCGCGTCAGGTGTACACGCGGATGTAGTCGACGTACATCGCCGCCGAATCGCCGATCGGGGCGAGGTCGACCGGCCACCACTGGTTGCCGGTCAGCGCCAGATCGGCCATGAAGTAGAGGGGGCGGTCGCCGCCGTCGATCTGCGGTGCCGTGGCGACCACCGCCCCGTCGATGTAGTAGGTGATCGTGTCGCGACCGACGCGCACCCCGTAGGTGTGCCAGCCGACGGCGGACTGCGCTGAGCCGAAGCGCGTTCCGCACAGCGTGTTGGCGGTGTCGACGCCCCTCGTGTACTGGTGGGTGCCCTGGCAGCTCATGGTCGGCTTCTGGCCGTAGTTCTCCATCACGTCGACCTCGGCGACGATGTCCTGCGCGACGGAGAGGTTGTCGCTCGGGAGCAGCCAGAACGCGGGCCACAGTCCCTTGCCGGCCGGCACGAGCATCCTGGCCTCGAAGTAGCCGTGCTGCGCCGAGAACCCGGCACCGCCCACGCGGCCCGAGGAGAGCATGCCGCCGACGTGGGCGCGGTTCCAGCCCATCGGGTCGGCGAAGGTCGACGGCCGTGTGGCGATCGAGATCCTGAGGTAGTCGTCGTCGACGACGGTGAGGTTGTCGAGGCCGGCGGAGGGGTCGGCGAAGACCGCTTCGCCGAACTCCTGAGCGCCGTACCACTCGGGCTTCGCGGAGGCGAACTCGGAGTCGCCGATGCGCGACGCCGAGAGCGGTTCGGTGAACTCCTCGGCGAAGGCCAGGGTCATGCCGTCCGTCGTCGACGAGGTCGTCTTCGGAAGCCACGATCTGGCGGGTGCGCCTCCGCCGTTGAAGAGTCCGAGGTGCAGTTCCTGCACAGCGCCGGACCGCGTGATGCTGCGAACCCTCACCGTGACCGGACCGTGCGCCGCGGCATCCGCATCCACCGTGAGCGTGGCGACCCCGCGGGAGTCTGGGGTGGCGGTCACGGCGGCGAGCTCCCCGGAACCGCTCGCGGGGGAGTGCCACAGTCGCGCCTCGACGGAGGTCGAGTCGGGTGCGCGGACCGTGAGCGGGATGCTCCCCTGGATGACCGTGCCGGATGTCGGACAGAGCACGGTGAGCGTGGTGGCCGCGAGTCCCGCCGCGGTGGGGGTGCAGACGGCGGGGGTCGAGACGGCGACACCGATGCCCGAGCCGACGCCGGTGCGGGCACTCGCGTCGACCGGGGTCGAACCCTTCGTCGCGGCGACGATCTCGGCGATCGCGACCGCGCCCGCGCCCGACGTCTTCTCGATCGTGAACCGCACCGACGACACCGTCTTCGGGGGGAACGCGACGATCGTCGGAAAACGTGGATCCTCGGCGACGGCGCCGACCGGGATCGTCGAGCCGTCGGAGAACCTGAGGGTACCCCTGGCGATCTTCGCGCCGGGAGCCTTGTCGGCGAAGATCTGGATGCTGGTCAGCGTCGGCGCCTGGCTCCAGCCGAGCTGGGTCCACGACCCCACTGCGGGTCCCGACGGAGACCACGAGGCTCCGACCCCTGACGCTCCGGCGCTCGACGCTCCGGCGCCCGACGATCCCGTTCCCGACGTTCCTTCGCCGGACACCCCGGCCGAGCCGACGGACGACGCCGCATCGGCGATGGCGGCGGCCGAGGTGCCCGCGGCATCCCCGCTGGAGGTGATCGTCGCCGTGGTGGCGGCGTTGCCGGCCGCTGCGAGACCGGCTGCGGTGGCTCCCGCGGCAGAGGAGGATCCCGTCGCCGCGCCCGCGGCGAGCATCGCGGCCACCACAGCGACGACGGTGAGGACGGCGAGAGGGAGCCGGCCGGTGGCGGCGCGTGACGACGTCGGCGGAGTGGCATCCGTGTGGTCCGCACTCGTGAATCCCCTGGTGCCCATGGCGTTCCCCGTCCGCTCGCGATCGTGATCGCATGTCCTGGAATACAGGCGGGGGCACTGTGTCTGTCTCGGGCGGTCGGGGGAACCACCGGCTTCAAGGCTAACCGATGGGCGACCGCCCGCACGCCCCGCGAACGGGGCAGGATGCCGCGCACCGGTTCCGCGGCGCGGCTCAGGTGAAGATGATCGTGCGGGCTCCGTCGAGCAGAACGCGGTTCTCGGCGAACCATTTGACGGCTTGGGTGAGCGTTCTCGACTCCTCGTCCTGCCCGATCGCGACGAGTTCCGAGGGCGACCTGGAGTGGTCGACCCGCACCACGTTCTGTTCGATGATCGGCCCCTCGTCGAGGTCGCTCGTCACGAAGTGGGCCGTCGCCCCGATGAGTTTGACGCCGCGTCGATGGGCCTGCAGATACGGGCTCGCACCCTTGAACCCCGGCAGGAACGAGTGGTGGATGTTGATCACCCGCCCGCTCAATCTCGCGCACAGCTCCGGCGACAGGATCTGCATGTAGCGGGCGAGCACCACGAGCTCGATGTCGTGCTGCTCGACCACCTCGAGCACCCGGCGCTCGAACGCCGCCCTCTCGTCGGCGGAGGTGGTCGGCATCGCCTCGAAGGGCACGGAGTAGAACTCGGCCAGGCCCGCGAGGTGCGGATGATTGCCGAGCACCAGAGGCAACTCCACCGGCAGCTGGCCTGCCCTCTCGCGGAACAGCAGATCGTTGAGGCAGTGCGCCGCCCGGCTCACGAGTACGAGGGTGCGAAGGGGCCTTCCGACGACGTCGAGCCGCCAGGTGAGCGCGTACCGCTGCGCGATCGGCTCGATGGCGGCCTCGAACGCGGGGCGGTCGGCATCCGACTCCACCTGCAGCCTCATGAAGAAGGTGCCCGTGTCGTCGCTCGAGAACTGCTTGGACTCGGTGATGTTGCCGCGGGCCTCGACGATCGCGCCGCTCACCGCGTGCACGATGCCCGGTCGGTCTTCGCACGAGATCGTGAGCACCCAGTGGGTGGTGGAGGTCGTCGTCACGGGTCCAGAGTAGGGCGTCGGCCCGACCCGGGTTAGCCTGGAGGAGATGGCGCCGGTTCGCGTCGTCCCGCGGTCGGCGCCTCGCACCACACCTCACGAAAGCGCCCGTTCTCATGAACGAGTCCCCCTCCCGTGTCGACGCAGACAGACTCCCGGTGCTCGGCCTGCTCATGCTCGCCGCGGCGATCTTCGTGTGCGTGACGAGCGAGTTCCTTCCGACCGGGTTGCTGCCCCAGCTCGCCGCCGACCTCGACGTCTCCACCGCGGATGTCGGACTCCTGGTCACCGTGTACGCCGGCACCGTCGTGGTGAGCACCGCGCCGATGGCGAAGCTCACGAGCAGGCTGCCGCGCAAGCCGCTCATCCTGCTGGCGCTGGCCGTCTTCGCGATCACCAACGTCGCGACGGCGTTCGCTCCGAGCTTCGCCTTCGTCGTGGTCGCACGGGTGATCGCGGGTGTCGCCCACGGACTGTTCTGGGCGGTCGTCGGCGCCTACGCCGCACATCTCGTGGCGAAGCCCATGCTCGCCCGCGCCGTCGCCATCACGAGCTCGGGGGCCACCGCGGCCTTCGTGCTCGGCGTGCCGGTCGGTACGGCCATCGGCACGGCCTTCGACTGGCGGGTCGCGTTCGCCTCGATCGGGGTGTCGATCGTGGTCATCGGGCTGCTCATCGCCCGTTTCCTGCCGCCCGTCGAGCACCTCGTGACCCTCGCCACCGGCGAGATCCCGGTGCCCGCCCGCAAGGATCCGACGCTCGTGCCGGTGCTCGTGCTCTGCGCCATCATCATCGCGATCATGCTGGGGCAGAACAGTTTCTACACCTACATCGTGCCGTTCCTCATCGACGAGGCCGGCTTCGACCCGTCGGCCACGAGCGGGCTGCTGTTCCTCTACGGGGCGGCGGGAGCCGCGGGACTTCTGCTGGTGGGCATCGTGGGGCCGCGGCATCCGAAGGCCAGCCTCATCGGTTCGTTCGTCATCGTCGCGCTGTCGGTGCTCGTCATCGGACTCGTGCCACTGGCCACCCCGGTCGTGCTGGTGAGCCTCGTGCTGTGGGGGATCGCCTTCGGCGGCGGGCCCGCGCTGCTGCAGACGCGGATGCTGCAGTCCGCCTCGAGAGCACTGCGCGATCAGGCCTCCGCCTGGTTCACCGTGTCGTTCAACCTCGCGATCGGTGGTGGGGCGCTCCTCGGCTCCCTCGTGTTGAGGGCCTCGGATGTCGGCGTGCTCCCGTTCGTCGAGAGCGCCATCATCCTGGTGGCCGTCGTCGTCATCGTGCTGACCGACAGGATGCTCTCGCGCCGGGCCGCGCGCCCGGTGAGGGAGTCGGCGGCACGCCCGGCGGCGTAGGTGATCACCGCTCCGCCGCCTCCACGTCGGCGACCGCCTCGCCGCGGGCGATCCGCCGCCTCGTCTCCCAGGCGGCCACGATCACGAGCACGACGGTCGTGCAGACCCCGAGTGCGAGGGTGCTGACCAGTGGCGCGACGAGGGCGCAGAGCAGCAGCATCCCGAGTCCGGCCAGGTGCGAGACGAGCCGCTCGCGGGCCACCACCCATCTGAACAGCGCCAGCCCGGCCAGGTAGAGGAACGGCCCGCCGGCGACGGTGAGGGCGACACCGACCGAGACCCCGTCGTCGGGATGCAGCAGCAGCTCCTTGTCGGCCACCGAGGTGAGCACGATCCCCCCGATGATCACGGCGTGCACGTAGGTGTAGGCGACCCTCGCGAGCCGGCCGGGATGCTCGGACCCGGCGATCGCGTTCGCCCCGACGCTCTCGGCGCGGTCGAAGTACAGCCACCACATGGCCACGCCCCCGACGAAGGCGAGGAGCACGCCGATCACGCCCTGCACCGACGACTCCTGCGCCACGAAGGAGAACCCGGTCACGAGGAACGATTCGCCGATCGCGATGATCACGAACAGCGCGCTGCGCTCGGCGATGTGCTCGCCGGAGATGTCCCAGTCGCCGACCCGCGTCGACGACAGCCCGGGCACCCGGAACCCGATCGCGGCCGACAGGTACTCGATCACGATCGCGATGATCCAGGCGGCGAGACGGAACTCGAGGGGGAGGAGGGCGCCCACGATCCAGAACGCTCCGGCCGCGGTCATCCAGATCAGCACCCTGACGAAGTCACGGGTGAGTGCGGCGTCGTGGCGGGCTACCGCGACGATCATGAAGACCGTGCGCCCGAGCTGCAGGGTCACGTAGGCGATCGCGAACACGATGCCGCGGTCGCCGAACGACTCGTAGATCGAGGTGCTCACCACGAGTCCGATCAGGGCGAGCACGATGACGGCGCCGCGCACCGGGAGTTTCGCCGGGTCGAGCCAGTTGGTGACCCAGGTCGTGTAGACCCACACCCACCAGAGTGCGAGAACGAGGATGGTCGATTCGAGGGCGCCGAGCGGTGACTGGTTCTCGGAGAGGTAGCGCGACAGCTGCGTCAGCGCGAAGACGAAGATGAGGTCGAAGAACAGCTCGATGAAGGTCACGCGGTCGCTGCGTTCGCTGTGGCCGGGTCGCAGCAGATCGCGCTTGAGGCCGAAGCGGGGGCCGGATGGGGCGCCGGCAGGAGGGCTCGTCGTCGAGGTCACGCGCTCAGTCTGCCCGACGCCACCTACCCGATCTGACGCGCCACGCGCCTCCTCCATTCCACCGCGAGTTGGCCGATACATCGCCATACTGGTGAATCGGCCAACTCGTGATCAATCGGCAGGGGCCCCGCAGCGGTGCGCGAGCCGAAAAGTCGACATGCCGGGGCCAGGCGCTCGAGCGCCTACCCCGCGGGAACGGTGTGGATCTCGACGCCCGCAGCGGCGAGGGCGTCGAGTTCGGCGGCATCCGCACTGGTGTCGGTGACGAGGATGTGGATCTGCGCGAGATCGGCCATCCTGGCGAGGGTCACGCGCCCCACCTTCGAGCCGTCGGCCACCACCATCACCCGCTGCGCGTGGGTCACCATGGCGTGGTTGGTGCGGGCTTCCGTCTCGTCGTGGGTCGTCGCGCCCCCCACCGCGCTGATGCCGTCGGTGCCCAGGATGGCGGTGCCCACGTTGACGGCGTTGAAGGTGTTCTCGGCCAGAGACCCGACCACCTCGAACGAGCTCGACCTCACCACACCGCCGGTCATGATCACCTTGAGATTGGGCCGGGAGGCGATCTCCATCGCGGTGGTGAGCGCGTTGGTCACGATCGTGAGCTGCGGGCGGTGGGCGAGGGCTTTGGCCACCTCGGCCGTCGTCGTGCCGCCGCTCAACGCGATCGCGTAGGGGCCGGTGGGCAGCAGTTCGGCGGCGCGGACGGCGATCCTGCGCTTGGATTCGCGGAACCTCGAATCCCGCAGCCGCACCGGAAGTTCCTCCCTCGACTCCTGGGCTCGGGCGCCCCCGTGGGTGCGCAGCAGCAGACCCTGCTGTTCCATCTCCGCCAGGTCGCGCCGCATGGTCGCCGGTGAGACCGACAGCTCGCGACTGAGGGCGCTGAGTGCGACGGTTCCGCGCTCACCGAGCAACGAGAGAACGGCGAGCATCCTGTCGGTGCGCTTTCCGGATGATGCTCGCGGCCCAGACCGTTCGCCGATGGACTGGGACATGGGTCGGTACTCCTCCGGATCAGGGATGATCGCTCAGTGACAGTGAGTATTTTAGCCGGTTGCGCGCAATATGTTGCGCACAATGATCATTCTGGTTGACGATTGCCTGATGACCCGAGTCACTTTCATCGGAGCGGGGAGCGTCGTCTTCACGCGCCAGCTCATCGCCGACCTCCTGCGCTTCCCTGAACTGGCAGACCTCGAGATCGCCCT
>JBEANR010000094.1:0-11002 GCA_041165365.1 Actinomycetota bacterium | reverse complement strand
CTGGCGATGAGGTCGAGGTAGCGGCTGCGCACACGGGTCTCCTCGCTGAGCTCGGCGTGCAGGTTCGGCAGGGGGCGCAGGGTCTTGGCGGCGATCATCCACTCGGCGACCATGATCGACAGCTCGCCTCGACGGCTCGACACCACCTCGCCGGACACGAAGAGGTGGTCGCCGAGGTCGACGAGCTCCTTCCACAGGTCGAGCGACTCCTGGCCGACGTTCGCGAGGCTCACCATCGCCTGGATCCGCGAGCCGTCACCGGACTGGAGCGAGGCGAAGCAGAGCTTGCCGGTGTTGCGCAGGTGCACGATGCGGCCGGCGAGGGAGGCGACGTCGCCGGTGGCGGTATCCGGATCGAGGTGAGGATGCCTCGCGCGCACGGCTGGGATGGTGGTCGTGATCGGCACACCGACCGGGTACGCCCCGACACCGGCTTCGATGAGCCGGAGGCGCTTGGCGAGTCGGACGGCCTTCTGCTCGGAGACCTCGTCGTCGGTGGTTTCGAACCTGCCGTCGGCGGCGGAATCGGTGCCGGGCACGGTGTCGGTCATGGATCTCCTGCGGGCTGGCGGGCCGGTCGTGGGCCGGTGGTAGGCCGCCCACCATGGTAGCCGGGGCGGTGGGGGCCGCGGAGGGCCCGGGGCGGGGCCCTTCGACGGGCTCAGGGACCCGGGTTTTGAGGCCACCCGGGACGTGGCCCTTCGACAGGCTCAGGGACCCGCGGGTCAGCCGACGTAGATGGCCTGGTTGTCGATGAGGCGGGTCTCGCCGACCAGCGCCGCCACCAGCACGAGCGCGCGCCCGTGGAAGCCCTCATCCACCGGCAGGAAGGTCGCCGGGTCGACCAGCGAGAAGTAGTCGAGATCGACACCGGTGTCGGCGGTGAGCACCGATTGGGCGGCGGCGAGAACGGCGTCCACTCCCCTGTCGGCCGACGACTCCGCGGCCTCGAGCGCGCGGGAGAGCGTGCGCGCGGCGCGGCGCTCGTTGGCGTCGAGGAACACGTTGCGGCTCGAGAGCGCGAGGCCGTCGGGCTCGCGCACGGTGTCGACGACCTCGACCGATACGGGGAAGTCGAGGTCGGCGATCATCCGCTTCACCAGAAAGACCTGCTGCGCGTCCTTCTGCCCGAACACGACGGACTGCGGATGCATGATGCTCAACAGCTTGGCGACCACGGTGAGCACCCCGTCGAAGTGCCCGCGGCGCGCACGCCCCTCGAAGCGCGTCCCGATATCGCCGGAGTGCACCGTGGTCGCCGATCGCCCGTGCGGGTACATCTCGGCGGCGGTGGGAGCGAACACGACGGAGACTCCGAGACCGGCGAGCTTCGCGACATCCGCCTCGATGGAGCGGGGGTAGCGGTCGAGGTCCTCCCCCTGGCCGAACTGCAGAGGGTTGACGAAGATCGACACGACGACGACGTCGCCGACGGATGTCGCACGCTCGACCAGCGCGAGATGGCCGTCGTGCAGCGCGCCCATCGTGGGCACGAGCACCACCCGAGCGGTGGCCGCGCCGCTGTCACCGGCCTTGCGATCGGGCCCGGCGGAGAGGCTGCGCAGCTCGGTGCGGACGCCCGCGATGGTGTCGACGACGAGGGGTGTCAGTGGGTTCACCGGCCCGATGCTAGCCGGTGCCGGGCCCAGGGGTCGGCGACGGGCGCCCCCTCCAGAGCACCGCGGCAGCGAGCAGCCCGGATACGACGAGCACCGACCCCGCGCCGATCACGAGGGGCCAGCCACCGGGGCTGAACATCTCGTACGACACCAGCGTGTCATCGACGAGGAACACGGCTCGCCCCGAATTGCTGTCGAGCGGATACGGCGCTGAGAGGAATTGCCGGGCGGTCACGGCGAGCCCTGCGGCACCGACGGCGAGCAGAGCGAGTCCCGCGACGACGAGGCGGGCGGCGGGGGTGAAGGTCATCCGACGGGACGCGATCCTCGGGGGCGCCAGCGCACCGCGGCGAGGAGTGCGACCCCGACAGCCGCCGCGAGGCCGGAGAGCACGAACCACGGGGCGAGGGCTGCGACGACAGCGGGCACCACGAGCGCGACCGTCGCCGAGGTGCGGTCGAGCTGAGCGGCCTCGGCCCACGTCAGCCCCGCGATCCCGCCGAGCGTGAAGACCACGGCCACCACCCATAACATCGTCACCCAGGGATTGCCCGCCAGCGGAACGGAAGGCACCGGCGATGAGTGCGAGTCATCCGCCGGACGGTCAGCGGCGAAGGGGGATGCGGCCGGGCTCCAGTCGCGCTCCTGCGCGGGGGCGTTCGGATGTGCAGCGGGCTCCGGATGTGTTGCTGACTCCGGGTGTGGCGGCGGCGCCGGATGGGGGTCTGCTGCACGAGCCGTTTCGGGCCGCGACCGCCCCGCCGACCCGGCTCGCACGCTCCCACCTGGAGAAGACGGGTCGAAGCCGGGCTGGAATGCCCGATCGAAACGGGGGTCGAAGGGGTCGGAGGCCACGTCGCGAGCCTAGCGTCCGCATTCAGACTGGGAGCGGGCGTTCACAACTCAGGCTGATCGGCGCGAGTGGGGGCGATCCGGCCCACGGGGGCCGTTCCGTGACCGTCCGGCCTGAGTTGTGAACAGGCGAGAGCGGTCAGCGCGCCGCCCTCAGCGCGTTCTCGACCGAGGAGCGCACGAGCGGCCCGAGAACCGCTCCGGGCGACTCGATGCCGATGTCGGCGAGGATCGCGGCGGCCTGCTCCACGATCGCGGCAGAGAACGAGGTCGCCGTCGAGACCGCCTCGGCATAGGCGACACGATCGGCCTCCGCGACCACGACGGGCTCCGCGCCCATCTCCACGACGAGGGCCTGACCGATCGGCAGCACAGGGCCGGCCGCGGTGACCGCCATCCACGTGTCGGCGAGGCGCGCGACATCCATCGACATTCCCGTGAAGGCCATGGCCGGATGGATCGCGAGCGGGATCGCTCCACCGGCCGCGGCGGGCTCGAGCACCGCGACGCCGAACTCGGCGGCGGTGTGCACCACGAGCTGCCCCGGTCGCCACGCGCCCGTGGTTGCGAGACCCGAGACGAGTCCCTCGAGCTCTTCCGCCGGCACGGCGAGGATGACCAGCTCACTGCGCTCGACCACCTCGAACGGGGTGAGCACGGGCACGCCGGGGAGGATGGCGTCGGCCCGCTCACGGCTGGACTCCGAGATGGCCGAGATGCCGATGACGGCGTGTCCGGCTCCGGCGAGAGCCGCTCCGAGGATGGGGCCGACCCTGCCTGCGCCGACGATGCCCACCCCGAGGCGGCCCGAGCGTTCGGCAGGCGTGCTCACGGCGACGAGGGCTGAGACGACGAACGCTCAGACGACGAGGGATCAGACGACGAGGGCTGAGAAGACGGGGGCTGAGAAGACGAAGGCGGCAGCCCGGTTGGCGCGGCCGGACCGGGCGCCGGCTGTCCGGTGACGGGTGCGGCGGGGCGGGGCCGTTCCGTGACCAGGGCCGGACCGGGCGCCGGAGGCCCGACCACCGCAGGCCCCGAAGGCGGTGGCCCGAAAGCGGACGCCGCCGGCCCCGCAGGCGGTGGCCCGACGGTGGATGCAGCGGGCTCCGACGCCCTCCAGCGGTGACTGGTGTCCGCCCCCGACGACAGGATCGCACCGCGCGCCACCGCATCGAACAGGTCGATCGCGGAGCCGCGGTCGAGGGCGCCGATGGAGGCGACGATCGGGCCCGCGACGGTATGCACGCGGACAGCCGCGAGCCGCAGCATCCTGAGCAGTGGTCCCTGGTGGGCGGAGACGCTCTGTGATCGGGCGAACGGCACCACCACGAGTTCGCGCCAGATCACCCCCCGCCTCAGCAGCACCGACCCATCCGACACGGCGAACCCGTTGCGCCGCCACGAGAACCAGCGCAGCACGACGGCCCGGCGGGGAGAGGAGGTGTATCCGTCGTGCTGCGCCGGCCGGGCGAGACCACGCTCGGCCAGGTCGATGGCGTCGCCGCCGCTCGAGGAGCCCGTGCGGGAGACGCTCCCACCCGTCACGTCGTCGATCGCGGACCCCGCACCCGAGGCATCACCTGAGTCAGCACCCGAGCCCGCACCCGAGGCATCACCCGAGGCGAACTCCGGCAGCACGAGGCCGAGCACCCGGCGCACGTCGCCGCGGGTGCCCACGGGCAGGATGGTGGTGTTCTGCTGCCCCGCCGCGCCACTCGTGGAGGAGTGGCTCGCCCGGTTGACCTTGATCTCCCACCAGCCGAACGGCCGCCAGAGCAGCGGCTGACTCACCTTCACCGAGTGGATGCGGCCGGGCGGTAGCGTCTCGTTGCTCGTCGAGAGCAGCCCGAAGCCGACCCGCACACCGTCTGGCGTGCCGGCGATGGTGTACCGCAACGACTTGGTGAACTTCTGCACCGAGTACCCGATGAATCCGAGGGCCGCCGGAATGAGCCCGAACAGCCCGATCGCGGCATCCGGAGCGATGATCGACACCGACACCACACTCACGGCGGCGATGACCACGAACACCGTGCCGCCGCTCAGCAGGATGGAACCCAGCAGCCGCCCGGGGCCGAGCCTCACCACGGACTCGGGCTCCGCGGCATCCGGATCCAACTCGGGGGCGAGCAGCTCCGAGACGCGACGATCCACGACGGAGTCGGTGGTCGACGCAGCGGTCGGCACGGATGTCGCGCGCGACCCCGAGGCCAGCCGCAGGATCTCGCGCCTCAGGTCGTCCGCCGCCCGTGTCGCGAGGTATTCGAGTTTGACGTTCGCGTCTTGACCTGCCTGGTTGATCTCGACCTTCGCGGCGCCGAACAGGCGCGCGATGAACGGTCGCACGATGTTGATGCCTTGGATGCGATCGAGCCGCGCCTTGCGGTTGGTGCGGAACACGAGACCGGAGCGCACCTCCACGACCTCGTCGGTGATGCGGAAGGTGTGCATGCGCCACGACAGCCAGAAGACGGCGACGATCACGACGAGGGTGACGGCGATGGCGAGAAGGGCCCATCCGACGAGTCCGCGATCGACGATCTCGCCGAGCGGGTCGCCGTCGTCGTAGCCGGCGCCGGGGATGAAGAGCTCGATCAACCGCTCTCTGGCCTGGGTGATGACGAAACCGATCACCGCCAGGAGGAAGAGCCCGCCCTTCAGCAGCGGTGACGCGGGGTGCAGGCGGTGCCATTCGCCGTCCGAGAGCGCGGCCGCGACGGCGGTGACCGGCCCGTCGGTGACCGGTGGCGCCGGTCGATCAGCGACCGGTGGTTCCACCTCGCGCGGGTCGGTCACAGCCCAGCCCGGCGGGTCTCGGCGACGGCGACGAGGTGGTCACGCAGCTCCTCGGCCTCGGTCTCGGGCAGACCGGGGATCGCCACCCCGGAGGCGGCCGCCGCGGTGACGAACTTGAGGTCGCTCAACCCGAGCGCTCGTGACAGCGGCCCCCGGTTGATGTCGACGAGCTGCATCCGTCCGTAGGGCACCGCGACGAAGCGCTGGAACAGGATGCCGCGGCGGAACACCAGATCGTCGGCCCTCAACTGATAGCCGATCGCCCGCACCCGGCGCGGAGTGAACGCGGCGTAGAGCAGCACGGACCCCACGGCCGCGACGGTCAGGAGGGGAGCGAACGGCCACCCGAAGAGGTGGAACGGAACGGTGACGGCGGCGAGGATGAGAGCGGTCACCACGAGACCGAGGAACTCGGCGACGAGGTAGCGCGGCGAGATGCCGCGCCACTCGACACCCGGCAGGTCGAGCCGGCGTGAACCGGAGGCTGCGTCGCCCCGGGCTGCTGCAACCGATGCTGCAGTCTCGGCGGCCGCAGCACCGGGCGGAGGCGGCACCGGCTGACGAAGGGTCGACGGGTTCTGGTCCTGGCTCACGGCGTCCTCACGGGCTGGTGCGGTCTCGCGGTGGCCGAGGGGCCACGCGCGGGCCGGTCATGGTCGGATGCGGATCGGTCTTTGATCGTCATCGTCGTCATCGTCGTCGTCACCCGGCGGAATGCGGCACATGTGCTCCGCGATCAATCCGCACGCGAGCAGTGCCACGGCTCCGACGATGGCGGCGATCGACGACCCTATCGAGCCTACTCCGGGCACGACGGATCGGGTCAGCAGGTACACGAGCATGCCCGCTCCGACTCCCGTGACGAGGGCGCCGCCGATCGCCGAGGCCTTGGCGAGCATCACGACCCTCGTCGCGAAGAACGGGTCGACCGGCCCCGAGGAGCGGCCCCGCGTCATCCGCCTGATCGGCACGGCGAGCACGATCACCACGGCACCGATGGCGGCGAGCGCGAGAGGCAGCGTAATCGGCAGCACGATCACCGGTCGGCCGGATGTCGCGAGCGCGAGCTGCAGAAGGCCGGAGACCGCGCCGCCCACGACGCCGATGAGCACGAGCGCGGAGTAGCTCGTGCGTTTCATGGTCCGCACCGTTCGAGCAGCGGCGGTGCCGGATAGGCCGTCACCGAGTCGGAGGCCGCGGCGAGCAGATCGCGCACGGTGCCGCGCCCGGCGACCACGGCGTCGGGCTGCACCTCGAGCCAGGGGGCGAGCACGAAGGCGCGTTCCCACGCGCGGGGATGGGGAAGCGTGAGCGACTCGCTGTCTCGGCGCACGACGGCGTCGATCAGGTCGAGATCGAGGGTGCGGTCGCCCCACCGCACGGTGCGCTCGCGCCCGAGGCTCGTCTCGATGCCCTGGAGCGCCTCGAGCAGATCTTCTGGCTGCACTCTCGACCGCACCACGATCACCGCGTTGAGGTAGCTCGGGGCCGATTCGTCGACCCCGGCGAGGGTGAGCGCCGCGGACTCCACGATGCCGGATGCCGCGGTCACCGTGACCCCGGCGAGAGCATCGACGGCCCGGACCGCCGCCCGCAGGGTGGCCTCGCGATCACCGAGGTTGCTGCCGAGTGCGATCACCGCCGGCAGCTCCACGCTCATCCGTTCCCGGCGTGGTGGCATCATCGACGCGACCTCGTGATCGACACGGCGACGTCGGAGAAGGGCACGGTGATCGGGGCCTGCGGCTTGTGCACCGTCACCGTCGTCGTGTGGGCGGCCTCGTGCGCGAGCACGACGGAAGCGATGCGTTCGGCGAGGGTCTCGATGAGGTCGACCGGCTCACCCTGAACGACCGCTACCACCTCCTCGGCGAGCACGCCGTAATGGATGGTGCGCTGCAGATCGTCGTCGCCCGCGGCCGCGGTCACATCGAGCCAGACCGTCACGTCGACCACGAAATCCTGACCATCGGTGCGCTCGTGCTCGAACACCCCGTGGTGGCCGACGGCTCGGAGTCCGGTGAGGGTGATGCTGTCGCGTGGCGCCGTCGCCGGCGTGAGCCCGGTCATCGCTGCGCCCCGTTCATCGCCGCCCAGACGTCGAGCGCGGCCCTGGTGCCCGCCACATCGTGCACCCGCACGCCCCACACGCCCGCGTCGGCGGCGAGCGCGCTCACCACGGAGGTCGCGGCGTCGCGGCGCCGCACTGCAGCACCCTCGGGAAGCAGCTCACCGAGGAACCGCTTACGGGAGACCCCGACGAGCACGGGATACCCGAGCTCGCGCAGGTCGCGGAGGCCGCCCAGCAATTGCCAGTTCTGCGCGGAATCCTTCGCGAACCCGATGCCGGGATCGACGATGATCCGATCCGCGTCCACGCCCCGCGCGACGAGCTTCGCCGTGCGCCGCTCCAGCTCGGCACACACCTCGCGCACGGTGTCGCCGTAGACGGCGCGCTCGTTCATCGTCGCGCTGGGGCCACGCGAGTGCATGGCGATGAAGAGCAGCCCGGTCTGCGCGGCGACGGCGGCCATGTCGTCATCCGCGGTGCCACCCGAGACGTCGTTGATCACGACTGCCCCGAGTTCCGCCGCGCGAGCCGCCGTGCTCGCGTTCATCGTGTCGACGCTCACCGGGATGCCGCGGTCGCGCAGTCCGCGGATGACCGGCAGCACACGTCGCTGCTCCTCCACGACGGGCAACCGTTCGGCCCCGGGTCTCGTCGACTCTCCTCCGACGTCGACGAGATCCGCGCCGGACGCCACGAGGTGAGCACCGAACTCCACGGCCTGATCGACTTCGAGGTGTTCACCCCCGTCGCTGAACGAGTCGGGGGTCACGTTGAGGATGCCGAGCACGACGGGACGCACCGGGCCGGCGCCCTGGAGGGCGTGGAGGCGCCGACTGCCGGATCGGCGGGGGCGGTCGGCGGTGTGCGCACGAGGCGACGGAGCCCCGTGCGGAGACCCGAGTCGCGAGGGCGCGAGGTCGCTCACTCGTCGACTCCGCGGGCGAGCAGGGCGACGGCCTCGGCTCGGGCCACCGGATCGGCGAGGGCACCGCGCGCCGCGATCGTGACCGTCGAGCTGCGCTGCTGTCGGGGTCCGCGGGCGGAGAGGCAGAGGTGCGAGGCATCGAGCACGACGAGCACTCCTCGGGGGTCGAGACCGGTCTGGAACGCGTCGGCGATCTCCTGCGCGAGACGCTCTTGGAGCTGCGGACGCGAGGCAAGCGTATCGATCACCCGGGGTACGGCGCCGAGCCCGATGATCAGCTCGTCGGGCACATAGGCGACGTGCGCCACCCCGGTGAACGGAACCAGATGATGCTCGCAGACCGACCTGAAGTCGAGGTCGCGGATGATCACGAGCTCGCCGCCGGCCGCACCCGCAGGCATCGGGTCGCTCATCCACGCGATCGCGTCGACGCCGAGCCCCGCGAAGTATTCGCGGGCGGACTCCGCGACCCGCCGGGGGGTGTCGACCAGCCCCGGCCTCACCGGGTCCTCGCCGATCGCGGCAAGGATCTCGGCGACGGCTCGCTCGATGCGCCCCGTGTCGATACCTGACACGTCGGATGCTCCGCCGGTCAGGCGGTCGCGATGTCGGGAGCCGTGCGGCGCGGTGCGCGCTTGGGTTTCGGCTTCGGCTCGGAGTCGATCGCGCCATCCGTGGATCCGGCGTCGATCGGTGCGCGGTCGGGCATGAGGATCGGCGGCCGATCACTCACCGGTCGACGATCGCTCGACAGCCACTGCGGGCGCGGCGGCAGCTTCTTGACGCCGGCGAAGATCTCGGCGAGCTGCGTCTGGTCGAGGGTCTCCTTCTCGAGCAGGGTGAGCGCCAGGGTGTCGAGGATGTCGCGATTGTCGTTGAGCACGGCCCAGGCCTCATCGTGCGCGTTCTCGATCAGCGCGCGCACCTCGGCGTCGACCTGCTCGGAGAGCCGCTCGGAGTAGTCGCGTGCCCCGCTCATCTCACGACCGAACATCTCGTTGTGGTTCGCGCCGAGCTTGACCGAGCCGATGCTCGAGCTCATGCCGAACTCGGTGACCATCTTGCGCGCGGTCGACGTGGCCTTCTCGATGTCGTTCGAGGCGCCGGTCGTCGGATCGTGGAAGACGACTTCCTCGGCGACCCGGCCGCCCATCGCATAGGCGAGCTGGTCGAGCAGCTCGTTGCGGCTGACCGAATAGCGGTCCTCGACGGGCATCACCATGGTGTACCCGAGGGCGCGGCCGCGCGGCAGGATCGTGATCTTCGTCACCGGGTCGGTGTTGTTCATCGCCGTCGCCACCAGGGCGTGGCCACCCTCGTGGTACGCGGTGATGAGCTTCTCCTGGTCGCGCATGATGCGCGTGCGGCGCTGCGGGCCTGACATCACGCGATCGACCGCCTCGTCGAGAGCACGGTTGTCGATCAGCTGGGCGTTCGATCGCGCCGTGAGCAGCGCTGCCTCGTTGAGTACATTCGCGAGGTCGGCGCCGGTGAAGCCCGGGGTCTTGCGCGCGAGCACCTCGAGGTCGACGCCGGCGGCGAGAGGCTTGCCCTTGCCGTGCACCTCGAGGATCTTCTTGCGCCCCTGCATGTCGGGGGCGTCGACGCCGATCTGCCTGTCGAAGCGGCCGGGTCGCAGGAGTGCGGGATCGAGGATGTCGGGGCGGTTCGTCGCCGCGATGAGGATGACGTTGGTCTTGACGTCGAATCCGTCCATCTCGACGAGCAGTTGGTTGAGCGTCTGCTCCCGCTCGTCGTGACCGCCACCCATACCGGAGCCGCGGTGACGACCGACGGCGTCGATCTCGTCGACGAAGATGATCGCCGGAGAGTTCTCCTTGGCCTGCTGGAAGAGGTCGCGCACACGGCTGGCTCCGACGCCGACGAACATCTCGACGAAATCCGATCCGGAGATCGAGTAGAACGGCACATTGGCCTCGCCGGCCACTGCGCGGGCCAGCAGGGTCTTACCCGTTCCGGGAGGACCGTAGAGCAACACGCCCTTGGGGATCCGCGCGCCCACAGCCTGGAACTTGGCAGGCTCCTTGAGGAAGTCCTTGATCTCCTCGAGTTCTTCGATCGCCTCGTCGGACCCCGCGACATCCGAGAACCGCACCTGGGGGGTGTCCTTCGTGGCGAGCTTGGCCTTCGATTTGCCGAACTGCATCACGCGACCGCCGCCTCCCTGCATGCGGGTCAGCAGGAAGTAGAAGATCACGCCGATGATGAGGAACGGGATGATCAGCCCGAGCAGCGAGGTGAACCAGTTGGCGGTGGCGACCTCATCGTCGTACTCGACGCCGGAGTCGTTGATGGCGGTGATGACCTCTTCGCCACGGGGGGTCGCGTACTGGAACTGCACCTGGGTGCCGTCGTCACCGGCCTGCTTGAGGGTGAGGTCGACCCGTTGCTCACCGTCGATCACCTTGGCCGATTCGACGGTGTTGCCGGCGAGAAGCTTCAGGCCCTCCTGAGTGCTGATCTCCCGGAAGCCCGATCCGCTGAGGAGACTGAACCCTACGCCGACGACGACCACTACGAGAAGGATGTAGACGAGGGGTCCGCGCAGCAGCTTCTTGAAATCCATAGTGTTCCGGGGAACGCGCCCGGCGCCTTTCTGAGCAGAGAATGTGCCTGCAAGGCTACCGCGGCGGTGCTTGCGGGCCGCTCCGTGTTTGCTGGGGGCTTAACCGGTGGGGCGAGGCCCCTTCGACAGGCTCAGGGACCCGGTCGGAC
>JBEANR010000093.1:0-2733 GCA_041165365.1 Actinomycetota bacterium | reverse complement strand
GGATGTCGCGGCGCCCGGGTCAGGCGCCGCAGTCCACCCGAGCCGCCGCCGCACACCACCGGGGCCGCGGGGGAACCCACCCCCCTCGCTAGAATCGCCGGATGCCCCCGCTCACCATTCCCGGCGACCTGCTGCCCGCCGACGGACGTTTCGGCTGCGGCCCCTCGAAGGTGCGCCCCGAGCAACTCGCGCACCTCGCGGAGCAGAGCGCGCTGCTCGGCACCTCCCACCGCCAGGCCCCCGTCAAGCAGCTCGTGGGTCGCGTTCGCGCCGGACTCGCCGAGCTGTTCGCGCTGCCGGACGGCTACGAGGTGTTGCTCGGGGATGGCGGATCCACGGCGTTCTGGGACATGGCCGCCCACTCCCTCATCGAGAGCCGCAGCCAGAACCTCGTGTTCGGGGAGTTCAGCTCGAAGTTCGCGGCCGCGGCATCCGCCCCCTTTCTGCAGAAGCCGCAGGTGATCACCGCCGAGCCGGGATCGCGCGCCGAACCCGAGCCCACCGAGGGCGTCGACGTATACGCCTGGCCGCACAACGAGACCTCGACCGGGGTGATGGCGCCGATCGCCCGCGTGCACGGCGACGAGGGTGCGCTCACCGTCATCGACGCGACGAGTGCGGCCGGGGGCGCCCTCTTCGAGACGGCCGAGACCGACCTCTACTACTTCGCCCCGCAGAAGAACTTCGCCTCCGACGGCGGGCTCTGGTTCGCGCTCGCCTCCCCCGCCGCGATCGAGCGCATCGAGCGCATCGCGGCATCCGGGCGCTACATCCCCGAGTTCCTCAGCCTGAAGAACGCCGTCGACAACTCCCGCCTCGACCAGACCCTCAACACCCCGGCGCTCGCGACCCTGCTGCTCATGGAGAACCAGGTCGACTGGATCCTCGCCAACGGCGGGCTGGAATGGGCCGACTCCCGCACCCGCGAGTCGAGCTCCGTGCTCTATGACTGGGCCGAGCGCTCGCCCTACGCGACCCCGTTCGTGGCCGACCCCGATCACCGCTCGCAGGTCGTCGTCACGATCGATGTCGACCGATCAGTGGATGCCGCGGCCGTCGCCGCCACCCTCCGCGCGAACGGGGTCGTCGACACCGAGCCCTACCGCAAGCTCGGACGCAACCAACTGCGCATCGCCACCTTCGTCGCCGTCGAGCCCGACGACGTGCGGGCTCTCACCCGTTGCATCGACTTCGTGGTCGACGCCCTCTAGCCGCATGCGCCTCTGGATCAAGGACTCCGAACGCCGCCCGGGTCCACCCCCGGTGCAGACGGATGATCGCACGCCCATCCTCACCGGCATCGCCGCGTGGATCGTGGCGCTCGTGGTCATCCTCGTGCTCGTGTCGACGGGAGTGCTGAGCGACCCGATCTGGATCGCGACGTGCATCGTCGGCATCGTGCTCGGCATGCTCGGGCTGCTGTATCTGCGACTGCGCGACCGCTGAGGGCGGCTGCCGTGCCGCCGAGACGCATCCGCGGCCGGGGATCTCGACAAGCTCGATCAGCGGTGGGTGCGGCGATCGGGGATCTCGACAAGCTCGATCAGCGGTGGGGGCGGCGATCAGCGGTGGGGGCGGCGATCAACAGTGAGGGCGCTTCGAGGCGCGCGTCAGCGCTCGAGTGTCTGAGGTTCTTCGTCGACGGAATCGTCCAGATCGTCGATGTCGACCCCGTCGAGATCGCCGGCGTGCAGCAGAGCTGTGCCCGGGCTCTCGTCGTCTGAGTCGTCGTCGTCTGAGTCGTCGTCATCGGCACCGCCGTCGAAGTCGTCCGCGTCGGGATCGTCCGCATCCGGATCATCCGAATCCAGATCTTCCGACTCGAGGTCGTCCCCGTCGAGATCGTCGGGATCGAGACCGTCGGTGTCGTCCGAGTCGTCGTCGTCCGAGTCTGCGGCATCCTGGGCGGCGCGGTAGTCGGTCATCCTGTCGACCCACGGAACCCAGTCGGGCGCAAGGAGAGCGCCGTCGCCGGGCGTGAGTTCGGTCTCGAGAACACTCGGCGGTTGGCCGTCGAGGTGGGCGATCGTCGCCGTCCACCGCCATCCCGGATACCCGAGCATGTCGGCCCTGAAGAACACCGACACGACGCCGTCGCCCTCATCCTGTGAGCCGAGTTGCAGCCCCACGGTGG
This sequence comes from Actinomycetota bacterium, assembly GCA_041165365.1. Taxonomy (GTDB): domain Bacteria; phylum Actinomycetota; class Actinomycetes; order Actinomycetales; family Microbacteriaceae; genus Marisediminicola. Next base: position 599 of record JBEANR010000093.1, on the reverse strand, counting down.
CGGGATCGGCGATCTCGGCGAGCGCGGTGCGGCCCAGTGCGAAGTCCGCCTCGCTGGCGGCGGAGACCGCTGGGTCGGACTCAGGCATCCAGATCGTCCGCGACCCTGCGCAGAACGGCGGCGATCTTGCGGCTGTGGGTCGACTCGGGGTAGCGCCCGCGCTTGAGGTTGGTGCCGATGCCGTCGAGGAGCTTGACGAGGTCTTCGACGATGATCGCCATGTCGTCGGCCGATTTGCGGCTCATCTTCACCAGGCTCGGGGGCGCTTCGAGCACCCGCACCGAGAGCGCCTGGGCACCGCGCTTGCCGTCGGCGATGCCGAACTCGAGCTTGCTGCCGGCCTTGACGGTGGTTCCGGCGGGAAGGGCGGAGGCGTGGAGGAAGACCTCCTGGCCGTCATCGGAGGTGATGAAACCGAAGCCCTTGTCGTCGTCATAGAACTTGACCTTGCCAGTGGGCATGGCGGCACCCCTTTCTCGTCGCGTGCGACCCCTAGCCTACGGGCTGCCAGGCTGGCCCTATTCTTGACCCTGTGGCACAGAGACAGCGGGGAGCTCGCGGGGCGGCGGGCAAGGCACCGAGGGGCGGCGGGCGGCCAC
>JBEANR010000092.1:0-6965 GCA_041165365.1 Actinomycetota bacterium | reverse complement strand
GAGGCGCCCATCGATCTCGACGCCGGCGACTTCATCACCCTCGGCAGGCTGCGGGATGCCGCGGGCTCGCGTGCCTGGTGGACCTTCAGTGCCTTCGACTCCGGAGCCGCGCAACCCGTGGCGAGCGCACCCGCCGTCGAGCCGGCGCCCGACTCCTTCAGCGGGCTGGCGGGATCGCGGTCGCGACGCGCGGTGACGGCGGCCGACGACATCCGCATCCTCGCCGACGACGCGGGGGAGTACGTGCGAGTGGCTGCTGAGACCGTGCCGAGTTTCCAGGGGCAGGTCGACGGCGCGATCGATCACGTCGCCGTGCGCCTCGCCGACGGCTGGTCGATGGTCATCGTCGCCGAGGGCACCGGGCTCGTCGACCGCGCCGCCGAAGCCCTGGGCGAGCGCGGCCTCGCCGCCCGGGTGGTCGACGAGCTGCCGTCGACACTCGACACCGGCGTGGCGTATGTGCTCGCGGCATCCGTCGAGCAGGGCTTCGAACTGCCCGAGGCGAAGCTCGCCCTGCTGAGCGAGGCCGACTTCTACGGCCGAAAGGCCGGCTACGGCTCGCGTCAGGTGAAGAAACTCGCCAGTCGGCGCAAGAACGTGGTCGACCCCCTGCAACTGCGCGCGGGCGACATCGTGGTGCACAACACCCACGGCATCGGCAGGTTCGTCGAGCTCACTCAGCGCGAGGTGTCGTCGGGTGGACGCAACGCCGTGAAGACGCTCCGCGAGTTCCTGGTGCTCGAGTACGCGCCGTCGAAACGCGGATTCCCCGGCGACAAGCTCTACGTGCCCACCGACCAGCTCGATCTGCTCAGCCGCTATGTCGGCGGCGAGGCGCCGAGCCTCAGCAAGATGGGCGGCAGCGACTGGGCCGCGGCGAAGGGAAGGGCGCGCAAGGCGGTGCGCGACATCGCTGTCGAGCTCGTCAAGCTCTACTCGGCGCGGATGGCGAGCAAGGGGCACGCTTTCCCTCCGGACACCCCGTGGCAGCGCGAGCTCGAGGAGGCGTTCCCGTTCGTCGAGACCGTCGACCAGCTCACGACCATCGACGAGGTCAAGGCCGACATGGAGCGGCCGATCCCGATGGACCGCCTGATCGCCGGCGACGTCGGCTACGGCAAGACCGAGGTCGCCGTCCGGGCGGCGTTCAAAGCCGTGCAGGACGGCAAGCAGGTCGTGATGCTCGTGCCCACCACACTGCTGGTGAGGCAGCATCTGGAGACCTTCGCCGAGAGGTTCGCCGGGTTTCCGATCCACCTGCGAGCGCTCAGCCGATTCCAGACCGAGAAGGAGTCCAGGGAGACCATCGAGGGACTCGCGGATGGCACGATCGACGTGGTCATCGGAACGCACCGTCTGCTCGCCAAGGGCATCGTCGTGAAGGACCTCGGGCTCGTCATCATCGACGAGGAGCAGAGGTTCGGCGTGGAGCACAAGGATGCGCTCAAGAAATTGAAGACGAACGTCGACATCCTCGCGATGTCGGCGACCCCGATCCCGCGCACCCTCGAGATGGCGGTGACGGGCATCCGTGAGATGTCGACGCTCGCGACGCCGCCGGAGGACAGGCATCCGATCCTCACCTTCGTCGGGCCCTACAGCGAGAAGCAGGTCGGGGCCGCGATCCGCCGCGAGCTGCTTCGCGAGGGTCAGATCTTCTTCGTGCACAACCGCGTCTCGAGCATCAACAGGGTCGCGACGCAGCTGGCCGAGCTCGTGCCCGAGGCTCGGATCGCCGTGGCGCACGGCCAGTTGCCCGAGCACGTGCTCGAGCAGGTGATGGTCGACTTCTGGGAGCGCAAGTTCGACGTGCTGGTCTCCACCACGATCATCGAGACCGGCCTCGACATCGCGAACGCGAACACCTTGATCATCGACCGTGCCGACAAGTACGGACTGTCGCAGTTGCACCAGTTGCGCGGGCGGGTCGGGCGTGGGCGCGAGCGCGCCTACGCCTACTTCCTGTACGACGCCGACAAGCCGCTCGGCGAGGTCGCCCATGACAGGCTCGCGACGATCGCGGCGAACAACGAGCTCGGAGCGGGGATGCAGGTCGCCCTGAAGGATCTCGAGATCCGCGGGGCGGGCAACCTTCTCGGCGGCGAGCAGTCCGGGCACATCGCGGGTGTCGGCTTCGACCTCTACCTCCGGATGATCGGGGAGGCGGTCAGCGCCTTCCGCGGTGACGTCGCCGAGGGCCAGACCGAGCTGAGGCTCGAGCTGCCCGTCGACGCGCACATCCCCGAGGACTACGTCGAGAGCGAGCGATTGCGCCTCGAGGCCTATCAGAAGCTGTCGGCGGCGAGCGGCCCGGCATCCGCTCCCGAGGGGATCGACAGGGTGCTCGACGAGCTCGGCGACCGCTACGGCGAGCCGCCCGCGCAGGTGCTCAATCTGATCTCGGTGTCGAGGCTTCGACGGATGGCGCAGAAGGCGGGCCTCTCGGAGGTCGTGACCATGGGGTCCAACCTGAGGGTGGCGACGGCGGACCTGCTCGATTCCGTGCAGGTGAGGTTGCAGCGGATGTATCCAGGGGCACGCTACTTCGCGCAGACGAAGTCGGTGTCGGTGCCGATGCCGAAGGTGAACGGGGAGCCTCTGGATGACGCGGACCTCATCGCCTGGACCAGCGGACTGCTCGTGGCGATCTTCGGTGCCGAGGTGGTGGGGGCGGGGTCGGAGTCCTCGGAGCAGGCGTCGGCGTAGAGCGCGCGGGTCGCTGAGCCCGCAGCCCGGGTCGCTGCGCCGTTTCCGAGTCGCTGCGCCGTTTCCGGGTCGCTGAGCCTGTCGAAGCGCCTCCGCCGTGTTGCCGGGTCGCTGAGCCTGTCGAAGCGCCCCCGCCCCGCTGCCGGGTCGCTGAGCCTGTCGAAGCGCCCTAGCCCAACCCTCCTCCACACCCACCCCCTCGCACCCGTTCTCCCCTGATCCACCGATCGCCGCGCGTCAGGCACGTCACCGTCGTCACACTTGCCCCGTGACCGTCATCGTCAAAGCCTCCAACCCCGCAGACCTCCTCGTGATGGTGCCCGCCCTGATCGGGTTCGAGCCCCGCGAGAGCCTGGTGACGGTGCTCTTCCGCGGAAAGCGCACCGCGGGAGCCATGCGATTCGATCTGCCCGCCTCAGAGAGCAAGGCGGTGCACAAACGCATCGCGAACACCTGTCTCGGAATGCTCACTCGGCTCGGCGGGGTCGACTCCGTGGTGCCGATCGTCTACACCGACGCCGCCTTCGACGGATCTCGAGACATCCCCCGCGCCGACTTCGCCGAGCTGGTGATCCGGCGCCTCCGGCACAGCGGCTTCGGGCTCCGCGACGCACTGTGTGTAGCCGCCGACGGGTGGGCGTCGTATCTCGACCCGTCGAGGTTGCCGGGCGGGCATCCGCTCAGCGAGATCGCCGACTCGGTGGTCGCCGATCAGGTTCCCGACGATTGGCGGAGGGTGCCCGACATCCAGGATCTGCCGACGCGCGTGCCCGACGCCGACGATTCGACCATGAAAAGAACGGCCGCCGCGCTCGCCCTCTATCGGAGCCTCGCCCTCCTTCTCGACGAGGGCGGTCTCGACGACAAGGCAGGTCTCGACGACAACGCAGTTCTCGATGACGGGCCAGTTCTCGACGTCGAACGCAACGATCGCGAGCGCGTAGTCGAACCGCTCGACAGCATGTTCGCCCCGCTAGGGCCGCTGAGCGACCTCCCCCTCTTCGCCGAAGGGGCTCTGGAGTGGGATGCCGAGGCGCTCGACACCTTTGGACCCCTCCTGCTCTTCGCCGTGCAGGGTCCACCCGCCCGTGATCTCGTCATGCTGCAATGGGCGACCTCCCTCGACGTCGGCGATGCCATGTTCGAGCACCCGCGTGCCACCGAGGTCGCCGGCTTCGACCTCGGCGATCTCATGATGGGCAAGTCGGCTCGGCCCGCCGCGAGCCGGCTGCAGCGGGCAATCGAGATCCTGCTCGTCGTGATCGCGCGCGCCGAGGATGATGCCAGACGTGCTCCGTTGTGCATGCTCGCCTGGTCGTCGTGGGCTCTCGGTCGCGCGAGCCACGCCGCGCAGTACGTCGCGGAGGTTCGCGCGATCGATCCGGACTACGGGATGGGCGAGCTGCTGGACACCATGCTCAGGGCTTTCGCGGTGCCCGATTGGGCCTTCGACACCGTTGGCGGATGAGCAAGGCCCTTGCCGGCTCGGTCAACTGAGCACCCCGCAGGTCGAGGTGCGTCCGGCCCAGGAAGACGCGTCCGCAGAGCGGAACACCCCTGCGCGCCGAGCGTCACGCTTCAGTTCGTGCCCGGGAAGGAACCCTGCCCTTGACCACGATCGTCGCGATCACCGCGCCGCCGCACACGCCAGCTGTCGCTGCGGTGACTGCGGGGACGCCCATCGCGTCGGCGCCCAGCGGCAGTGCGAGAGTCACGACTGCCGCAGCGAGCAGTACCGCCGGCGAGATCATCCGCCCGGTCTCGAATCGGGAGTAGAGGATCCACAGCAGCAGGAGGAACACCGCGACCGGCACGGCGATGCTGTAGGCGACCTCGAGCGGTGCCGCAGGGAGGTCGTAGCCGGTCGCTTTCACTGCGGCCTCGAGTCCCGAGCCGATGGCCGCGAGGGCGGCGAACATGCCGAAGTGACCATATCCCCAGAGGTACGCACGTCGGCGCTCTCGCTCCAGCGCGTGCCCGGCGGGTTCGAGAAAGTATAGCCACCACAGGGAGAACAGCAGCACGAGGCCGGCCATCGCTACGACCACCAGGCCCCCGCTCACCCCGTTGGCCTCCAGTGATCCAGCGACTCCCATGGTCGCCGCGAGCACGCTCTCGCCGAGCAGGATGATGGTGAACAGGCCATATCTCTCGGCGATGTGGTGAGGGTGCCAGGCCGGCTCGCCGGCGAGTCCCGCCCAGATGGGCACACACAGCTCCAGCGCTATCAAGACGAAGAGAGACGGGATGAGCAACTCGTCCGGAAGCGCGAGGCGGGCCCACCAGGCTATCTGGAGCACGGAGACGCCGACGGCATACCTCGTCGCGGTTGCTCGGCTCTCGGGGTGCTGGATAGCGGCTCGCACCCACTGCGCGACGAGACCGAGTCGCATGATCGCGTAGCCGACGACAGCGACGGAGTAGTCGAGCCGTTCGAATGCTGCCGGAACCCCGGCCGCGAGCACGAGCACGCCGGCCATCTGCACCATGGTCGTCACCCGATACAGGGCGTCGTCGGTGTCGTATCCGGAGGCGAACCAGGTGAAGTTCATCCACGCCCACCAGACGGCGAAGAACACCATGAGGAACGGCGCGATCCCGTCGATCGTGTGGCCGTCTTCGATGTAATGGGCGAACTCGATCACCACCTGAGCGACAGCGACCACGAAGGTGAGATCGAACAGCAGCTCGAGAGGGCTGGCTGCCCGATTCGGTTCATCGATCGCCCTGGCCGACATGCGGGACACCAGGGGCACCCGCAGCGCAGGCCCGCGCGGCTCCCTTGTCATCCGGTCAGCCTAAACGGGAGGGCGGACCACCCGACAGCCGGCGTCGACGATCTTCGTTCGACGTGAGGTGCGCGCTCTTCCCCTTAAGGTGCCCGTGACACTAAGATGAACTCGTTAGAGTCACACTGACTCTAAGTGAGGCGGCCACCGTGACGAGTCCCCGCATCGCCGTCTCGACGGTGATCTTCTCGCTGCAGCGGCATCCGCGCACGGGCGCGCTCGGCGTGTGGATCCCGCTCGTCCGTCGCATCCGTAATCCCTATCTGGGCCTCTGGGCGCTTCCCGGCGGCCCCCTCGACCTCGATGAAGGCCTCGAAACCGCCGCCCGCCGCACCCTCTCCGCGACCACCGAGCTCGCCCCGAGCTACCTCGAGCAGCTGTACGCGTTCGGCGAGCTCGACAGGACATCGTCGACGGACTCATCGGATGCCGCGTCCATCGAGCGATTCGTCTCGATCGTGTATTGGGCGCTCGTCTCCACCTCCGAGGCCCAGCGCGCCGCGGAGAGCGAGAATGTGCGGTGGTTCGCCGCCGACGACGTGCCCGGGCTCGCTTTCGATCACCGGATCATCGTCGACTACGCGCTCTCCCGCTTGCGCAACAAGCTCTCGTACGGACGCATCGCGCACGCTTTCGTCGGTGAACGGTTCACCCTCGCTCAACTACGGAGTGTGTACGAGGTGGTGCTGGGCACCACTTTGGATCCGGCCAATTTCCGGCGTCAGATCGAGTCGTCCGGCGATGTGGTCGCCACCGACGAGATGGTGACCGGCACACGGCACAGACCCGCCCGCCTCTACCGCGCGGCCACCGTGGCGACGGTCGAGACGGGTCCGCACCCCGGCCAGCACCCCGGCTGGAACGCCGGCGCGGCCGACATCCTGAGCTCCCCGTCAACGACGAGCCCCCCGACCCCCGATACCGCCGAGAACGGACCCCTCTCATGACCATCACCGCCTCCGTCGACCAGGCCATCCGTGGCATCACGAACGGGGCGCTGCCCGGCTCCACCTGCGCACCCGAGCTCGCCGACGGACCCTGGGTCGCCGATCTCGGCCTGCCCACGTACGGTCCGGGCGCGTCGGTCGGCGACGTCATCCCCACCGGGTCGCCGCGTCAGGGCGCCCTCCCGGAGCAGTACCGAACGGCCTCGAATGCCGACCTGCACGCGCGTATCTCCGCGGCGAAGCAGATGCTCGGCGAGCGCGTGGTCGTGCTCGGGCACTTCTACCAGCGGGACGAGGTCATCCGTCACGCCGACTACGTCGGTGACTCGTTCCAGCTCGCGAAGGCGGCCGGAGCCCACCCCGACGCCGAGGCGATCGTCTTCTGCGGCGTGCACTTCATGGCCGAGACCGCCGACCTGCTTTCCGGCGCGCACCAGTCGGTCATTCTCCCGAACCTCGCGGCCGGCTGCTCGATGGCCGACATGGCCGATGCCGACAGCGTCGCCGAATGCTGGGAGCAACT
>JBEANR010000091.1:0-9658 GCA_041165365.1 Actinomycetota bacterium | reverse complement strand
GCCGCCGCCCTCCCCACTCTCGCCGACTTCCGCGCCACTCGTCCCACCGTCGACGCGGGCCCTGCAGCGCTCGGCTGGCGCGGCGCCCTCCGGCGGGCCACGGCAGGCCTCATCACTCTGGGCCCCGGGCCCGCGGAGGTGCGTCAGCGGACCGCTATCCAGTCGGTGACCAGGCCGCTGTCCGGCCCGAAGACGATCTGCGTCGTGAACCCGAAGGGCGGCGCGCACAAGACGACGGCGGCGATGTTGATCGCCGCCACATTCGGCACGCACCGCGGCGGATACACCCTCGCGTGGGACAACAACGAGACCCGCGGCACCCTCGGATGGCGCGCGCAGCAGTCATCCCACACGAAGACGGCCGTCGACCTCCTCGCCGACCTCGACAGGTTCTCCGACATCCGCTCGTCGACCGTGGGCGACCTCGACGAGTACGTGAGGGCACAGGCGGGAGCGCAGTTCGACGTGCTCGCGAGCGATGAGGACGCGGCGGCGTCATCCATGATCGACGGCGAGGCGTTCACGCGCCTCCACCAGACGCTTCAGCGGTTCTACCGCATCATCGTCGTCGACACGGGCAACAATATGCGCGCCTCGAACTGGGAGGCCGCGGTCGCTGCGGCCGACCAACTCGTGATCGTCTCAGCCATGCGCGAGGACACCGCAGCGGGTGCCGCCTGGATGGTGGAAGGGCTCTCGGGTCGAGGTCACGAGGCGAAGCTGCAGAGCGCCGTCACCGTGTTGTCGGCCCCCGACAAGAAGGTCGATCCCCGCTTGCGCGGCAGGCTGCACGACCACTTCGGCTCGCTGACCCGCGCCGTCGTCGAGGTGCCGTACGACCGCAGCCTCGTCAGCGGATCCGGTATCGACATGACCCGCCTCGCCCCGGCGACACGCGAGGCGTGGCTCGAGGTCGGCGCGACCATCGCGAAGGGGCTCTGACACCGGCGATCTGGTCGGTGCCGGGTGCTCGGCCTTCGGGCATCCGCGGTCCGTTCCTCCATGCTCGGGCCCGTAGCCTGGTGGCATGGCCGAGCGTTCCGTGACATCCGAACGCCCCCGCGTCAGGCGGGCTCCGTGGATCGGGCTCGGCATCGCTCTATTGCTGATGGCGGCCGCGATGTACATCCCGTGGTCGACGGACTGGAACGTGCGGGTGCGCTGGTTCCCGCCCCTGCACGCCGACTGGGATCCGAGGATCGGCATCGGCACGGTGCCCGCCCTCATTCTCGCCGTCGCGGCCATCCGCTGGGCCACGGATGCCGCTGCTCGCGTGCGGTGGAGGTGGCTCCTCCTCGGCAGCTTCGTGGTCAGCGCGGCCTGGATGACGAGCCTCGCGCTCGTCGACGGGCTCGACGGGATCGGGATGATCCTCGACACGCAATACGAGTATCTGCAGACCGCCCGCGCCGTCACCGACTTCCCGGCGACCCTGCGGGAGTACATCTCGCGCATCCCCCTCGATTCGGTCGACAACTGGCCGGTGCACATCGCCGGGCACCCTCCCGGCGCGCTCCTCTTCTTCGTCGTGCTGGTGCAACTCGGGCTCGGCAGCGGACTGGCGGCGGGGTGGGTCGTGCTTCTCGTGGGCGCGACGACGCCGGTCGCGGTGCTGCTCACGCTCCGCCGGCTGGGCGCCGAGACGGGGGCGCGGGCCGCAGCCCCGTTCCTGGTGATGGGGTCGTCGGCGATCTGGGTGGCCGTGTCGGGAGACGGGATGTTCGGCGCTGTCGCCGCATGGGGGTTGTGCGTCTTGGCCTTCGCCGCGACATCCGCCTCCCGACGCGCCCTCGCGGCGTGGAGCGTGCTCGCGGGACTGGTGCTCGGCTACTGCGTGATGATGTCGTACGGGCTGCCGCTCCTCGGCATCCTGTCGGTGGCGATACTGATCCTCGCGAAGACCTGGCGTCCTCTGCCGTGGGCTGTCGGTGCGGCGGTCGCCGTGGTGCTGGCGTTCGCCGCGTTCGGGTTCGCCTGGTGGGAGGCCTACCCGGTGCTGGTGGATCGCTACTGGGACGGAATCGCCACCAGGCGCCCCACCGGGTATTGGGTGTGGGGCAACCTCGCTGCGCTCGCGTTCAGCGCGGGACCTCTCGTGGGCGCGGCGATCGCGGTCGCGATCACCCGGGTGCGCGGCATCCGCTCCGCCCTCTCGAGCGACCGGGTGGTCGTCGCCCTCACCGTCGCCGCCATTCTCACGATCGCCGCCGCCGATGCCTCGAGCATGAGCAAGGCGGAGGTCGAGCGCATCTGGCTGCCGTTCGTGCCGTGGCTGCTGATCGGGGCGGCGCTGTTACCCGACCGGTGGCGTCGGTTCGGGTTCGCGGTGCAGGTCGTCTTCGCGCTCATCGTGCAGCACCTGCTGTTCACCGGGTGGTGACAGCGGTGTCGGCTCGATGAAGAGTCAGGCGCATCCGTCGTCAGAGTGCTGCGGCTCCGGCTTCAGCCACCTCCTGATCCTGCTCGATCGACCCCGTCGAGACGCCGATCGCTCCGATGATGCTTCCGTTCCTCACCAGCGGGATACCGCCGGGAAAGACGACGAGGCGACCCCCGTGTGCGTCGTTGAGCCCATAGAGATCCCCGGTGGGCCGAGTCGCCTCGGTGAGTTCTCTCGTCTGAACCTGGAAGGCGACCGCCGTATACGGCTTGTTCACGGCGATGTGGACGCTGCCGATGTTCGCGGTGTCCATCCTCACGTGGGCCTTGAGATTGCCGCCGGCATCGACGACCGCGATGTCCTGCGGCTGACCGATCTCGGTCGCCTTGGCGATCGCGGCCGATCCCGGTTGAGGGACCCCGGCGGCGCCCGGGTGCGACGCCGCGACCGAATCACCTCTGGTTGGCCGATGCGCCGCCACAGTGATGCATCGGCCAACTGGCGGGGATTCGGTCGACGTGGAGCGTCACGTGGAGCGTCACGTGGAGTGTTGCGAGGAGCGTCGCGTGGTACCCCGGTACGACACCGTCTCCGAGAGGCCAGACCTCGGAGCGACGCGCGCCGGCGCCCGCGACCCTAGCGTCGAATCATGATTCACGCAGACACACTCACGAAGACCTACGGGATGAAGACGGCCGTCGATGCGGTCTCGTTCACGGTGCGACCGGGGATGGTGACGGGATTCCTCGGGCCCAACGGCGCCGGCAAGTCCACGACCATGCGCATGATCCTCGGTCTCGACGCCCCCACCTCCGGCTCCGTCACGGTCAACGGCCGCTCGTACCGGTCGTCGCGCTCGCCGCTCACCGAGGTCGGTGCACTGCTCGACGCGAAGGCGATGCACCCGGGGCGCACAGCACGTGATCACCTCCGTGCGCTCGCCGCGACCCACGGCATCCCCCGCTCCCGCGTCGACGCCGTCCTCGAGATCACGGGGCTCAGCGCGGTCGCGCGCAAGCGGGTCGGCGGCTTCTCGCTCGGGATGGGCCAGCGCCTCGGCATCGCCGCCGCGCTGCTCGGCGATCCGGGCATCCTGATCCTCGACGAACCCGTGAACGGGCTCGATCCCGAGGGGGTGCTGTGGGTACGTCACCTCACGCGCAGCCTCGCCGCCGAGGGGAGGACCGTGTTGCTGTCGTCGCATCTGATGAGCGAGATGGCTCAGACCGCCGATCACCTCATCGTGCTCGGCCGCGGACGGGTCATCGCCGATGCTCCCGTCGACACGATCGTGAGTGCGGCGTCCGGAGCCGTCACGCGAGTGCGCTCGCCGCGTATCGACGAGCTCGCGCGCGCTCTCGCGGCGGCGTCCGGTGACGAGGCGATGCTCACCCGCATCGATCACGACACCGCGCAGGTCGCAGGCAGCACGAGCGCCGAGATCGGCGACCTCGCGGCCAGACTCGGCCTACCTCTGCACGAACTCACCCCCATCAACGCGTCGCTCGAAGACGCTTACCTCGCCCTCACCCAGGACGAGGTCGAATACCGCTCGGAGGTTTCAGCGTGACCACCTCGACACCGACCATCTTCCAGTCCACGCCCGCCACGCCCTACCGCCTCACGTTCTCGGGCATGCTCCGCTCCGAGTGGATCAAACTGCACTCACTGTGGTCGACCGGATGGCTCTACGCCTCCGTCGTCGTGATCTCACTAGCCCTCGGCGCTCTCGCCCCCGTGGTCGTCGAGGATGCCGCGGCAGCCTCAGCGGACCAGATACTCGAGGTCGTGGCATCCGGTGCCACCTTCGGCATCCTGTTCTCGCAACTCGTCGTCGCCACTCTCGGCGTCATCTCGATGACCGGCGAATACTCGACGGGGCAGATCCGATCGACGCTCACCGCGGTGCCCACCAGGCTGCGGATGTTGGGCGCCAAGGCGACAGTGCTCATCGTCTCGTCGTTCGTGGTCGGCGTGCTGAGCGCGGCCGGCGGGGCAGCGGTCGCGGCGGCGATCGTAGGGGCGCGCGGAGGAACGGTCGCTTTCGCCGAGCCGGAGGTGCTCGCGAGCATCCTCTGGACGGGTTTCTACCTCGCGGTGGTCGCGGTCTTCTCGCTCGGCATCGGCACGCTCGTGCGCAACACCGGCGGCGGCATCGCGACCGCCCTCGCCGCGCTGCTGGTGCTGCCGATCGCGTTCTCCCTCGCCCCGGTGCAGTGGATGCAGGAGGCCAGCGCCTGGCTGCTGTCGAACGCCGGGATGGCGCTCGCGCAGGGCACAGGCGCCACGCCGACCTGGCAGCTCGCGCTGACGGTACTCGCGTGGGCGGTCGGCTCCACACTCATCGGCGCGGCCCTGCTGCGCCGGAGGGATGCGTAGAGTCGGTGTCCATGGCGACGACTGCAGGCAGCGTGGAGCCGCCCACGGAAACGTCGGCGCTCAGGCCTCCAGGAGCATTCCGTCGGCTGATTCGAAAGCACCCGTGGTGGGTCGACGGGGTTGTCGCAGGCGTCTACGTGCTGCCGACGCTGCTCGTGACCGCCCTGCTCTTCCTGCCGGGCGGCGAGATGCTCGCCCCCTGGGTCGTCGTATGCCTGCTCGTGCTCACCGCCGTGATGGGTGCCGCTCTCGTCTTCCGTCGGCATCGGCCGGTGGCGGTGCTCGTGATCGTGACTGCCTCCACCGTGGGCGCGGTGATCGTCGGGGGAACCCTCGACGGCGTCCCCATCGCGCTCGCGGTCTACGCGGTCGCGGTGTTCGTGTCGACACGTGTGGCGTGGATCGCGTTCGCCGGGGCGGTGGCGGCGTGCGTGGCATCCGCGTTCCTCACCGCGCTGATCTCGCGGGCGCCCGCCGACTACTCGACGGTGCAGGGCACTCCGATCGGCGGAAGTCTGTTCTTCGCGGTGTTCGTGCTCGTGGCGATGCTCATCGGGGCGAGCATCGGCGACCGCAGGAGGTATGTCGCCGCTCTCGTCGACAGGGCCGAGGATCTCGCCCGCGAGCGCGACCAGCAGGCGCAACTCGCCACCGCGGCCGAGCGGGCGCGCATCACCCGTGAACTCCACGACATCGTCGCCCACAGCCTGTCGGTGATGGTGACCCTGGCGGATGGCGCCGACGCCCTCGCCCGCAAGGACCCGGAGCGTTCGGAGGGGGCGATCCGCGAGATCGGGGATGTCGGGCGGCGCTCCCTCGTCGAGATGCGGCGGGTGCTGGGGGTGCTCGCGGCGCCCGACTCCGAGGTGCCGCTGTCGCCCCAGCCCTCCCTCCACGACCTCGACGACCTCGCGGCGACCTTCCGCTCCGCAGGGCTTCCGGTCACGATCGCCGTCGAAGGGCCGCGACCCGAGTCTCCGGGGCTGCAGGCGACCATCTACAGGATCGTGCAGGAGTCCCTCACGAACGCCCTCCGCTATGCGGTCGACCCGAATACGGTGACCGCCCGGATCTCGTTCGACGCCGGGGACGGCGCGTCGGTGACGGTGACGGATGACGGGCGGGTCGCGCCGACATCCGTATCGTCGGTCGGCAGCGGGCGTGGCCTGATCGGCATGCGCGAGAGAGCCTCCCTCTATGGCGGAACCGTGGAGGCGGGACCTGGCATCACAGCGAGCTGGCGGGTTCACGTGACCCTGCCCGAGATGGAGGATCGATGACCGAGCCGAGCATCCGCGTCGCGATCGTGGACGATCAGGAACTCATGGTGCGCGGGTTGCAGATGGTTCTCGACGCCGAACACGACCTCGAGGTGGTCGGCACCGCGGGGTCAGGACTCGACGGTGTGACCCTCGCCGACCGCACCCGACCCGACGTCGTTCTCATGGACGTGCGGATGCCGGGCATGGACGGCCTCGAGGCCACAGCACGCATCACGGCGAGCCGCCCGCTCACCCGGGTCATCGTGCTCACCACCTTCGATCTCGACGAGTACGCGTTCGGCGGGCTGCGCGCCGGCGCGAGCGGGTTCCTGCTCAAGAACACGCCGCCGCGCGACCTCGTATCGGCCATCCGCGCAGTGCATTCCGGCGACGCGATCGTGTCTCCGCGGATCACCAGAGCGATGCTCGACCTCTTCGCCTCTCGTCTACCGGGAACCCGCCGCAGCGAACCCGAGGCCGTGGATTCGCTCACCGAGCGCGAGAGGGAGATCTTCCTGGCGATGGCCGAGGGCCTGAGCAACTCCGAGATCGCGAGCAGGTTCTTCCTCAGCGAGTCGACGGTCAAGACGCACGTCGGGCGGGTGCTCGCCAAGCTCGATCTGCGTGACCGGGTGCACGCCGTCATCCTGGCCTACGAATCGGGCCTCGTCGGGGGGTGACCGGCGGAACGCGGCGACGGAGGAGACCGCGGCAACGCCTCAACTAAGCCGGGTGGAGGCGATACCGCCGTCGACATCGAGCAGCGCACCGTGCACGAACGCCGCGTCATCCGACACCAGGTATCGAACCGCGAACGCGATGTCGACGGGACGCACCGGACGACCGCCGGGAGTGGACGCGGTCATCTGGTCGAGTACCGCCGCCGACTCTTCGTTTCCGGGGGTCGACGTCGCCCCGGGCGCGACGGAGTTCACACGCACCCCGGACGGGCCATACTCGGCGGCCCAGGTACGAGTGAACTGCTCGACGGCGGCCTTCGAGGCGGTGTACATTGCCCCGAAGGGCAGGCCGACGCGCGACATCCATGATCCGATGTTGACGATGGAGCCGGCCCCGCGGGCGACCATGGCGGGCGCCAGTGCCCCGACGAGTACGTGGGGGGCGCGCACATTGACGGCGAGGATGGCGTCGAGGTCGGCATCGTGAAGCGCGTCGGTGGAGGTCACCGGGTAGATCCCCGCGTTGTTGACGAGGATGTCGAGTCGGCCGCCGACCGCGTCGGTCGTGCGTCGGGCGAAGGCGCGCACATCGTCAGGGCTGGAGGACAGGTCGACGGACACGGCGTGCGCGGCCCCGCCGTCCGCTCTGATGGCGTCGACGACGATGGCGGCACGGGCCTCATCACGACCACTGATGACCACCTCGGCGCCGGACGCGGCGAGCACTCGAGCGATCGCCTCTCCGATCCCACTGGTCGATCCGGTCACGAGGGCGGTGCGTTTCTTCAATCGGGTGTCGGAGGTCAGGGAGGCGAGTTCGTCTGCATTGGACTTCATAGTCCATTCCTACCACGGACTGGACCGCAGAGTCCACTAAGCTAGGCTGGACGCCATGGACCCGCAGGACCTCACGGAGCGCGGACGTCGGACGAGGGCGCGCATCATCGCGGCGACGGGCGAGCAGATCCTCGCCTCAGGTATCGGCGGCACCACTCTGGACACGATCCGAGCAGCCACCCTCACGAGCAAGAGCCAGCTGTTCCACTACTTCCCGGGAGGCAAAACCGAACTCGTCCGGGAAGTCGCCGCGTGGGAGGGAACTCAGCTCTTCGCCGCTCAGGCGCCCGAGCTCGACGACCTGAGCTCTTGGCAGTCGTGGGAGCGGTGGCGGGAGAGCCTGGTGGCCTACTACATCGGACTCGGCCGGTGGGCGTGTCCGATCGGTTCGCTCGCGGCCCACGCCGCCTTGACCGACCCTGACCTCGAGCGATCGATCGCCTCGACCATGAAGCTCTGGCGCGAGAAGGTCGCCGCGGGAGTCGAACGGATGCAGGCGACCGGAAACGTCGATCCCGCAGTGGACGCGGAGAGATTGGCCGCCGTCATCCTCGCCGCGATTCAGGGAGGACTGGTCCTGAGCCAGCCGGAGCGCTCCGGATGGCCCCTGGAGGCCGCTCTCGACCACGCTTTCGCCGCCCTCCATCAGGCGTCCACGAACTGATCAGCCGTCGAGACCACCATGCAGGCACATCGACACGATCAGGGTTGCGCGCGGGCGGGGCGCGTCATCCGCTGCGAGCACATCGCCGACGGAAGTCGCGGACGACGCCGGGTCCGGCGAACCTCCGGCACCGGGAGGCGGTCACCGCATGCCTGCGACGGGCTGGCTTCTCCGTGCCGATGGCTACGCACGCCAACTGGGTGCTCAACAGCTATGTCTACGGGTATGCCCTACAGGCGGCCAGCCTGCCGTTCGACACCGCTGACGAACTCGCGGAGATGACGGAGGGCGTCTATCTGCCGCAGCTTCCCCCAGATCAGTTCCCCTCCCTCAATGAGTCCGCCGCGACCCTGGTCGCGGCCGGATACGATCCGGCGGGAGAGTTCATCTTCGGCCTTGACCTCGTCCTCGCCGCTCTCGAAGACCTGAGAGCATCCGAATCACGGCGCTGACCGAAGCGGCGGGATCGCAAGCGTCGATCTGGTTCTGGAAGGCTTCGCTTGCCGCCTTGCCGACGCGTCCGCAGCGGTGTGTCGCGCACCGACTTCGACAACTCTGCGCGACCGGCCCGACCGAAGAGTGGCCCCGATCAGGGCTTGTAGAGCGGAGACGGAGGGATTTGAACCCTCGGAACCCGTGAGGGTTCTCCACCTTAGCAGGGCCATTGAATTCCAATCAGGGCCGACTTCGTGCGACTCGAAGCTCGCGGAGGCTCTTCTCACACTGCATCATCCAGTTCGCGGGTACACATGGGGGACACAGGAGATTTGGTCTTCGGCGACAACTTCTCACCTAGCCTCTTGTCCGCTGATAGCCGCCGTTACGTCAGGTGGTCGATCTCTGTCAGTTCGGCCGGTCGTCGCGGTCAGCAAGCCCGGCGTCCGCGCCTTCAACTTTCGTCCAAGCTTGTCCGGCATCGCCGTTCAACCTGAATGGACGGCATCAAAACCCAGGCCGAATCGCTTTCGCGGTGGCCCTCTATCGTATGCCGGTCGCCGCGGGCGATGTTCTATGGCCGCCGACTGGCCGCAAGGGCGGCGCCAAGGAGGGGCGCTTCGGCAAGCAGCCTGCTTTGCTCCACTGCCACGTCGGCGGAACCGAAACCTCGGCGAAGAAATGGCTCAATGAGGTCCCATGACTTCGAAATTGAGCCGCCCACGACTACGATCGTCGCATCGAACTCAAGCAGATAGGGGCTGACAAATATTCCAAAATGCTCCATCGCCGTGCCGAGCACTGCAGTAGCGTTTGGATCGCCGGACCGCGCTCGATCGAAATCTTCTCGGACGTTGAGCCCGGTTTGACCATACGCCGCCAGCAACGCCCTCGCGGAGACCGTGTCCTCGAGTGGGCCGCCAAAATAGCTCTCGGTATGGAGGTTGCCGCCCAAGGGCACACCGGGACCACCTGGGGGTACCCGTTGACCAGGGACCCGGGCCCTAGGCCAGTGCCAAGA
>JBEANR010000090.1:0-5967 GCA_041165365.1 Actinomycetota bacterium | reverse complement strand
ACGAGCTTCGAAGACCTCGGCGGGCTGCGCCAGCTGCCGGGCCTCGCCGTGCAGCGCCTCATGGCCGACGGCTACGGGTTCGGTGCCGAGGGCGACTGGAAGACCGCCGTGCTCGTGCGCGCCGCAAAGGTCATGGGGGCGGGTCTGCCCGGTGGCGCCTCGCTCATGGAGGACTACACCTACGACATGCAGCCCGGCCAGGAGCTCATCCTGGGAGCCCACATGCTCGAGGTCTGCCCGTCGCTCACGACCTCGAAGCCCCGGCTGGAGATCCACGCCCTGGGCATCGGCGACCGCGACGACCCCGTGCGCCTCGTCTTCGACACGGATGCCGGCCCCGCCGTCGTCGTGGCCCTCTCGGACATGCGCGACAGGTTCCGCCTCGTCGCCAACGTCGTCGAGGTCGTCGACCTGCCGCACCCGCTGCCGAACCTGCCGGTCGCCCGGGCCGTGTGGAAGCCCGCCCCGGACTTCGCGACGAGCGCTGCGGCCTGGCTCACTGCGGGTGCCGCCCACCACACCGTGATGTCGACCGCGCTCGGCATCGAGGTGTTCGAGGACTTCGCCGAGATCGCCCGCAACGAGCTGGTCGTGATCGACGAGAACACGGACCTGCGTGCCTTCACGCGCGAGCTGCGCTGGAATCAGGCCTACTACAGGCTCGCGCGCGGCCTCTAGCCGCCCACCGTGGTCAACATCACCGACGTCGCCGCGCGCGCGGGGGTCTCACACCAGACCGTCTCCCGCGTGCTCAACGACGAGGCCACGGTGCGCCCTGCGACGAGGGCGCGGGTCACCGAAGCCATCCGCGCACTCAACTACAGGCCGAGCGCCGCCGCGCGCGCCCTGGCGACCCGTCGATCACGCACCATCGGTCTCGTGGCGACCGGGGCTCCGCTCTTCGGCCCGTCGAGCACGATGCTGGCCTTCCAGGAGGCCGCCCGCTCGGCGGGGTACCGGGTGTCGATCGCCAGCATGTCGACCATCGACGACGTCGCCATGAAGGATGCCGTCGACGGCATGCTCGCGCAGGGCATCGAGGCCCTCGTCGTGATCGTGGCCGACGAGGCCACCTTCGAGGCGATCGCGGGGATCGACCTCGGCATCCCGCTCGTCGCGGCCGAGAGCAGTGGGCGCGAGGGCATCCACAGCGTGTCGATCGACCAGGTGGGCGGGGCACGCAGGGCGGTGCGTCATCTGCTCGACCTCGGGCACCGCGGCATCCTCCATCTGCGGGGTCCGTACGGTTCGCTCGACGCGGCGGAACGGGAACGCGGATGGCGCGACGAGCTGCATGCGGCGGGCCTCCAGCCCCTCGATCCGCTCGTCGGCGACTGGATGCCCTCGAGTGGATTCGAGCTCGGGCGGCGTCTGATCTCGTCGGGAACGGTCGGACCGGATGCCGCGACCGCCGTCTTCAGCGCGAACGACCAGATGGCGCTCGGGTTGCTGCACGCGCTCAGCCAGGCGGGCCTCGCCGTGCCCGCCGACGTGAGCGTGGTGGGTTTCGACGATACGCCCGAGTCCGAGCACTTCACGCCGCCGTTGACCACGATCCGACAGGACTTCCGCGACCTCGGATCACGGCTGCTCGCCGCTGTTCTGACGGCGATCGACGGCGCCGTGCCGACCGATCCCGTGCGTGCCCCGGCGCCGCTCGTCGTGCGCGCGTCGACCGCCGCGCCCGTTATCGAAACGTGAACACCGTGCGTTGACATGACGTCGCATCGTGGGGCTAACATGGCACAACGATGTGACCGTTCACATTGCGTGATCCCAGACCGGTGCCCCACAGGTCGCATGACGAAGAGGTCAAGCCATGCTCTCCACCATCCCCGACAGGCACGACGCCCCCGTCGCCTCGCCGTCATCCCGCCCCGTCAGATCGGGCCTCGCCCCCTCCTGACCCCTCCCCTTGCCGCGCGCTCCCGCGCCGACGGCAGACCGGGACGACCGTCATGGACGAGGTCGATCCCGTCGAGCATCATCCCCGAAGTCCATGCCCATGAAAGGAAACACAGTGAAGAAGAGAGCGATTCTCGCGGCGGTTGCCGCAGGAGCCCTGATCGTCGGACTCGCCGGCTGCGCACCTCGCGAAGGCGCGGCGGGCGGCGGCGGTGGTGACACCGAAGGTGGCCTCGTCGGCGTCGCGATGCCGACCAAGTCGTCGGAGCGCTGGATCCAGGACGGCGAAGCCCTCGAGGCCCAGCTCGAGGACGCCGGCTACACCGTCGACCTGCAGTACGCGGAAGACGACATCCCGACCCAGGTCAGCCAGATCGAGAACATGGTCACCAAGGGCGCCGTCGCCCTCATCGTGGCCGCGATCGACGGCACCACGCTGACCAGCGTGCTCGAGGACGCCGCGAGCAACGACATCAAGGTGATCGCCTACGACCGTCTGCTGCGCGACACCGACGCCGTCACCTACTACGCCACGTTCGACAACTTCCTCGTCGGACAGCAGCAGGCGTGGTCGGTGCTCAACGGACTCGGTCTCACCGAGGTCGACGGAACCGCGATCGAGGGTGCCCCGGCCGGACCGTTCAACATCGAGCTGTTCGCCGGCTCGCTCGACGACAACAACGCGTTCTTCTTCTTCAACGGCGCGATGGATGTCTTCCAGCCGCTGATCGACGACGGAACCCTCGTCGTGAAGAGCGGGCAGGTCGAGATCGAACAGGCCGCCACCCTGCGCTGGGACGGTGAGACCGCTCAGAGCCGCATGGAGGACATCCTCACGTCGCAGTACTCCGACGGCTCGAAGGTCAACGCCGTGCTGTCACCGTACGACGGCATCAGCCGTGGCATCATCTCGGCTCTCACCGACGCCGGCTACGCGGTCGGCACGGACTTCCCGATCATCTCCGGTCAGGATGCCGAGCTCGACTCCGTCAAGGCCATCAACTCGGGCGAGCAGTACGCGACCATCTTCAAGGACACCCGCGACCTCGCGGAGAAGGCCGTGGAGATGACCGTCGACGTGCTGGCCGGTGACGAGCCCGAGGTGAACAACACCACGGATTACGACAACGGCGTCAAGGTCGTGCCGTCGTTCCTGCTCGACCCCGTGGTCGTCGTCAAGGACAACGTCACCGAGGTGCTCGTCGACTCCGGTTACTGGACGCAGGCCGAGATCGACGGCTAGTCAGCCGAATCAGCAACACCTCGCCGGAGGGGCGCGTGCAGACGCGCTCCTCCGGCGCCACAATGAAGTACGACGAAGGAGTTGCCCGGGCGCATGAGTACCAACATCCTCGAAATGCGATCGATCACGAAGACGTTCCCGGGCGTGAAGGCGCTGTCCGAGGTGACACTCCCGGTGGCGCGCGGTGAGGTGCACGCCGTCTGCGGTGAGAACGGCGCCGGCAAGTCCACCCTCATGAAGGTGTTGAGCGGGGTGTACGGCTATGGCAGCTACGAGGGCGACATCGTCTTCGAGGGCGAGACCATGCAGTTCAAAGACATCCGCGACAGCGAAGCCGAGGGCATCGTCATCATCCACCAGGAGCTCGCGCTGAGCCCCTACCTCTCGATCGCCGAGAACATCTTCCTCAACAACGAGCAGAAGGGGTTCGGCGGTCTCATCGATTGGAACAAGACCAACTCCGAGGCCGCGAGCCTGCTCGCCCGCGTGGGGCTCCGTGAGAACCCGACCACCCGCATCATGGATATCGGGGTCGGCAAGCAGCAGCTCGTCGAGATCGCCAAGGCGCTCTCCAAGCGGGTCAAGCTGCTCATCCTCGACGAACCGACCGCCGCTCTCAACGACGAGGACAGCGATCATCTGCTCGACCTGATCCTGCACCTCAAGGGGCAGGGCATCACCTCGATCATCATCAGTCACAAGCTGAACGAGATCAAGAAGATCGCCGATTCGGTGACCGTCATCCGCGACGGCAAGACGATCGAGACGATGACCAAGGACGAGGTGTCCGAGGAGCGGATCATCAAAGACATGGTCGGTCGCGACCTCGAGCACCGCTACCCGGACCACACCCCCCACATCGGCGAGGAGATCCTCCGGGTCGAGAACTGGACCGCGCATCATCCGCAGGATCCCTCCAGGGTGATGGTCGACAACGTCAACCTCACCGTCAACGCCGGCGAGATCGTCGGCATCGCGGGGCTCATGGGTGCTGGGCGCACCGAGTTCGCGATGAGTCTCTTCGGGCGCTCCTACGGCAGTCGCATCTCGGGCAAGGTGTTCAAGAACGGGCGCGAGATCAAGGTGCGCACCGTGTCGGAGGCCATCGAGAACGGTCTCGCCTACGCCACCGAGGACCGCAAGATGTACGGCCTCAACCTCATCGACGACATCAAGCGCAACGTCTCGACGGCGGCGCTCGACAAACTCTCGAGGCTCGGACTCGTCGACGACAACGAGGAGTTCAAGGTCGCGAACGAGTACCGGAAGAGTATGAACATCAAGTCGCCGACCGTGCTGGCGAAGACCGGCAAACTCTCCGGCGGCAACCAGCAGAAGGTCGTGCTGAGCAAATGGATCTTCTCCGATCCCGACGTGCTCATCCTCGACGAGCCGACCCGCGGCATCGACGTCGGGGCGAAGTATGAGATCTACACGATCATCAATCGGCTGGCGGCGGCGGGCAAGGCGGTCATCGTCATCTCGTCGGAGCTTCCCGAACTGCTGGGCATCTGCGATCGCATCTACGCCATCTCCGAGGGCCGCATCACCGGCGAACTGCCGATCGACGAGGCGAACCCCGAAGCCCTCATCAAACTCATGACCATGGAAGCCCCTCGCTGAGGCGAGTAGCGCGATCGGAGCGATAGACAGATGACCGACACCCAGAGCCCCCAGGCGACCGAGAGCATCGGCCCGCCGAAATCGAAGATCACCTCCTCGATCAGCCACGTCGTGACCGACCTCGGTAAGAACGGCATCTTCCTCGCCCTCATCGCCGTGGTGGTGCTGTTCTCGATCACGACCAACGGCATCCTGTTGCGCCCGCAGAACATCTCCAACCTGATCGTGCAGAACGGATACATCCTGATCCTGGCGATCGGCATGGTGATGATCATCGTGGCCGGCCACATCGACCTCTCGGTGGGGTCCATCGCCGCGTTCATCGGCGCGGTCTCCGGGGTGTTCGCGGTGCAGATGGGGCTGCCCTGGTGGCTCTCGATCATCCTGTCGCTGCTCATCGGAGCCCTCGTGGGGGCGTGGCAGGGCTTCTGGGTGGCCTACGTCGGCATACCGGCGTTCATCGTCACGCTCGCGGGCATGCTGATCTTCCGCGGGCTCGCGCTCGTGGTGCTCGGAAACGCCAACATCGGCTCGTTCCCCCAGGAGTACCGCGCCCTCGGCAACGGGTTCCTCACCGACCTGCTCGGGGCGTACCAGGTCGACCCGTTCACCATGTCGGTGGGAGTCATCGCGGTCGCGGCGATCGTGGTGCAGCAGATCCGCACCCGCCGCGGGCGCCAGAAGTACGCGCAGGATGTCGAGCCGCTCGCGTGGTTCGTCGCGAAGCTCGTGCTCGTGACCGCGGGCATCCTGTTGTTCGCCTACGCTCTCGCGTCGTTCAAGGGCATCCCGGTGACGCTGATCGTGCTCGCGGTGCTCGTGCTCATCTACGGCGTCGTGACCAACCGCAGCGTCTTCGGCCGCCACATCTACGCGATCGGCGGCAACCGCCACGCCGCGGAGCTGTCGGGCATCAAGACCCGCCAGGTCGACTTCTTCCTGTTCGTCAACATGGGGGTGCTCGCGGCTCTCGCCGGACTGGTCTTCACCGCCAGGCTCAACCTCGCCGGACCGAAGGCCGGAGACGGCTTCGAGCTCGAGGCGATCTCTGCGGCCTTCATCGGCGGCGCGGCGGTGCAGGGCGGCGTCGGTACGGTCGGCGGGGCGATCATCGGTGGACTCATCATCGGCGTGCTCAACAACGGCATGTCGATCATGGGCATCGGCATCGAATGGCAGCAGGCCGTCAAGGGTCT
>JBEANR010000089.1:0-5460 GCA_041165365.1 Actinomycetota bacterium | reverse complement strand
GCTCGGCGGCGAGTGAGCAGTCGCGTCCGATCGCGTCCCGTGTGGCGCTCGAGGCCCAGGTCGCCGCTCTCGTCGAGCTCTATGCCGACGGACGTGATGTGCCCCGCCCCGACGGATGGGGCGCGTACCGCGTCATCCCCCACCGCATCGAGTTCTGGCAGGGGCGCACGTCGAGACTGCACGACCGGCTGGTGTTCGAGCGGGAGGCCGGGAAAGGCGCTCAGGCACCCCTCTGGACGGTCACGCGGCTGCAGCCGTAGTTCACAATTCAGGCTGAACTGCCGGAGCAGCCCGCGGAAGGCCTGGTGACGGGTTGGTCGGGCTGTGGGGCCTGAGTTGTGAACGGGGTCGAGCCCGCCGAGCCCGCCGAGCCCGGCGAGCCCGCCGAGCCCGGCGACGCCCCCACCCGGCTCAGCGCGCCCGGGCGACCAGCTCCGGATGATGGCGCGCCGCGACATCCGGGTGCGCCCGCAACCTGCTCTTCAGCGCGTTCTCCCCGTAGGTCTGGAAGATCGGATTCTCGGGGTCGACGGTGATCCCCGGCGCCTCGAGTGTGTCGGGCAGGGTGAGGCGGGGGATCGTGGCGTCGAGGGCTGGACTGTAGAAGAACGGGATCGAGACCCTGTCGTCACCCACCCGCGGCGAGATCACCCGGTGCACCGTCGCCTTCAGATAGCCGTTGGTCGCCACCTCGAGCAGTTCGCCGATGTTGACCACGAAGGCGCCGTCGAGCGGTGGGGCGTCGATCCACTCCCCGTGGTGCTCGACCTGCAGCCCGCCCTTGCCCGGTTCGACGAACAGGAGGGTGAGCACGCCGGAGTCCTTGTGGGCGCCGACACCCTGCTTGGGCTCCGGGTCGGACGTGCCCGGGTAGCGCACGATCTTGATCAGCGTCGATGGTGACTCGGCGAAGGCGGCGTCGAACACGTGCTCGTCGGCTCCGAGCGACACCGCCCACGCGCGCATGAGACGCAGCGCGACGACGGACAGCGCGTCGTGCCACTCGTTGACAGTCTGCTCGAGCGAGGGCAGCGCGGCTGGCCACTGGTTCGGCCCTTGCAGCACGAAGTAGTCGGCGACGTCCTCGCCCGTCGGCATCGCAGGTCGCTCCGGCCCGATGTCGATCTGCTCGCGCCAGTCCACGATCCCCCTCGTGAGCTCGCCGCCGACGCGGGTGTACCCGCGGAAGTGCGGGCTCTGCAGGTTCTCGATCGCGAGCTTGTCGGCATCCGGAAGGGCGAAGAACTCCCGGGCGACATGGATGACGCGGCGCATCAACCCCGAATCCACACCGTGCCCGGTCAGATAGAAGAAGCCGAAGTCGTGGGTCGCCTCGCGGAGCTCCGCGAGGAAGGCGGCGGCGTCCGGCCCATCGAGGCGGCTCAGGTCGAGCACCGGCAGGCTGAGGGTCGAGCGGTCGGGAGCGAGCGTGGTCATCCGTCCATTCTGCTGCGCTCGGATGATGCGCACGCCGATGTGACGACAGGTGGCGCCGACCCCCGAACTGGGTGCTCGTACGGCGTTGTGCCGACGCGAGCCTGTACCCCATACTCATCCCACAGGGATCGACAGGTTTGTATACCCCTGGACCACGGCGAGGATCCCGAAGCCCGCCGGATCCGGCCCCGCGAGCGCACCCGAAGCGCCCGCGTGGCCGGGTCGTGCTCACTGCCCTGCGTCGCGGCTACAGTTCCGGCGCTGGGAATCCCGCCCAGTCGTCGACCTCGTCGGTCTCGCCGTCGGTGAGGTCCGAGGCGATCAGGGTCTGAATGTACTGATCGAGATACGGGAGCGAGAAACGCACCCAGCCATGACCGGCCTGCTCCACGTAGCCGGACGAGATGAGACGGTTCTTGTAGACCTGCACGTACTGCGGCGTCCTGTCCATCCGTTTCACGATGTCCGAGATTCTGGAGCGACCCTGGTCAACCGCCATGGCCTTCACGAACTCCCGGTCGACTTCGGAGAGGTCGAGGTAGACCCTGCTGATGACGCGGTCTGTCACCGCTCGAATGCCCTTCTCGAACGCGACCTCGGCGTCGTCGACGGTGATCCTCGGCTCGGTCACACGAGCTCGCCAGGCATAGTCACCCACGAGCTGAATCAGATACGGGTACCCCTGTGCGACCTGCGTCAACCGTCGGAGTGCATCGTCGGTGATTGCTCGACCGCCGATGGCTGAGGTCTCCTTGAGCACGTGCATGGTGTCGCCGGGGCTGAGACGCTTGAAGTCGAGATCACGGGAGCGGCGAAGGAAGGTCGAGTGCTCTTGCTTGAGTAACTCATCGAGGTCGACTCTGACCCCGGCGAGGACGATCATCACATTGGCACCGTCACGAAGAGCGAACGCCACCTCTCGGGCGAACGTCGCCAACTCTCTCAGTCGGATCTTGCCCGACGACACCTCGTCGATAGTGATCAGGACGCCCCGATTGCCGATGGTGCTGGAGAGCGCGACGAGATCATGCCTGAGGAGCGGTTTGACTTCCCGCTGTCTGCTGTCGATCTCCCATTCGGCGGTGAATTCCCAGATACCCATCCCCTTGAGCCGACGCTTCGGTCCGTCACCCAGGTCGCTGATCAGCATCGGGATGGTCGACTCCATGACGCGGTCCATCAGACCTTTGCTGGCATCGTCGGAGATCACCAGCCAGCCCTCGCCCCGGGCGGCGTCCTGGAGTAACGTCAGCATCGCCGTCTTGCCAGCACCTCGAAGGCCTGAGATCAGGACCGAATGATTCTCGCCGAAATCGAGGGTTCGGAACACCTCGCGGAGGTCGTCGATCTCCTCTTCGTGGCCTCCGTAGACGAGTGGCCTCCTTCCGTAACCAGGAGTGAATGGACTGGTGGGGTGTGCGGACTCGCGCTCGGCCATCGGCTCTCCGTCGAAACGATATGTATAGTTATTTATTCTAACACTCTCAGAGCGCAGCGGCAGGGGTGGTGACCATGGACTGGACGATCGATCCGGCCTCGCCGACCGCGCCCTTCGAGCAGGTGCGAGTGTTGGTCGTCGACGCCGTGCAGGCGGGTTCGCTTGCGGCCGGCGCGAAATTGCCGACGGTCCGAGGCCTCGCCGACGAGCTCGGTCTCGCTCCCAATACGGTCGCGCGCGCCTACCGTGCGCTCGAACACGACGGGATCGTGGAGACCCGTGGGCGCGCGGGAACCTTCGTGGCGGCATCCGGCGACCCGGTGACGCAGCAGGCGCAGCTCGCGGCACGTGCGTTCGCCGACCGCATTCACGAACTGCGGATGCCGCCCGCCGACGCCCTCGAGCTGGTGAGAGCCGCGCTCGACTCGCGCTCAGACGACGCGTTATCCGTCACGTTGTGCAGGACTCCACGACCGATTCAGTCGAACCGGAACGACTCCGTCGCCGCTGTCAATGCCCTGCCGTCTCACCGGCGGCGAACGTAGGGTCGTAGACATCCCCCCAATCCCACGGATGCCGTCGCGCCGTCAGCGACGTGCGCGGCCCCGCGGTGACACGGATGTAGAACCGGAAGGACATCGCATGAAAGCCTCACAACAGCTGGAAGACAACCTGCAGAGGGTGCTCGTCGACCTGATCGAGCTCCACATCCAGGGCAAGCAGGCCCACTGGAGCGTCGTCGGCAAGAACTTCCGTGACCTCCACCTGCAGCTCGACGAGATCATCGACTACGCGCGGGAGGCCTCGGACGAGGTCGCCGAGCGGATGCGCGCGCTGCGCGGCATGCCCGACGGCCGTTCCGAGACGGTGACCGCCACGACCACTCTCGAGAAGTATCCAGAAGACGAGGTGGACACGGCGGTGACCGTCGACCTGGTGACAGCGCGCCTCGAGGCCGTTTCGAGCACGATGCGCACCGTGCACGACGAGGTCGACGACGAAGACCCGACGAGCGCCGACATCCTGCACGGCATCATCGAGAAGCTCGAGCAGTTCGCCTGGATGGTCAACGCCGAGAACCAGACGCCGAGGCGCCGGGCCGAGCGCGGCAACGCGACGACGCCCTCGAAGGCCTGACCCCGCAGAACCCACCGCAGCAATTGCACGACAGTAAGGAGAACACCATGACCCAGGTCATCGAATCCGTGGATGTCGACGTTCCCGTCACGACCGCGTACAACCAGTGGACCCAGTTCGAGTCGTTCCCGAAGTTTTTGAGCTTCGTGGAGCGGATCGATCAGATCGACGACACCCATACGCACTGGAAGGTCAAGATCGCGGGTGCCGAGCGCGAGTTCGACGCCACGATCACCGAGCAGCACCCCGACGAGCGCGTGGCGTGGAACAGCACCGGCGGCGACGAGAACCACGCGGGCGTCGTCACATTTCACAAGCTGAGCGACACCACCTCGCGGGTGACCGTGCAACTCGACTGGGAGGCCACCGGCTTTCTCGAGAAAGTCGGGGCGGTGTTCGGAGTGGATGGCGTCGCCATCAAGTCAGATCTGAAGAACTTCAAGAAGTTCATCGAGGACCGACAGGCCGCCACGGGCGCGTGGCGCGGCGACGTGCAGAACTAGCACGTCCGCCCCTTCGACAGGCTCAGGGACCCGCACGGGCACCTGAGCCTGTCGCGTCCCCGGGCCTCCGCCCCTGCGGGTCCCTGAGCCCAACGGTTCCCTGAGCCCGTCGAAGGGCCCCACCCCTGTGGGTCCCGGAGCCCAACGGGTCCCTGAGCCTGTCGAAGGGCCCCCACCCCCCGCGCCACAATGGAGCACCATGGCCCCCACCCGCCGCACGCGCCCCCCGTTCCCCCGCGACGACGGCTACGTCGCCCTCCGCTCCTACGGCGCGATCGGCGACGGCCGCACGGTCGCCCTCATCGCCGACGACGGCAGCGTCGACTGGTTTCCGACCCCGAACCTCACCACACCACCGGCGTTCGCCGCCATCATCGACGCCCCCCACGGCGGCCGCCTCGAGTTGCGCCCCGTCGACGACTTCACCGTGCGACGCCGCTATCTCCCCGGCACGAACGTGCTCGAGACCACCTTCACCACGGAGTCGGGAGTGGCTCGGATGACCGATGCCCTCGTCACCGGTGTCGCCGGCCGCCTCCCGTGGTCGGAATTCGCCCGTCGCGTCGAGGGGGTCGCAGGCTCGGTCGCGATGTCCTGGGTCGTCGCGCCCGGAACCGCGCTCAATCAGACCTCGCCGTGGGTGGAACGCACCGCCCACGGCGCCGTCATCCGGGTCGACGGGGTCATGCTCGCTGTCGTCGGCATGAACCACGGCGCCGACGAGCCCGAATCGCAGCGCGTGACCGGCGCGTTCACCACCCAGAAGGGCTCGCGGCACCTGCTCGCCCTGTCGGCGACCGAGGGCGAGCCGCTGCGCATCCTGACTCCTGAGCTGGTGGATGCCGGCATCGACCGAACCATCGACAACTGGAAGTTCTGGTCGCGCGAGTTCTCTTACGACGGGCGCTGGTCCGACGTCGTGCAGCGCAGCGCGCTCGCTTTGAA
>JBEANR010000088.1:0-3802 GCA_041165365.1 Actinomycetota bacterium | reverse complement strand
CTCGAGCGCCACACGGGACGCGATCGGACGGCGAGTCCGGTGACGAAACCGTAACGGTCTCGCCCCGACATCCCGTATCGCGGCCGCATCGCAGACAGGTCGTTCCACCTACACGTAGGTTGGAGGCATGGCGTTGGTGGGAACGACCGGATACGGTGCTGTGCGGCCTGTCGAGGCACGGCTCGATGCTGCACTGCAGAGAACTGTGGTGCCGACCGACATCGAGCTCATGTCGGCGGTCGCG
The DNA here is from genome assembly GCA_041165365.1 of Actinomycetota bacterium. Lineage (GTDB taxonomy): Bacteria > Actinomycetota > Actinomycetes > Actinomycetales > Microbacteriaceae > Marisediminicola. The sequence goes on along the minus strand of JBEANR010000088.1, from coordinate 3,558 downwards.
CTCGGCGACCGCTGTGCCTTCGCCCAGCTGTACCGACGCGTCTTCGACACTGTCGTGCGCTGCATCCGGAGGCGCCTGGTCGACCCTGCGCAGTCCGAGGAGGTCGCCCAGGAGGTGCTGCTCGAGGTGTGGCAGACCGCCGACCGATTCGAGTCGCACCGCGCGAGCGTGATCACCTGGGTCGCGACGATCGCCCATCGACGGGCCGTCGACCGCGTGCGCGCGTCTCAGTCGAGTCGAGTGCGCGACCTGCGCGTCGGCATCCGCGACTCCGATCCCGAGTTCGACCATGTCGCCGAGGCGGGTGAGGTGACCCTCGAATACCGCAGGGTGCGACGGTCGATGACGACCCTGTCGGCGCTGCACCGCGAGGCGATCGACCTCGTCTACCTCGACGGCTACACGCAGGTGGAGGTGGCCGGCCTGCTCGGACTGCCCCTCAGCACGGTGAAGACGAGGGTGCGCGACGGACTCGCGCGGCTCCGTCGAGATCTCGACGCCGCGCCAGTGGCGTGCGCCGAGCGGATGTCAGCGGCTCAGGCCTGATCGTCGGTCGGCACGCCCGGCGCGACCTCCTCCTCGGCCTCATCGGGCTGGCTGTCGAGGCCGGAGGAGTAGCCGAGCGATTCGCCGTAGTCGGCGGCGTCGCTCGCCGGGGCGTTGGCGGCGCCGGTGTTCTCCGCGCTCGTGTCATCCGCGCTGGTGCCATCCGCACTGGTGTCATCCGCGCTGGTGTCATCCGCACTGGTGTGATCCGAGGTCGGTGTGCCGGGTTCGGTGCTCATGCGTCGATCCTCGCATGCGCGGGCCGCGCCGGGCGGTGGTCGGTCCATCACCGCGACAGGGTGCCCGCACTGATACCGCAGCCGACCGGCGGGCGATATCCTCCGACCATGACCGACAAGGCCGCGGACCCCGCCATCGCGACGCTCGACGATCCGACGCCCGTGCCGGGCTCGTGGGTGCGGGCCTGGGCGCTGTGGGATTGGGGATCCGCGTCGTTCAACGCCGTCGTCACCACTTTCGTGTTCAGCACCTATCTCGCGAGCGGCCTGTTCTTCGACCCCGACGTGGTCGCGACGCAGGGCGAGAACGCCGCCGAGGCGGCGAGCGCCACGGTCATCTCGGGAGCGTTCACCATCGCGGGAGTGCTCGTCGCCCTCCTCGCGCCGATCCTCGGGCAGCGGTCGGACGGTTCCGGTCGCCGCAAACTGTGGCTCGCCATCAATACGGGCCTCGTCGTACTCGCGATGGCCGCCATGGTCTTCGTCGCGCCCGTTCCGGCATACCTCTACCTCGGTGCGGCCCTCCTCGCGGCGGGCAACGTCTTCTTCGAGTTCGCGAGCGTCAACTACAACGCGATGCTCGTGCAGGTCTCGACCCCGAAGACGGTCGGGCGGGTGTCGGGCTTCGGATGGGGCATGGGATACGTCGGCGGCATCGTGCTGCTGATCCTGCTGCTCGTGCTGTTCATCCAGAGCTTCGGCAGCGAGACCACGAGCGGGCTGCTCGCCGCACCGACCGGAGCCGATGGCGGGTCGCTCGACATCAGGTTCGCGATACTGCTGTCGGCGGTGTGGTTCGCGGTGTTCGCGATACCGCTTCTTCGCCGGGTGCCCGAGATCCCGGCATCCGCTCGTCGCACCCGCACCAGTTTCTTCGCAAGCTACAGGCTGCTGTTCCAGACCGTCGCGGCGCTCGCCCGCAAGAGTCCGCAGGTGCTGATGTTCCTGCTGGCGAGTGCCGTCTTCCGTGACGGCCTGGCCGCCGTCTTCACCTTCGGTGCGATCATCGCAGCGCAGTCGTTCGGGTTCAGCTCGTCGGAGGTCATCTACTTCGCCGTCGCCGCCAACCTCGTCGCGGGCATCGGCACGTTCGTCGGCGGATGGCTCGACGACAGGGTCGGCGCGAAGGCGATCATCATCGGATCCCTCGTCGGACTCGTCGTCGCGGGCAGTTCCGTGCTCTTCATCGGCGACGCGAAAGGTGGGTTCTGGGCCGCTGGCCTCGCGCTGTGTCTCTTCGTGGGCCCTGTTCAGTCGTCGAGCCGGAGCTTTCTCGCGCGCATCACCCCGCCGGGTCGCGAAGGCGAGATCTTCGGCCTGTACGCGACCACCGGGCGTGCAGTCAGCTTCCTCGCGCCCGGACTGTTCAGCCTGTTCGTCGCCCTCACCGGTGACACCAGATTCGGCATCGTCGGCATCGTCATCGTTCTGCTCGCCGGTCTTCTGCTGATGCTCCCGGTGCGCGCGGTGCAGAGTCGGATCGAGTAGCTCTCACGGCGGCGGACCTCGGCGTGGTACGGGGTCGCGACACGGCGCGCATCGCTGACACGGCGCGCATCGCACGCTGTCGAGCGGCGGGACGTACTGTGGGGTCATGGCTGATCAACGTCCGATCGGATACTGGCTGAAGCTCGTCGACCGCCTCATCGACGAATCGTTCGAGGGATCCCTCGACGAGCACGGCGTGACCCGCCGCCAGTGGCAACTGCTCAACGTGCTCGGTTCGGGGCCGGCGTCGGTGGAGGAACTGGATGCCGCGGTCGCACCGTTCACCGCGGCATCCGTCTCGGGGGTGGAGGCCGCCGGAGTGGAGGCCGCAGGGGCCGACGTCTCGGCGGTGTCGGGCATCGAGGGTGAACTCGCGGAGCTCGTCGAGAGCGACTGGGTGGCGGTGTCTCCGAGCGGTTACGTGCTCACGCCGCGGGGGCAGCAGTCGTTCGAGCGGCTCTCCCTCGTGGTCGACGCGTTCCGCGCGTCGATGTCGGAGGGGGTGGGCGAAGCCGACTACGCGACGACCGTCGCGACCCTCGAGCGGATGGCGCTCAACCTCGGGTGGGGAAGCGCGCCGGAGTGAGCGACGCTAGCCAGTGAGCGCGCCCGCCCGGAGCGAGTGCGGGGCGGCACCGGGCCGCGCTCGCCCCGAAGGGGCACGGTCGCACGTCACGGCGCCGTCACGAGGCACCACCAGATGAGCAGCATCGTCACCACGAACCCGCTCGCGAAGTTGAACCAGAGAAAACGCCGCCAGCCGCGATTGGCGAGGGCCGCGTCGGCATCCGCGATGTTCCAGAACGGCAGCACACTCACCGCGTACGGAACCGCGAGTACCGCCGCGATCGCACCGGGGAGGCCGAGTGACAGCAGCAGCACTCCCGCGAGTGCGTACGCGCAGAACGCCAGTCGAACGGTCGTGCGCCCACCGAAGACCGTGGCGATCGACGAGATGCCACCCTCCCGGTCGGCGACGATGTCCTGCACGGCTCCGAAGGCGTGCGAGGCGAGGCCCCAGAGGAAGAACGACGCCAGCAGCGCCCACAGTTGCGGGGTGAACGTCGCCCCGGCGAGGGTCAGTCCGAAAACGGCGGGCGACACGAAATGGATGCTCGAGGTGATCGAGTCGAGCACCGGCCGCTCCTTGAACCGCAGGCCCTTGGCCGAGTAGGCGACGACCGCGAACACGCTCACCGCCAGCACCGCCGTCGAGAGCGGCGACCCCACGGCGATCAGGTACACCAGGAACGGCACGTTCGTGACCACGGCGGCGAGGAGGGTG
>JBEANR010000087.1:0-8956 GCA_041165365.1 Actinomycetota bacterium | reverse complement strand
CCGTCGGCGACACCGTCAAGGATTCGAGTATCGAAGCTATCGCCCGCTTCCGTGAACTCGGACTCCGACCGGTCCTGCTCACCGGCGACAACGCGGGAACCGCTGCGGCGATCGGCCGTGCAGTGGGCATCGACGAGATCCACGCCGGCGTCACCCCGCAAGGGAAGCTCGACCTCATCCACACCCTGCAGGCTGACGGTCGAGTCGTGGCGATGGTCGGCGACGGGGTGAACGACTCCGCCGCCCTCGCCGCCGCCGACCTCGGAATCGCCATGGGGACCGGAACCGACGCGGCCATCGCCGCGAGCGACATCACCGTCGTCAGCGGCGACCTGCTCGTGGTCGCCGACGCCGTGCGCCTGGCCCGGCGCACGCTCGGGACGATCAAGGGCAACCTGTTCTGGGCGTTTGCCTACAACGTGGCCGCCATCCCCCTTGCGATGCTCGGGCTGCTGAACCCGCTCCTCGCGGGTGCGGCGATGGCGTTCTCCTCCGTCTTCGTCGTCACCAACAGCCTGCGGCTGAGACGCTTCACTCCGACCGGCCGCACATCGCGGCCGAACAGGATGACGATCTCCACCGCGATCCCGCGGATCGCAGGCTGACCAAGCCGAACGGGCGAGGATCGCGTCACAATATGGCCTCGATTAGAGTGGTCCGGGTCATCCGAGCGGAAAGGGGAGATATGGATACGAACACGTTCGCCCTCCCCAGCGTTGGCGCGGTCAGAGCGCGGAAGCTCCTGGTCCTCATCTTCGCGGTCGCCGGGATCATTCTTGGGCTGGTCGCAATGCATTCGGTGGATCTCGGGTCCTCCGCTGCCGCTTCCGCATCGTCCTCCGGTCATTCACACGGCGCCGCTGAGACGCAGCACAAGCCGTTGGGTACTGTACCGGGGGTAGAAGCCACTGTGGCGGGGTCCGGGTCGGTGATGGCTGTTGAGGGCTGCACCGGCATGTGCGCTATGGAGTGCTTCGGCCTGGGCATGGCCTGCGCGATGGCGCTTCTGACCGTTGCCCTCATCCTTGGTCGGCGAGCTGCCAGCAGTTGGATGCTGCTTCCGAAGCACCTCGCCGAATCTCTCCGTGCTCTGCCTCAACTGGTGGTGCTCGCGCCACCTCCCTCTCTCACAGCCCTGTCGATCAGTAGAACCTGAAGAACCGCCGCTTCCCTTCGGGGAATGAGCTACGCCCGACGCACCCGCGCTGGGGCTTCTTCACAACTTCTACTGATTGGTTACACAATGTCCACCCACCGCAAGTCTCTGGCGATCGCTGGCATCCTCGCCGCATCGCTCACCCTGGCCGCCTGCGTCCCGACCGAATCTGGCGCTGGCGGCTCGTCATCGAGTTCGACCGAGGGCTTCAACGACCAGGACGTCATGTTCGCGCAGATGATGATCCCGCATCATCAGCAGGCCGTCGAGATGTCCGACATGATCCTCGCCAAACAGGGAATCGACCCGCAGGTAACTGAACTTGCGCAGACGATCAAGGACGAACAGGAGCCCGAGATCCAGCAGATGGAGGGCTGGCTCGAGGACTGGGACGCATCCGCCGAGATGGGCGAGATGGACCACAGCATGAGCGGGATGATGTCGGACGAGGAGATGGGAAACCTCGACTCCGCATCCGGTGATGAGGCGAGCCGGCTGTTTCTCGAGCAGATGATCGAGCACCACAACGGGGCCATCGAGATGGCGCAGACCGAGCTCGACGAAGGTGAATACCCGGAAGCGACCGAACTCGCACAGACGATCATCAACGCCCAGCAGGCGGAGATCGATGAGATGACGGAGATCCTCTCCACGCTGTAGCCGGCACGAACGGCCCGCCAGCTCCCATGAACGGGGGTCGCTGCGCCGCCGCCTCAGCGCGCAGCGACCCCTCCACATCGTCACCCATCTGCGCTGTCCAGCGTCATCAAGGAAACAATGCTCTCTCACCCTGACTTGCACACCAACGATCCGCAAATAGCGGCCGCCACACGCCGCCGGGACCTCATCCGACAAGAGCGAGCGTCCCCGCCCGCTGGCCCCCGAAGGGCGCGACGAGCGGCCGTCGCGCCGCCACCGGTTCGAACAATAACGGCCCGTCCTCGGCGCAGGTGGAAGGCCTCGATTCACGGCGCCGCGGCCGCGGCCGCTGTCGCCCTCATGGTGATCCCGTCGATGCTTCCCGCCTACGCATATCTCACCGAACCCGCCATCGCCCAGACCGCTGATGCCGAGCAATCGACCGCGCAAAGCCTCGCCGTGGGAGGAGGCGTGGCGACCTCCATCGTGCGCGACGGGTACGGAGTGACCGAGAAACCGAAGCCCAAACTGCCGACCTTTGTGGCCTCATCGGCGAAGTCCTACTCAAGCGTCGCCGGCACCTTCGTCAACGACCCCACCTCTGCAGTGCAGTGGCCATTCACCCAGGGGGTGCCGATCAGCAGCGGCTTCGGTCCCCGGAGCGTCGCAGGGTGCGGGTTCTGCTCGACCAACCATCAGGGGCTCGACATGAACCCCGGCGCTGGCACGCCGATCCAAGCCATCGCCGACGGGGTAGTGGCCGAAGTCGGTAACCCCAGCGGCGCCTACGGCGTGTGGATCATCATCGATCACGTCGTCGACGGTCAGAAGGTAAGCAGCATGTACGCCCACATGCTCCTAGGATCCCTCGAACTCTCCGTGGGCGACACCGTCACCGTCGGACAGATCATCGGGGCAGTGGGAAGCACCGGCGCAAGCACCGGCGCGCACCTCCATTTCGAGATCCGCATCGACGGCACCCTGCCGGTCGATCCGTACGCTTGGCTGAAGGGACAGGTCGGATCGTGACCGACGAACGGTCCGCCGTAATCCGCGCAACGTGGGCTCGTGGTGGGCAGTGATGAGGATGCCTGATCCCTCGACTCCACCTGAGCGTGGTCCGCGCCGCCTTGGGATCACCGTCGCAGCGGTCGCAGCCATAGCAGCAGGTATCTCTGGCTGCGCCCTCGTCTCCGGTGTCCCTGCTGCCGGCCCGGAGCAGGGTACGGAGCCGGCGTTTCAACATATCCATGGGCTGGGAGTGGATACGAACGAAGGGGATCTGTTCGTTGCAACTCACACCGGTGTTTTCCGGTTGCCGGTGGACGCCGGACGAGCGGCAACAACTCTCGACGGCCCGATCGCGGGCAACGAACAGGACACCATGGGTTTCACGATGGTCGACGGTGTCATGTTCGGCTCCGGCCACCCCGATCCGTCCGGTCCCGACGCTGAGCTGCCAGCACTCGGACTGATCGTCAGCACCGACCAGGCGAAGAGCTGGAATCCGGTGTCGCTGACAGGGAAGGCAGATTTCCACGACATCGCCGCTGTACAGAACACCTCTGGGAAACATGACATCTACGCCTATGACGGCGCGGTAGGTGCCGTGCGGGTTAGCAACGACAGTGGACGGACCTGGTCGACCGGGGCGAGCATCCTCGCCCGCGATCTCACCTTCGACAGCGAGAACAACACGCTCTACGCGACGACGGAGAGGGGCCTCGCCGTGAGCGTTGACAGGGGTATGAGCTTCGCCGCCGAGCCCGAAGCCCCGTCGTTGTATCTGGTCGAGGCACTGAACGACGGAAGCGGCGGGCTTGTCGGGGTGGACAGTGACGGATTGGTGTGGCTGAAGAGCGCGGGGGAGCGGTGGCAGGAATCCGGTGCGGTCACCGGGCCGGTCGAAGCACTCACCTACACCGCCACGCCGACGGCTCTGCTAGTTGTGGCTGATGCTCGCGGGGTCAGTACCAGCGCCGATTTCGGTGGCAGCTGGCGAACGATCGTCGCCGCGCAATGACAACTTGTCTTCGGCGCTGACGTTCGAGCCCGACAACCGGACGTTGTCGCGGACGATCACGGTCGGCCTCGCGCCTCACCGTTCCGACAGGGGATGGCGACTTCACCGCATCGCGCATAGCGTTCAGAGCAGCAGGGGTCGGCGACCGCCGATCTCGTCACCGCCTCATCATGCAAGGAGACTCCCCATGACCGCTCTCGATCAGATGCTGGACGCCTACCCGAAAGACCTCGGCATTGACAAAGCGGTGCTCGCCGAATGCATCGCCGCGTGTCTGGAGTGCTCACAGGTGTGCACCGCCTGCGCCGATGCGTGCCTGAGCGAAGACATGGTCGCCGAACTCACCCAGTGCATCAGCACCGACCTCAACTGTGCTGACATCTGCGCTGCGACCGCGAACGTGCTTTCCAGGCGGACGAAGTTCGACACGGGCATGACCCGCGCGATCGTGGAAGCATGCCGCACCGCCTGCGCGACATGCGCGAGCGAGTGCGAGCAGCACGCCGACATGCACGACCACTGCAAGGTCTGCGCGGCAGCGTGCCGCCGCTGCGAGCAAGCCTGCGCAGCACTGCTCGAATCAATCGGGTAGCCCGCCCGTCTGGCTACTGAGGCGGTAGCAGCCAGAACACCACACGTGTAGTTAATCGATCTCGAAACGGCACGACGCGGGCGTGCCTGCACTACTTGAGGGCGCGCAGGGTGATGCGGATCGGAGAGGAGCACTGTGTCCACAGCGATCGAACGGGCAACAACTGCCAGTTGCTGCGACGACCCAGCGGACAAGACCTGGGGGCGTCTTCCCGGGGCGGAGCCCCCGCTTCGATGGTGGCTACCCATCGCCGTGTTCATCGCCGCAGCTGCCGCGTTGACGTTGGTGATCCTTCTCTTGGTCCGGTACCCGGGGCCTCTCGACGACCCGGATCCGGCGAATCAGCGTGACGGATTGTTGTTGAACGGGCCACGCCTACCGCCGGAATTGGGCGGCGTGACCTTCGGTGACGGACCGATCGTGCTCCTGTTCGAGCGGACTGCGCCGAACGGGGCAGGCTATGTCGCGTGGCGCGACACCGTGTCCGATGACGGTGTGGAACTTGTCGTCGTCGTGGCCGGGTCTCCGGAGGCAGCGGAGCTGACCGCCGCGGTGGACATCCCGACTCCAGTCGACGGAGGTTCCCCGGTCGGTTACGCCGTGATCGACGCTGCCCGGGTGGTTCGGTATTCCACTCTCGACCCGATGTACGAGCTCAACGCCTTCGAGGTCGACGTGATCACTGGAGCCATCAGTTGAGCGTCATGCCCGCCGTCTGGGCGAAGGCATATCGGCCGTTGCACCCGATGTCGTTGGCCGTGCAACTCCTGGTGCTGATTGCGGCGGAGGTCGTGCTGTTCGCGACCTACGGTGCCCATGACGCTCGGTTCCACTGGGCCACCCACTTTTTGGTCGCGCTGACCATCAGCGCGCTCCTGCTGCTGGCTGGCCTACTACTCACCGGTGCGCCCCGCCCGCGCTTCGTCCTCCTCGTCGTACTTGGCTTTCACCTATTCGCTATGGCGCCGGATGTCTTGTTCCGTGTTGGAGTTCCGCACTACCGGTGGATGGACCTGTTTCTTGGTCACATCACGGTGCACTACCTGCCGGGCGGAGACGTCTCCTGGTTGCTGATCGCGCTCACCGCCACCGCTGGTTATATTGCTGCACTGACGCTCTGGTTGCGCGCCCGGAGTGCTGAAGCCGACGCGGGGATGCCCCCCGGCGTGGGACTCACCGGCGGGGCGGTCCTCAGGCCACAATTCGATCCGCGCGTGGTGCCACTGGCCGCAGAGGACTATCGAGGGTTTGAGGGGCCGACAGTGGTCCTGCTGCACGGCCTCGGGGCAACAGCGGCATTCTGGCGGCCGGTCGCACGCGACCTTGCCACTCGTCAGATCCCCGCCCTCGTACCGGATCTTCTCGGCTTCGGTGCCTCGCTGCGCCTCGGCACCCACTTCCATCTCGACGATCAAGCCGCAGCCGTCATCCGCCTTCTCGACGCACACAACCGCGGACCCGTGCTCCTCGTCGCGCACTCCTACGGCGCAGCTGTCGCCGCGACCATGGTGACCGATCGGCCGGATCTGGTCCACTCACTGGTGCTCGTTGAACCGGCGGCGTTCGCCGACGCCGGCGAGGCCCGGCGGAGGATCGGCGGCCGGAACTGGCTCGCGAACAAAGCGATGAACGGATCCCAGGTGGCCGACTGGGCATGCGGCCTCATGTGCCTGTTCCGCATCCCGCTGACAGCGTTAGCACCACGAATCGCGCGCCACTACTCCGCCGACGTTTCTCGTGATATCGCTCGAGGCGCCGTGACGTACGTGTGGCCGGCCTACCGCGACGCGCTGGCCAGCCTGCTGCGCGACAACCCGCTGCCGCAATGGCTCCAGCGCCCCACGAAGCCGACCACCGTCATCGTGGGCGAAAACGACCGAACTGTCATTGCTGACAGCGTCGCAACCCTCGTCGGGCCTGACGTTCGTTTCGAGCGATTCCCCGGTACACACGCCCTTCCGTTTGAACACCCCGGCCCTCTTGCCGCGCTTATCGCGTTGAGATGGAATGAGATCGCCGAATTTCAACAAGACGCCGATAATTGACCTTATGTCAATACAGGGATTATGACGCGTTGCGTTCGGCAGATAGCGAGCCCTCCCCCGAAAACTCGACAAGCGCCCGGGTGAGTTGACTCGCGGCTGGAAGCTTGCGTTGCTCAGGCTCGGGGAGAGAGTCGTAGGTGTAGGTCGAGCCCGCCATCGGGGAATCGGTGCGGCCGAGTGAGTAGCGGACGGTCTGCTCGTTGCGGCTACCGCAGATCAGTATCCCGACCGTTGGTGCGTGGGCGGCCCGTTTCAGCTGGTCGTCGACGAGGGCAACGTAGAAGCCAAGGTTGCCGGCGTACTCGGGCTGAAACTTGCCTGTCTTGAGCTCGATGACGATGTACCGCAGCTGCTCGACGTGGAAGAACAGCAGGTCGAGGTAGAAATCGTCGCCATCTACGTCGAAGTGCACTTGCCGCCCGACAAAGGCGAAGCCGGGACCGAGCTCGCGGAGAGTATCGACGATGCGGTCGGTGAGTGCTTGTTCGAGGTCGCGCTCTGCTGCGTCCTTGCTGATGTCGAGGAAGTCGAATACGTACGGATCTTTGGCGATCTGCCGGGTCAGGTCAGAACTATCGGGGATCCGTGCAGAGAAGTTACTCAGCGCCGTGCCGGTTCGCTCCCGGGTACTGTTCATGATCTGGTTCTGCAGCGTGTTCCGCGACCACCCTCGGTCAACGGCAGCCGCTGCTTACCAATCCCGGGCTGATTCATTGTCGAATTTGTCGAGAAGCGTGGTGATGTGGCCCCAGGGCAATTGTCCAACAGGCTGTTGAACAATCGCGTCGGGAGATGGCCAGGCCTCAGCGAACGCTCGCATGTACATCAGGTTCGAGCGCGAGAACCCTTTGATCGCAGGAAACTCCGCCCGCAGGTCGGCGGCGAGGCGCCCCACAACACCGCTCCCCCATCCTTCGATCGCTTGTTGATCGAGAATGGTCCGGCCGATCGACCAGTAGAGCTGGATGAGTTCCGTGTTTACCCGACGTTGCGCTTGAAACTGAGCATTCCGGACTCGTTGCTTCAGCTCGGCGAGGATGCTCCCGTAACTGGCCGGGACAAGCCCATCGTCGACATTCATCCTGTGAGCCTAAAGAAAGACGGTCATCGTGAGAGCCCGCTGCGGTCGCGCTGCTGCACTGCGCTGCTCGCTTTTCTCCGCCCTTGAGTCGCCTTGCCTGATCCATTGCTGACGGCTTCGCGGGGGTGCTGGGCGTTCTCACTGTCGGCACGCATCCTGGCCGCGATCGTATCCTGACCGATGCCCTTCGCCTCGAGCGAGCTGGCGAACTGCTGTCGGCGTTCCGCGCTGTCATACAGCTGCGAACCGCTCTCCTGAGCGATGTCGCGACGCTGCTCGAGGTCAGTTGGCGTCTCCTGTCCCCCGTCGACACCGCTGCCCGCAGGATCCTTCTGAGCGGCGGCCTCCGCATCCCGTTCGTGCTGATCAGCCTGCGCGAAGTGCAACTGGGTCGCGGTGAGCTCGTGCCCTGCCTGCGCACGCTCAGCTGCAGCATTCGCCCTGTCTCGTTCCGCCTGAGCCAGTGCTGCCGCGACCGCGGCGGTGTCGGCACCCGGTTGATTGATATCAATCTGATTTCGCTGGAGGACTTCACGGCGGATGGTCACGCTGGCACTGTGGGCGACGTCGTCGACGTCGCGCCACACCGTCGCTGTCTCGTGCATATCGGCGATCGCCTGTGGGCTGGCGTGATCCCACCATTCGGACAGCTGGACAGGTGCGAGGCTCGCCCGCGCCGCTCCGCGCTCAGCTTCGAACCGCGTCAACAATTCGCGGGCTTCCTGATTCGCTCCGGCCTCACGCTGTCGGGCTAGCTGCTCGCGGACCCGCGCGATTCGTTCCGCGAATTGCGATGCGACGGTCAGTGCAATGCGCAGCGAATCGTCAAACGTCTCGCACGCCATCAGTTTCCTCGGCCATGATCTACCTCTTCCTATTCTCGTCCGCGCCCGTCGCGCTCCCGCGGCGCAGCCGGTGTCTTCCGTGTGGTAAGGAGCAGCATGTTCGGGACCGGTGACCTGGTCCCGGGGGCCGCCATCCCATCGATGGCGCGGAGTCGCGGGTCACGCAGTTCCCGGTCGCCCGTGCCACTGGCGCCCTGGGGTTCTTTAGCCGGGATCGTCAGGAGCCGTTCGGCGACCTGGGCGAACTGATTGCGCATCATCGTCGCCACCTGCTCCGCTCGGCGGGCGTCGCCGATCGCGGTGTGCATGTCGACGGCTTCTCGCATTCCCGGCCCCGCTCGTGCCATGGATCGCCTGAGAGGATGAGGAGGTGATCAGCCCAGAGGATCCCGCGGCGCCCCTGATTCTCGGGCTCGTCTTCCTCGCCCTCGTCGTCGCCCTCGCCGTAAGGGCAGTCAGGAAGGGCCGCCGCGAATACTCCAGATTCAAGAGCTACACCGAGACGCTCGATCGGCAGCGGATGTTTCGCAGATGGCTTCGCGACTCTGTGACCTGGTTCGGCGGATCGACGATCG
>JBEANR010000086.1:0-3113 GCA_041165365.1 Actinomycetota bacterium | reverse complement strand
CTACGAGGTGGCGCGCTTCGACAGGCTCAGCGACCCGGGGGCTCTCGCGCAACTCGGGTCCCTGAGCTTGTCGAAGGGCCCTACGCGGTGGCGCGCTTCGACAAGCTCAGCGACCCGGGTGTTCTCCGCGCAATCCGGGTCCCTGAGCTTGTCGAAGGGCCCTGCGCGGTGGCGCGCTTCGACAGGCTCAGCGACCCGGGGGCTCTCGCGCAACTCGGGTCCCTGAGCTTGTCGAAGGGCTCCGCGCCGCGGCTACAGCTCCGTGTCCTGCGCGGCGGCGATCCGGCGGCTCTCCTCGGATGCGGCCCGGTCGGACTCGTCGATGTCGGGCGCGGGCCGCTGTGCCCCGTCGTTGTTCGGCACGTCGGCGATGTTCTGCTCTTCGCGTTCCGGAGCCTCGGATGCCTCGTGCTCGGCAGCATTGTCGCGGTGGGTCATGGGGTGCCTTTCGTCGAGTCCACCGTAGGCGTCGAGGATCGGCGGAGTCAGGCGTTGACTCGGGCGCGCGACATCCGTAGGGCGACACGGTGGACCGCGCACAACCCACCCGACTCGACCGCGCACACCCCATCGACCGCGCCTAGGCTCGATCACGACGAAAGGTGGCCGCCATGCACGGTGAGTACAAGGTTCCCGGGGGCAAGCTCGTGGTCGTCGATCTGGAGGTCGTCGACGGCAGGATCGCCGATTTCCGGCTCGCGGGCGATTTCTTCCTCGAGCCCGACGGCGCTCTCGAGGCGATCGACCGCGCCGTGAACGGACTTCCGGAGACCACGGATGCCGCGAGGCTCGCCACGGCGATCCGCTCCGCCCTGCCGGCCGATGTCACCATGCTCGGGTTCTCGCCCGAGGCCGTCGCCACCGCCATCCGTCGGTCGCTGGCCCACGCGACGGACTGGTCGGACTACGAATGGAAGCTCATCCACGGCGACGCTTATCCGCCGGTGCTCCAGATGGCCCTCGACCAGGTTCTCGCCGACGAGGTCGGAGCGGGTCGACGCGCACCGACCCTGCGCATCTGGGAGTGGAACGAGCCGGGCGTGGTCATCGGCAGCTTCCAGTCGGTGAAGAACGAGGTCGACCTCGAGAACGCGGCGAAGTACGGCTTCGACGTCGTGCGACGCATCTCCGGGGGCGGGGCGATGTTCATGGAGGCGGGGACCGTCATCACCTACTCCATCTACGCGCCGGCCGACCTCGTGCAGGGAATGACTTTCGCCGACTCGTACGCGTTCCTCGACGAGTGGGTGATCATCGCGCTCAAGTCGCTCGGCATCGACGCCTCGTACCAGCCGCTCAACGACATCACTTCGCCCACCGGCAAGATCGGAGGGGCGGCTCAGAAGCGCATCAGCGGTGGATCGGCGGATGCCGGAGCGGTGCTCCACCACGTCACGATGAGCTACGACATGGACGGCGACCGGATGGTCGAGGTGCTGCGCATCGGCCGCGAGAAGATGAGCGACAAGGGAACCAAGAGCGCAGCGAAGCGCGTCGATCCACTGCGGAGCCAGACCGGACTCAGTCGCGCCGAGATCATCGAGCGCATGGAGCAGACCTTCACGAAGCTCCACGGGTCGACCCCGGATGACGTGACACTCGACGAACTCGCGGCGGCGCAGAAGCTTGTGGCGGAGAAGTTCGGCACGGAGGAATGGCTGCACCGCGTGCCGTGAGGGTGGCGACGCGCGCGCTCATCCCGGGGCCTGCGTGCGCGACAATGAGACCCATGCCCCGAGCCTGGTCGCCGACCGCCCGCAATCGGGTCGAACACGGTGACAACCTCGAGGTCGTGGCGTCCCTCCCCGACGGCGCCTTCACCGTCGTGTACCTCGACCCGCCCTTCAACACCGGGCGAAGCCAGCAGCGGCGCACCACGACGAGCGTGCGCAGCCCGACAGGCACCGTTAGGGGGTTCAAGGGGCAGCAGTACGAGCGCATCCGCGGCGACCTGCTCAGCTACGACGACGAGTTCGACGACTACTGGTCGTTCCTCGAACCGAGGCTCGCCGAGGCCTGGCGCGTGCTCGCCGACGACGGCACGCTCTACCTGCACCTCGACTACCGCGAGGCGCACTACGCGAAGGTGCTGCTCGACGCCCTCTTCGGGCGCGAGTGCTTCCTCAACGAGATCATCTGGGCCTACGACTACGGCGCGAAGTCGAGATCGCGCTGGCCCGCGAAGCACGACACGATCCTGGTGTACGTGAAGAATCCCTCCGGCTACCACTTCGATTCGACGGCCGTCGACCGCGAGCCGTACATGGCGCCGGGGCTCGTGACACCCGAGCAGGCCGAGCGGGGCAAGCTGCCGACGGATGTCTGGTGGCACACGATCGTCAGCCCGACGGGCCGTGAGAAGACGGGTTACCCCACGCAGAAACCCGTCGGCATCCTGCGTCGCATCATCCAGGCGAGTTCCCGCGAGGGCGACTGGGTGCTCGACTTCTTCGCGGGCAGTGGCACGACGGGCGCGGCGGCGGCCTCGATCGGGCGCAGGTTCGTGCTCGTCGATTCGAGCGACGATGCGGTGCGCGTCATCCGTTCCCGGCTGGATGCCGCGGGCGTCGAGTACGACTGAGCGAGCTCGCTGAACCGGCCGCAACCCGATGCCCTGGAGGTGAGCACTACGCCGACTCGCGCCTGACCAGATAGGTCGGCAGGATGCTGTGCCGCTCGACGTCGTCGCCTTTCAGGAGCCCGAGCATGACCTGCGCCATTCGCCCTCCCATCTCGTACGAGGGCTGATGCACCGTCGTGATGCCGATCTCCTCGCTCGTCGCGGCCGGGCTGTCGTCGAATCCGATCACCGGTATGTCGTCGGGAACACGGATGCCGCGTTCCCTGAGCACGGAGATGGCGCCGACGGCCATCAGGTCACTCGCGGCGAACACCGCGTCGAGGTCGGGTGCGCGGGTGAGGAGTTCGCGCATCGCCGCCGCGCCGCTCGCGCGGGTGAAGTCGCCGCGCGCGCTGAGGTCGTCGTCGAGCCCGGCGCCGGCGAGGGCCGCCCTCCAGCCCGCGAGCCGTTCGAGGGAGGCCTGCATGTCGCCGGGCCCGGTGATGGTGGCGATCCGACGGCGCCCGAGGTCGATGAGGTGTTGCGTCGCGAG
>JBEANR010000085.1:0-9651 GCA_041165365.1 Actinomycetota bacterium | reverse complement strand
GAACCGCGAGAAGCACGCCCACCTCGTAGGAACTCGACGACAGAGTCTCGTGGCTCAGGGTGAGCAGTTCGCCGGACCCGCCGAACACGACGTCCTGCCGCGCGGCGACGCCCTGCATGCGCAGACTGTGGATCGGGATGCTCGACACCTGCTGCCCTCGCGAGCGCTGATCGGTGTGCGGCGCGACCACCGGACCGAGCTCGGCGCGCGCCGCCCCGATGAGCTCGGCGGTGCGCACGGCGGTGCCCGACGGCGAGTCGACTTTCGAGAGGTGATGGGTCTCGACGATCTCGATCGAATCGAAGAACCGGGCGGCCATCGCGGCGAATCGCGTCGCGAGAACCGAACCGATCGAGAAGTTCGGAATGATCACGACACCCTGCTCGGGCAGCGACGCCAGCTTCGTGGTGAGCGAGGCGATGCGTTCGCCCGACCATCCGCTCGTGCCGACGAGCACATTGAGCCCGTGGCCCACCGCGAAGTCGACGACCGTGCCGCTGACCGCGGGCACAGTCACATCGACCACCACCTCGGCCTCGAGCATGTCGTCGAGCGGCGACCGCGAGTCCAGCTCGGCGACGAGCTCGAGGTCGTCGGCCTCGCGCACCAGCCGCGAGACCACGGCGCCGAGTCGTCCGCTGGCGCCCACCACGGCGACTCTCACTGTCATACCGCCAATCTACCCATCGCACGACGGTCGTCCGGTGCGGGGCATCCGGCTACAGCGGCAGCAGCAGCAGCGGCCGCGATCTAGGCTTGCCGCATGGTCGACTTCCGCGCGATGCCCGTGACGGATGCCGCGGCTCGCGTTCTGCTGACCGACTACTTCGCGGCACGCGCGGCGTCCTTTCCCGGCGGGCCGTCCGCGTACCGCACGAGCTTTCCCGAACCGCACCGGTTCGTGCCGCCGCGCGGGGTGTTCGTGGTGGCGCGCAGCGAGATGGGAAGCGATGTCGGCTGCGGCGGCATCCGTCTTCTCGATCCGCTCGGGGGGCGACGTCACGGGGCAGGCGTCACCCGGTTCGAGCTCAAGCACCTGTGGGTCGACCCCGGTGCACGATCGACGGGAGTGGGGGCCGCCCTGCTCGACGAACTCGAGGCCCGCGCCCGCGCGTTCGGGGCGAGCGAGCTCGTGCTCGACACCCACGTGGCCCAGGAGGCCGCCGGTCGCCTCTATGCGCGCACCGGCTTCGTGCCGATCTCGGCCTACAACGACAACCCGAACGCGACGGTGTGGCTGGGCAAGAACCTCACGACCGAATTGGAGTGACGTCGGCGCCGGTGGTCACACGGTCTGGGGTTCGCGCAGTCCCGTCCTCAGTTCGACGGGGAGATGCCCGAGATCGTTGTGGGTCACAAGCTCCGGAGCCTTCGCCGAGCGCACCCGGATGATCGTGAGCCCGCAATTCGCCTGATTCGTGCCCATCCACCGCCACGCCGGTGCCTCGAACACCTCCCGTACGAACCAGCCGATGACGAAGTTGTGGGTGATGAGCAGGTCGTGCCTGGTCTCCATCGACGGCGTCAGCCATTCGGCCGCGGCATCGGCCACCTGCGCGGATCCGGCCTCGATCTCCGCCTCGGTGACCGACCCGAACCACGGACGGAACGCCTGAGGCATGTCCGGCGTGGGCCCGGAGGGGATGCAGTCGAACAGCAGGGCGGACGGCTGCGAATCGAGACTGGGCATGCTCGCCGTCATGATCGCCGCCGTCTCGGCCGCCCGCTCCAGCGGGGAGTGCCAGGCGCCAGTGAAGGGCACCCCACTCAGTCTGTCGGCGATGGCTTTCGCCTGCCGACGACCGCGACCCGAAAGCGGGCCGTCGGGCAGGCCGTGTTCCGCGTCGAGTTGCTCGCCGTGCCGGACGAGGTACAGGAAGTGGGGCATCAGGCTGTGACCTCCCGGGTGACGATGGCATCGAGCACCGACTCGTCGACGGTGCCGACGGCGGCGACGGAGAGCGGCCGCTCCAGGAGGTCGGCGGCCAGGGCGCGCACGCCATCGCGTGTCACCAGGGAGAGCCTGCGCAGCGTCTCGTCGAGGTCGGTGAACTCGCCGAGTGTCAGTTCCGCACGCCCGAGCCGCGACATCCGCGTGTCCGAGTCCTCGAGGGCGAGAGCCGAGGCGCCGCTCAACTGACCCACCGCACGGGCCAGTTCGTCGGCGGTGATGCCGTCGGCGGCCAATCGGGAGAACTCGTCGAGCATGAGCCTGGTGACCTGATCGAGCTTGGCGGGGGCGCACCCCGCGTACATGCCGACGATGCCAGCGTCCGAATAGCCTCCCGCGAACGAGTAGACGGAGTACGCGAGGCCGCGCTTCTCGCGCACCTCCTGGAACAATCGCGACGACATGCCGCCGCCGAGCACCGAGTTGAGCACGCTCATCGTCGCCCGCCGGGGATCACTCGCGATCAGGCCGGGGAGTCCGAGCAGCACGTTCGCCTGCTCGATGGGTCGCTGCACCACGACGAGCGGCGAGCCGCGATCGATGGCGGTCTCCTCGGCCGAGCGTCGCGCCACGGGTTCGCCCTGGACTCCGGGATCCCACTCCGCCGACGTGAGCGCCGTCTCGATCCGGCGCACGAGGTCATCGTGGTCGACGGCGCCGGCGACCGTGATGACGAGGTCCTGGGCCCGGTAGTTGGCGCGATAGTGGCTCCACACCGCGTCTCGGGTTGCAGCCCCGATGGTCGTCGCGTCGCCGCCGATCGGGCGTCCGAGGGGATGCCGACCGAACACGGCCTCGTACAGACGCTCGCCCGCGACATCCGCTGGATCGTCGTCGGCCATGGCGAGTTCCTCGAGGATCACCTCGCGCTCGTTGTCGAACTCCTCGGGGTCGAGCAGCGACGACGTGAGCATGTCGGCGATCACCTCGACGGCCATCGGCAGGTCGCGGTCCTGCACCTTCGCGTAATAGCAGGTGTACTCCTTGGCGGTCAGCGCGTTGTGCTCGCCGCCCACCGCATCGAAGCTGACGGCGATGTCGAGCGCCGACCGCGATGACGTGCCCTTGAAGAGCAGGTGCTCGAGGAAGTGCGTCGACCCGAGGGTGTCTGGATGCTCGTCCCTGGAGCCCACGGCGACCCAGTAGCCGATCGTGGAACTGCGCGCTCCGGGCACGCGTTCGCTGAGGATGCGGACGCCGCTCGGAAGCACCGTGCGCCTCACCAGGGAGTCACCGGATGCGGTGAAGGAGAGTTCGGCCAGACCGAGAGGGAACTGCACTGCACCGTTCATCGGAGTCGAGCCTAGCCATCACCACCGACTGCTCCGGGAGGCCGTGAGATGACACTCCGTCAGAAAGGTGGACAAACAGACTTGTCTGTTTTGCAGGTCGCCGCTACTGTGATCACTGCGCCACCACCCCTGAGGGCGCGATCACCGCTCGTGGACCCGATCTCCACCTGCCGCACCATGCCGGAACCACGGAGGTTCCGGGCGACTCCCCGACACGGTCGTCGGGGACTCCGAGCCCGAGGGAGCAGCGTCGTGACGACGACAGACTTTCGCACCGCAGACACCACCCACGCAGACACCACCCACGCAGGCACCACCCACGCAGGCACCACATCCGCGGACGCCGCACCCGCCGCCATCTCACCCGCAGACCTCCGGGCAGCGTCGGTGCATCCGCCCGTCGCGCCCGTCGCCGTGGGGGAGAACGGATACCCGATCGCCGCAGCCAAACAGCGCATTCTCGAGACGGCGAATCGGCTCTTCTACGAGGAGGGCATCCGCGCCGTCGGCATCGACAGGCTCATCAGCGAGTCGTCGGTCACGAAGGCCACGTTCTACAAGCACTACGGCTCGAAAGACAAGCTGATCCTCGAGTACCTCAAGGTGCGCAGTTCGCTCGAGCACGAGTTCCTCGCCTCGCTCCAGTCTGCCGAGACGAACCCGACCGAGGTGATCCGCGCGCTCATGACGGCGATCTCCGACGAGGTGCATCGCGAGCGGTTCCGCGGATGCCCGTTCCTCAACGCGGCGGCGGAGTTCTCCGATCCGCTGCACCCCGTCCGGATCCTCGTGGCCGAGCATCGCGACTGGATCACCGACGAGTACTCGTCACTGCTGAGGTCTGCGGGTAACCCGCTGCCCGGCGACGCTGCGGACGAGCTCATGCTCGCCCGCGACGGAGCGATGGCCGGTGGCTACGCGGGCGACCCGATCTCGGCGTCGGCCGCGCTCTACCGGGTGGTCGACAGGATCCTCGGCGGCGCCCGATAGCCGAGCCTGTCGGCGCAGGCTCGCCGCCGCAGCGGTTGGTGTCCGAGCGGCGGTGCGGGTGGACCCGGATCCCAACGGTTCCGGGTCTCACCCCGCCTCATGACCCAGCGCTCATGACGCGGCGCGGAGCGGTCAGGCGCTGACCCGGTCGAGTTCGGCCACCTGGTGTCGGGTCAGCGGCACCGCGACGGCGGCCACGAGATCGAGCACCTGCTCCGAGCTGCTCGCACTCACCACGGGAGCCACGATGTTCGGTTTGGTGAGCAGCCAGGCGAGGGCCACGGATGCCGGCGCCACGTGGTGTTCGGCCGCGATCTGGTCGATCGTCGAGAGCACGCGCAGACCGAAGCGGGTGACGTAGGCCGAGACCTCGCTCCGACGACGGCTCGCCGCGGCATCCGATCGCGACCTGTACTTGCCGCTCAGGAAGCCGCTCGCCAGGGCGAACCGCGGCATGACGCCGAGACCCAACTGACTCGCGACGCGGGCGATCGTGCCCTCGTACTCACGGCGATGCACGAGGTTGTACTGATTCTGCACAGCGACGAGCGGGGCAGCTCCGAGCTGCGCCGAGATGACCCTCGCCTCGATGAGCCGATTGCCCGAGTGGTCGGAGGCACCGACGTAGCGCACCTTGCCCGCGCCGACGAGGGCGTCGACGGCGAGGAGGGTCTCTTCGAAGGGCACGGCCTCGTCGTCGATGTGCAGATACAGGAGGTCGATGTAGTCGGTGCGGAGTCGCTGCAACGAGGCCTCCACCGAGCGGGTGATGGCCTTCTGCGTGACCCCGGGATGCTGGTCGCCCTTGCCGACCTTCGTGGCCACGACCATGTGCGAGCGCATGCGTCTGTCGCGCATCCAATCGCCGATCATGATCTCGCTGCGACCCGCCGCGTAGGAGTCGGCGGTGTCGACGAAGTTGCCGCCGAGGTCGGAGTAGGTGTCGAGGATGCCGTCGACGGCCGCCGCATCGGCGGTCCAGCCGAACACGTTGCCGCCGATCGCGAGGGGGAATACGCGGAGGTCGGAGTGCCCGATGGCCCGACGTCTCACCGAGATCGGACCGGTCACCGGGGTGTCGTCACCACCCTCGGGACGTGGATGGCGCCGGGTGGCGGCCACCGGAGCGGGGGCCACATTGGGCCTCGTCGCGGGCGCCGAAGTCGTCGCCGGCAGGGGCGTCGATTCGGTCATGTCCAGCTCCCGTTCGGGCAGAGGTCCGGAGCGGTCGTCTGCGGGTCGCGACGGGCTTTAGACGACACTATGTCACCGGCCCCCGACATCCCGCGGACATCCCCGATCATGCGCTGCCATTGACCCGACGCCCCCCGTCTGACATCATTCGCCTCCGCGATCAGCCTCGCACGTGGGAGACCGGGTCGCTCGTCACCATCGCCAGCACGATCATGGCCGCAGCGGCCGAGACGACGAGCGAGCGCACGCCCCGCCCGAGGGCCCGCGACCAGCGCCCCGCCCCGCGATGCCGGGCAGGCCGCACGGTGAATCCGGTCGCGGTGATCCGCATGGTCATTCCTCGACTCATCGTCATCGCGACCCCTTCGTGGCGCTCGGCATCGACACCGCTGTGCGGTGCCATGGCCGAAGTCTTACCCTCCCGTGAAAGGTGAGGGTGGCGACACGCCGCGCCCCGCCGCGCCGACCCGCTGCGACCTCCCTGCTCAGCGGACCCCGTGCGCCTCGACGAAGCCGCGCACCACTGCGCCGGGCTCCGAGACATCCGAGGCGGCGGCGACGGCGATCAGCGCATCGACCTCCTCCGGCTCGAAATAGCCGTGGTCCCGGTAGACCCTGATGCGTGTCGCGATGCCCTCGCGGGTGAGCTCAGGATGGAACTGCGTGGCGTAGACGTGACGGCCGATCCTGAAAGCCTGCACGGGGCAGGCCTCCCCCGTGGCGAGCAGCACCGCGCCGGTCGGCAGCATGGAGCAGGCCTCCTTGTGTCCGACGAAGGCGGCGAATCTCTCCGGGAGTGCGGCGAAGACCGGGTCTTCCGCTCCGTCGGCGGTCAGTGCCACCTCGACGGGTCCGACGGGTTCCGGCCAGGAGGTGTCGACCACTCCCCCGAGGTGGCCGCCGAGCAGGCCGATGCCGTAGCACGCGCCGAGGAACGGGAAGTCCCGCGCGATGATCTCGTCGATGAGCTCGGCGAGCTCCGCCTCGACCCTGAGCTGGATGTCGGACTTCTCGTCCGTCGGATCGCTCGTGGTGAACGGGCTCCCGCCGACGATGAGGCCCGAGTAGTCGTCGAGGTCGATCCGCGGCATGGGGCCGGATTCGAGCCGGACACGATGCAGTTCGGGTGGCTCGAGCCCGCCCGCGGTGAGGAACGCGGCGTACTCGCCGTCGGCCGCTTCGTCTTCAGCCCGCGTCGCCAGCAGGAGGAACGGCTTCATCGGTCGAGCGTATCGCCGCGGCATCCGCGTCTCCGACCCGTTCGAGTGGCGGGGACCCGCCGCGCGTGGATCGCGCCGCGGACCGGGCCGTGATGAGATTGAACCGTGGTGACGCGAATAGAGAGCACCCGACGGGGTCGCCGGGTCTACGTCGACATGGTCGGCGATCTGTTCCACGCGGGGCACGTCGCCCTCCTCCGATCCGCCCGTGAGTTCGGAG
The DNA here is from genome assembly GCA_041165365.1 of Actinomycetota bacterium. Classification (GTDB taxonomy): domain Bacteria; phylum Actinomycetota; class Actinomycetes; order Actinomycetales; family Microbacteriaceae; genus Marisediminicola. The sequence goes on along the minus strand of JBEANR010000085.1, from coordinate 2,784 downwards.
ACGAGGTGATCGTCGGCGTATTGTCCGATGATTCGACGGCGGCCTACAAGCGCGTGCCGATCATGACGCTGTCCGAGCGGACGACGGTGATAGCCGCGTGCAGATATGTCGACGAAGTCGTCGAGGATGCCCCCTCCGTACTGACGGCGGAGTTCCTCGCGGAACACCGGATCTCCTTCGTGGTGCACGGCGACGACACCGCCCCCTCGGTTCTGGCGGAGGTGTACGGGCCGGCGATCGAGCGGGGGATGCTCCGACTCGTTCCATACACGGCGGGTGTGTCAACGACGGACCTGATCGCACGGGTTCTGGGGTCAGACCGCTAGTCAGACCCCTCCGGTCGAAGCCTCGAGCCGGTCCGAGCCTCGAGAGCAGGTGTTCGCGCCGCGCTCACGACCCACGCGGAGGAGCCCGCCCCGCGCGATGCGGGACGGGCTCCTCGGGTGATGCGGATGGCGCGGACTGCGCGGATCAGCCCTCGGCGGGGGCGTCCGGGCCGTCGGAGGCCGCGGCCGACGAATCGGTGTCGCCGCTCTCGGTGGCGCTGCTTCCGGCCCCACCGCCGTTGTTCTCGCCGCCGGCACCGTTGCCCTCTTCCACCACCGGAGCGAGGGACAGCTTTCCGCGGTCGTCGATCTTGGTGATCTCGACCTGGATCTTCTGACCGATTCCGAGCACGTCCTCGACGTTCTCGACGCGCTTGCCGCCGGCGAGCTTGCGCACCTCGCTGATGTGCAGCAGGCCGTCCTTGCCTGGGGTGAGCGAGACGAAGGCGCCGAACGCGGCGATCTTGACGACGGTCCCGAGGAACCTCTCGCCGATCTCCGGGTTCAGCGGGTTGGCGATCGCGTTGACCGCGGCGCGCGCGGCCTCTGCCGACGGACCGTCGACGGCACCGATGTAGACGGTCCCGTTGTCTTCGATCGAGATGTCGGCTCCGGTGTCATCCTGGATCTGGTTGATCGTCTTGCCCTTCGGCCCGATGAGCTCGCCGATCTTGTCGATCGGGATCTGCACCGAGATGACGCGGGGTGCGGTGGGCGCCATCTCGTCGGGGGCGTCGATCGCGGCGTTCAGCACGTTGAGGATGGCGGTGCGCGCCTCCTTCGCCTGCTTGAGCGCTCCGTCGAGCACGGCCGACGGGAGCCCAGCGAGCTTGGTGTCGAGCTGGATCGCCGTGACGAAGTCCGAGGTGCCGGCGACCTTGAAGTCCATGTCGCCGAGTGCGTCTTCGGCACCGAGGATGTCGGTGAGGGCGGCGTACCGGGTCTGGCCCTCGAACTGGTCGGTGACGAGTCCCATCGCGATGCCGGCGACCGGGGCACGCAGCGGCACACCGGCGTTGAGCAGCGACAGGGTGGACGCGCAGACGGAACCCATCGACGTCGAACCGTTGGAGCCGAGAGCCTCGGACACCTGGCGGATCGCGTAGGGGAACTCGTCGCGGCTCGGCAGCACCGGCACGAGCGCGCGCTCGGCGAGGAAGCCGTGCCCGATCTCGCGACGCTTCGGGCTTCCGACCCGGCCGGTCTCACCGGTCGAGTAGGGCGGGAAGTTGTAGTGATGCAGGTAGCGCTTCTTGGTGACCGGCGCGAGACTGTCGATCTGCTGCTCCATCTTGAGCATGTTCAGTGTGGTGACACCCAGGATCTGGGTCTCGCCGCGCTGGAAGATCGCGGAGCCGTGCACGCGCGGGATGACCTGCACCTCGGCATCCAGCGGACGGATGTCGGCGAGCCCACGCCCGTCCATGCGCACACCTTCGCTGAGGATGCGCCCGCGCACGACAGTCTTGGTGACCGACTTGTAGGCCGCGCTGACCATCGGCGGGATCTCCCCACCGAGCTCCCCGGCCTCGACCTTGGCCTGGATGGCGGCCTTGACGCGCTCCTTGAGGGCGTCGTCGGCGTTCTGGCGCTCGGTCTTGGCGGCGATCTGGTAGACGCCGATGAGCTCGTCGTAGGCGATTTCGGCGACGGCGTCGTACGCGGCCTGGCTGTACGGCAGGAACACCGGGTAGTCGCGGATCTCCTTCGCCGAACCCGCGGCCATCTCGGCCTGCGCCTTGATGAGCTGCAGCAGGAACGGCTTCGAGGCCTCGAGGCCCTGTGCGACGACGGCTTCGTCGGGCTTGGTGGCTCCGCCCTGGATGAGGCCCCAGGCGTGCTCGGTGGCCTCGGCCTCGACCATCATGATCGCGACATCCTCGTTGCCCTGATCGTCCGTGACGAGGCGACCCGCGACCGTCAGGTCGAAGACGGCCCGCTCGAGCTGCTCGAACTTGGGGAACGCGACCCACTGGTCGTCGATCAGGGCGAGACGGATGCCACCGATCGGACCCGAGAACGGGAGCCCGGAGATCTGGGTCGACGCGGAGGCCGCGTTGATCGCGAGGGCGTCGTAGAACTCGCCCGGCGCGATGCTCAGCACCGTGATGACGATCTGCACCTCGTTGCGGAGGCCCTCGACGAATGACGGGCGCAGCGGCCGGTCGATGAGGCGGCAGACGAGGATCGCCTCGGTGGACGGTCGCCCCTCGCGACGGAAGAACGAGCCGGGGATCTTCCCCGCGGCGTACGAACGCTCTTCGACGTCCACCGTCAGGGGGAAGAAGTCGAAGTTGTCTTTCGGATGCTTGCCGGCGCTCGTCGCGCTGAGCAGCATGGTGTCCTCGTCGAGGTACGCGGCGACCGCGCCCTGGGCCTGCTGCGCGAGCCGGCCGGTCTCAAACCGGACGACGCGCTTGCCGAACTTGCCGTTGTCGAGAACGGCTTCGGCGAATGT
>JBEANR010000084.1:0-5041 GCA_041165365.1 Actinomycetota bacterium | reverse complement strand
GGGGGGGGGGGGGGGGGGGGGGGGGGGGCTACCTCTGAGGTGCGACCGCGCCCGACCCGGTGTCCGGTCCCGTCGCGTCGTCAGCCTGTGCCGGCCGAACCGACTCGGGCCGCCCGCCCGTCGCCGCGCTGCCCGGCTCGACCATCGCGCCCATGCGCTCGGCCGAGTCCTGCGCGAGGATCGCGGCATCCGCATCCGCCACTTCCTGCAGCGCCGACTTCTCGCGCAGTGGGGTGGCCTTGAGGAAGAAGCTCAGCACGAACGCGACGAGCACCACGATCAGGCTCACCTGGAACACGCTCACGGTCGCATTCGCGAAACCCTCGAGGAACGGCGCCGCGAGCCTCGGGTCAGCGGTGTTCAAGAAGCTCGTATCGCCGTTGAGGGCGTCACCGACCGCACCGCCGTTCTGCGCTCGCTGGAACAGCTCGAGGATCTGCGTGTTGCCCGGGTCGGCGAGCACGGAGGGGTCGGAGGTCGCCGCGGCGATGCCCGCCTGCACGTCGCGGTTCGAGAACGCCGCCGCGATGGTGTCCGGGATGCGGCTGAACAGCACGGAGAAGATCACGGCGACGCCGAGGGTGCCGCCGATCTGCCGGAAGAACGTCGACGAGGATGTCGCGACGCCGATGTCTCGCGGACCCACCGAGTTCTGGCCGGCCAGCGTCAGGGTCTGCATCATCTGGCCGAGTCCGAGCCCGACCAGGAGCATGCCGATCATGATGAACCAGACCGGCTTGTCTGCGGTGATGAAGGTGAAGAGGAGGAACCCCGACGCCATGAACGCCGTGCCCATGATCGGGAACATGCGATAGCGACCCGTGCGGGCGATGATCTGTCCGCTCGCGATCGACGAGATCATGAGCCCGAGGATCATCGGCAGCAACTGGAAGCCACTCTCAGTGGGTGAGGATCCGTTCACGAGCTGTAGGTACAGCGGAATGGTCGAGAGGGCACCGAACATGCCGAATCCGACCAGCACGCCGAGCACGATCGCCATGGAGAACGTGGGGCTGCGGAACAGCTTCAGCGGGATGAGCGCGTCGTCGCCCATCATCCGTTCGACGAGGATGAACGCGACGAGGCCGAGCCCGCCGACCGCGTAGCAGGCGATGGCGGCGAGCGAATCCCAGCCCCACTCCCTGCCCTGTTCTGCCACGAGAAGCAGAGGGGTGACGGCGAGGATGACCGTGGTCGCCCCCCACCAGTCGATGCGTACGCCGCGGTTGACGCTGCGGGCGGGCAGGTGCAGGAACCTCAGCACGATCGTCAGTGCGACGACGCCGATGGGCACGTTGATCAAGAAGACCCAGCGCCATCCGGTGACGCCGAAGATGAAGGGCGCGTCGGCGAGCAGTCCGCCGACGAGCGGGCCGATGACACTAGAGATGCCGAACACGGCGAGGAAGTACCCCTGGTACTTCGCGCGCTCGCGGGGGGCGAGCATGTCGCCCATGATGGCGAGCGGCAGCGCCATGAGGCCGCCGGCGCCGAGTCCCTGGAGTGCGCGGAAACCTGCGAGCTCGATCATCGACTGGGCGAAACCGGATGCCGCGGAGCCGAGCAGGAAGATCGAGATGGCGATGATGAACAGCGGTCGGCGCCCGAAGATGTCGGAGAGCTTGCCGTAGATCGGCGTCGAGATCGTCGAGACGATCAGGTACGCGGTGGTCACCCAGGCCTGCTGGCTGAGGCCGTCGAGGTCGTCGGCGATGGTGCGGATGGAGGTGCCGACGATCGTCTGATCGAGGGCCGAGAGGAACATGCCCGCCATCAGTCCGTAGATGACGAACAGGATCTGCCGGTGCGTCATCACCCCGCCCGAGTCGGCGACCGCCGCTGCCCGGCCCGCCGAGTTCGAGGGCTTCTTGGTGTCGATGCGTGACATACGGCGTACTCCGGGGTCGTGTTAACGAGGAATCGCCGCCGGGCACGCAGGCCTTCGGCGGCGACAAAACTTTGCGTTGAATGCAAAGTTACACCGCGGGAAAGCACGTGGCAAGGTCGGGGAGGCTAATGCGGGTCCCTGAGCCTGTCGAAGGGTGGCACACCCGATGCGGGTCCCTGAGCCTGTCGAAGGGCCCCACCCCTAGGATCGACCCGTGCACAGCAGGGGAGGTCGAGCGCCGACACTGGCGGCCACCCTCGTCGCCGTCGCGCTCGCGATCACCGCGTGCGGAACGGATGCCGCCCCCCGCCCCACTGCGTCTGCCGAGGCATCCGCTGAGCTGTCGGTGTCCCCGACTCCGTCGCCGCCGGCCCCGGAGCCCACGCCCGCCTTCGACCGCTCCGCGTTCTCGATCGATGAAGCATCGAGCCCGTGGGTCGTCGTCGACAAACTGAGACCCCTGAACCCGATCGACTACGTGCCCGAGCTCGTCGACGCCCCGGTGCCGTTCATCTCCAACCCGCAGATGCGGCCGGAGGCGGCTGAGGCGATGGCACGGATGTTCGCGGCCGCGGCTGCCGAGGGCGCCGGGAGTATGCAGATCCAAAACGCATACAGGTCGTTCGCGACCCAGACCAGCGTTCACGAGCGCTTGGTTGCAAGCCTCGGTCAGGCGAAGGCGCGGGCGCAGAGCGCTCAGCCGGGCTACAGCGAACACCAGACCGGACTGGCTGCCGACATCACCGCGCTGCCGGAGGAATGCTCCATTCAGGCGTGCTTCGGCCAGACCCCGCAGGGGCTCTGGCTCGCGGCGAACTCGTGGAGGTTCGGATTCATCCTGAGGTACCCGGCCGACAAGACCCCGATCACGGGCTATATCTATGAGCCGTGGCACTTCAGGTACGTCGGCGTGGAGCTGTCGACCGAGATGCACTCGACCGGCGTCACCACCCTCGAGGAGTTCTTCGCGCTCCCGGCAGCGCCCGACTACGCGGGCTAGGGTCCCGCCCGCAGGAATGAGGGAGATCCGGGCATCCGTCGACTAGAAGTCCCTCATTCGCTGCCGGCCGAACAGAACCACCGCCGCGGCGGGGCGCGGGCAGAGACCGGCGAGATACAGGGCCGCCGCAGAATGCGGGATGACGGCCCCTCAGGCCAAAGGGAAGAGCCGCAACCTCGCAATCGGGGGGGGGGGGGGATGCGAGGGGGCGCGGCGCTTCGACAGGCTCAGCGACCCGGGGGGGCTCAGCGACCCGGGGGGCTCAGCGACCCGAGGGGGCGCGGCGCTTCGACAGGCTCAGCGACCGGACGGGCTCAGAGACCCGGGCGCGCGACCCGGGGGGCGCGGCGCTTCGACGGGCTCAGCGACCCGACGGGCCCAGCGCACCATCCACGATGACCTTTGCCTCGGCCTGCACCTGCCGCAGGTGATCCTCGCCGAGGAACGACTCGCCGTAGATCTTGTAGACGTCCTCGGTGCCACTCGGGCGGGCCGCGAACCACGCGTTCTCGGTCACGACCTTCACGCCGCCGACCGCCGCACCGTTGCCGGGCGCCTCACTGAGCTTCGCGATGATCGGCTCGCCGGCCAGTTCCGTCGCGGTGATCGCCTCCCCGGTGAGCCTGGCGAGCGCGGCTTTCTGCGTCTTGGTCGCGGGGGCGTCGATGCGCTCGTAGACGGGGGCGCCGAACTGCCGGGTGAGCTCCGCGTAGAGAGCGCTCGGCGTCGTGCCGGTCACGGCGAGGATCTCGCTCGCGAGCAGCGCCAGGATGATGCCGTCCTTGTCGGTCGTCCAGGCCGTGCCGTCGAGGCGCAGAAAGCTCGCCCCCGCCGACTCCTCGCCGCCGAAGGCAACCGATCCGTCGATCAGTCCGGGCACGAACCACTTGAATCCGACCGGCACCTCCCAGAGGCGCCGCCCGAGTGACTCCGCGACGCGGTCGATCATCGTGCTCGACACCAGTGTCTTGCCGATCGCGGCATCCGAAGACCACTGCGGACGATGGGTGTACAAATACTGGATCGCCACCGCGAGGTAGTGGTTCGGGTTCATCAGGCCGCCGTCGGGCGTCACGATGCCGTGCCGGTCGGCGTCGGCGTCGTTGCCGGTGAGGATGTCGAAGTCGTCCTTGTGGGCGACAACGGATGCCATGGCCGACGGTGACGACGGATCCATGCGGATCTTGCCGTCCCAGTCGAGGGTCATGAAGCCCCAGGCCGCGTCGACTCCGGGGTTGACGACGGTCAGGTCGAGGTCGTACCTCTCGGCGATGAGTTGCCAGTAGTGCACGCTCGCTCCACCGAGCGGGTCGGCGCCGATCCTGACGCCGGCGGTGCGGATGGCGTCGAAGTCGATGATCGACGCGAGGTCGTCCACATAGCGGCCGCGGAAGTCGTAGGTCTCGACCCCGCTCGGCTCGCTGCGCTTCACGTCGCGCAGTCCTCCGACGATGAGCTCGTTCGCCCGGTTCGCGATCCAGCTCGTGGCGTCGCTGTCGGCGGGACCGCCATGGGGCGGGTTGTACTTGAAGCCGCCGTCGCGGGGAGGATTGTGCGACGGTGTGATGACGATGCCGTCGGCCTGCGCCTCGCCCGCGTGAGCGAGGTTGTATGCGATGATCGCGTGGCTCAGCGCGGGCGTCGGCACGTAGTCGTCGAACTCGTCGGTGAGCACCCGCACGCCGTTCGCGACGAGAACCTCGAGCGCCGTCGTCTCGGCGGGCCTGGACAGCCCGTGGGTGTCGCGGCCGATGAACAGCGGACCGTCGATGCCATGGCCCGCGCGGTACTCCACGATGGCCTGTGTGATCGCCGCGATATGGGTCTCGTTGAAGGCGGAGTCGAGCGACGACCCACGGTGGCCGGATGTGCCGAACGCCACCTTCTGCTCGGGATCCGAGACATCCGGTACGCGCGTGAAGTACGCGTGCACCAGCTCTTCCACATCGATGAGATCGGATGACCGGGCCGGCGTCCCTGCACGAGGATTCATGCCCTCAGTCTGGCATCGAGGGTCGCGCGCGCGACAGCAGATAGGCTCCGAGCCATGTCCAGCGACGCCGACACCCGGGCCACCTACAGCTACCTCGGGCCCGTCGGCACGTTCACCTGGGTCGCGCTCGGCCAGGTGCCCGAGGCGGCGGGGCAGCGCT
>JBEANR010000083.1:0-8979 GCA_041165365.1 Actinomycetota bacterium | reverse complement strand
CTCCTCGTCCCGGCCCTCCTCGTACGCGGCCAGGAAGCCGCGGAAGGTGATCACGGTGCCGGACGCGCCGAACTCGGCGTCCCGGCCGCCGTGCTCGGGGCTGGTGCGGGCGGCCAGCCGGACGGTCGCGGTCGAGCCGCGGGCGTCGGCCATCTGCGAGGCGACGGTGCGCTTCCAGATCAGGTCGTACAGCTTCCAGTCGTTGCCGCGGAGGGTGCCTTCGAGCTGCGACGGGGTGCGGAACGTGTCTCCGGCCGGACGGATCGCCTCGTGAGCCTCCTGCGCGTTCTTGTTCTTGCCGCTGTACAGACGCGGCTTCTCCGGCACGGTGTCGGCCCCGTAGAGACTCGCGGCCTGCGACCGTGCGGCGTTGATCGCCTGCTGCGACAGATTCGGCGAATCCGTGCGCATATAGGTGATGTAGCCGTTCTCATAGAGACCCTGGGCCACACTCATCGTCTGCCTGGCCGAGAACCGCAGCTTGCGGGCGGCCTCCTGCTGCAGGGTCGAGGTCGTGAACGGTGCCGCGGGGCGCCGCGTATAGGGCTTGGAGTCGACGGATGCCACGGCCACCGCCACCCCGTCGGCCCCGAGTGCCGCGGCGAGCGCCGTGGCCGAGGTCTCGTCGAGGATGAGCGCGTCGGACTTCGCCTGCCCCCGGTCGTCGAAGTCACGACCCTGCGCGATGCGCGAGCCGTTCACCCGGGCGAGGCGCGACTCGAAGGAGGTCGACGAGTCGAGGGCGGCGAGAACCGCTGAGAGGTCCCAGTACGACGCGGCGGTGAATGCCAGCCGCTCCCTCTCGCGGTCGACGACCAGACGGGTCGCGGCGGACTGCACGCGTCCGGCGGAGAGACCCGGACCCACTTTGCGCCAGAGCACGGGCGAGACCTCGTACCCGTAGAGACGGTCGAGGATGCGACGGGTCTCCTGGGCGTCGACGAGAGCCGTGTCGATGTCTCGCGTGTTCTCCTGGGCCCGTTGGATGGCCTCCTTGGTGATCTCGTGGAACACCATGCGCTTGACCGGCACCTTCGGTTTGAGCTCGTCGAGGAGGTGCCAGGCGATGGCCTCGCCTTCGCGGTCCTCATCCGTGGCCAGATAGAGCTCGTCGGCGTCTTTGAGCGCGCGCTTCAACTCGGCGACGGTCTTGCGCTTCTGGTCGGAGACGACGTAGTACGGCTCGAAACCGTTGTCGACATCGACCGAGAACTTGCCCAGGGAGCCCTTCTTGAGCTCGGGCGGAAGGTTCTTGGGCTCGATCAGGTCTCGGATGTGGCCGACCGAGGCCTGCACCTCATAGCCGTCTCCGAGGTACTGCGCGATCGTCTTCGCCTTCGCCGGCGACTCGACGATCACGAGCTTCTTGCCTGACACGTGACTCCTCCTGTAGTGCGGGCGCACCGCAACAGCCGTCGCCCGGTCCCCGTCAGCGACACCATACACAGGTGGACCCGCGCGGACCCCCACCGCTGTCGCGAGCACACCGCCGTTTCGACTGACCTGACGGCGGTCGGCGCGGGCCCGCGGCGGGCGGAAGTCGGCCGTCGGCTGCGGTGGGCGGATGATGCGGCGACTCTCTTGCGCAGGCCGGGCCGCACTGCTGCGGAATCCCGGCGCTTCACCGCGGAGGCCCGGCGGTCGCGACAGCGACGACATCCCATCGCGCGGCGGGCACCGCCACCCGCACCGTGACGACGACGCCGTCGACCACGCACGCGGAGAGGGTCGCGCCGCCGGCGACCGCTGCCTCCCGCGCGGCGGGGCACGGTGACCCGGAACGCAGGCCGACGGCCACATCGGCCGCGGCGAGCGCCGAGGCATCCGCCGCCGCTCTCGCCCGGGACTGCGCCGTGAGTACCGCCGCCAGAGGCGCGATCAGGATCACCGCGGCCAGCAGCACGGCCGTCACCGAGAGTGCCAGCACCGACCCGACGCCGCGTTCCGAGGTGCCTCGGCGGTCGATGCGGCCTCGGCAGAGGCGATGTGGGGTGCTGCGGAGGCGTGCGTGGAAGGGGCCCGTGCGGAGGAGGTCCGTGCGGAGGAGGTCCGCGCGGAAGGGGCCAGTGCGGAAGGGGTCCGCGCGGAGGAGGTCGGCGCGGGAGCGGCGTGCGCGGATGAAGTCGGCTCCGCGCGGAGCCGCGTGGCGCCGAGTCATCCGGTTCCCGGTTCGTCGACGGTCGGCGCGCAACTCTCGCCACGGATTCGCACCCCGCCCAGTGTCACCCCGGCGACCGTCACCGCGTCGCCGACAGTGGCGCACAGGAGCGCACCGCGCGTCACGAGCGACAGCGAAGCGCCGGGTACGAGCTCGGAGACGATGGCGGCAGACCCTCCATCGCCTCGCGCCTCGACCCGTGCGGCGACCGCCGCGGCATCCTGCACGCGCAGCTGCTGCACCCCGACCTGCAAGGTGGCGAGGCAGACGGCGAGGAGCAGGATGACCGCGGGCACCACGGTCGCGAACTCCGCCGTCACCGTTCCCCGGTCGCCGCCCGCGTCACCCGGCGAACGTGAGGGCACGTTGCACGAGGTCGGTCAGGATGCCGCGCACCTGATCACTGCGCATGATCACCACGAGCAGGCCGGCGAAGCCGACCGCAGCCATGGTGGCGATCGCGTACTCCGCGGTCGCCGCTCCGGTCTCGTCACGCAGCCAACCGCGGGTGCGGAGAGGGGTGTTCTTTCTCATCGGGTTCCTTCTGGTGTGTCGGCTCGTCTCCATGGTGGCCGTCGAGAGTGCGGTGGGGTGCCGCTGATGACCGATCCGTGTCATCCGATCAGAATCGGCCGACTGTGGAGGAGATCACCGAGATCAGCAGCGGCGCGACCCCGAGCAGCATGAACGCGGGCAACACGCAGACACCGAGCGGCAGCATGAGCTTCACCCCGAGCGCGGCCGCTCGACGCTCCCCCTCGCTGCGCGCACTGCGCCTGCGCTCGTCGGCTTCGCTGCGCAGCAGTTCGGCCGCCGGGATGCCCGCCCGCCGTGACAGGTCGAGGATGCCGTCGACGACCTGCCCGGTGTCGGCGACGTCGAGCGAACACCGAGCGAGGGCGGACCGCACCGAGGCGACGGCTCGCCCGGTGGACGCACCGCCGGAGACGGCGATCGCGATGAGATCGAACTCGAGGCCCGGGGCGAGATCCTTCGGGGCCGCGGCGGCGCACATCCGGCGGTTCCAGCCACGCGCGGCGAGCATCAGCGCGATGCCGACGGTGAGGCAGAGGAGGCCGGGAGCCGTGGTGGTGAGCACTCCCACGGTGTCGAAACCGAGAGCCACGCCGAAGAGAACCGCCACGACCGGCAGGATCATCACGAGCCGCGCCGTCGCCACGGGAGCCGCCAGAGCGACTGCGAGGTCCCTCTGAATCTGCGCGATGGAGCGGAGGGATGCCGCGAACCCCACGAGAGTGGGTGCGAGCGGCGCTCCGGCGCCCGTCGCCACCGACCACGCAGCGGCGAGCGCACGCCAGGCCTGCTCGGTCGGATCTCGCGCAGGGCGCGCCACCCTGTGCCGCCGGCGCAGTGCGGCCGCCGAGGAGGACCCTGTCGGTAGGGCAGGCAGGGCGGCCAGGATGGCCGACGACACCTCCTCGCCGACGCTCACCCTGCGCGCTACCGCTTCGGGAACACCACCGGTCATGAGGGATGCGCCGTCGACTCGGCTCGACGACTCGGCGAGATACGTCCAACTGGAGGCCGGCGCCACCCCCGCGGAGAGCATCACCGCGAGTTTCTGCACCGCCGACGCGACCGGTTCGAGCCAGTCGACGGACCTGTCGGCTCTCCACCGACCGAGACGTGAGCCGGGCACACGGGTGCGAGCGTCGGCGTGCACCGCAGTCGCGCGCGTCATCCGTGCCGCCCATGCCCGCCATCGGCACGACGGATGCCGCCGACCGCGTCGGTCACCCCCGGGAGAGCACCGCGCCGGGTCTGCCCCGTCGCCGACGATGAATCCGCGATCACCAGGCGATCCCGGCCATCGAGGCCCAGGGCGCCGATGGTTGCCAGTCGCCTCCCTCCTTCGTGGCGTTCGACATGCAGTACCGCATGGATGGCGCTCACCGCCTGCCGGGCGATCGCCGTCGGGTCGAGGCCCGCGAGCGCTCCGAGGGCCTCGAGCCTGGCCGGAACGTCGTCGAGCGAGTTGGCATGCAGGGTGCCGGCTCCACCGTCGTGCCCGGTGTTCAGCGCCGACAGCATCTCGCGCACCTCCGCGCCGCGGCACTCCCCGAGCACGAGACGGTCCGGCCGCATCCTGAGGGCCTCGCGCACGAGACTCGCCATCGAGACCGCCCCGGCGCCCTCGAGGTTGGCCTGACGCGCCTCGAGAGAGACGAAATGCGGATGCGCCACGCGTAGCTCGGCGACATCCTCGATGGCGACGATCCTCTCGCCCGGCGGCGCCACGGCGAGCATGGCGCCGAGGAGCGTGGTCTTGCCGCTCCCTCCTGCGCCGGTGACGAGCACATTGCGGCGCTCGCCCACCAGTCGCGTCACGACGCCGACGGGAACCCGACCGAAGAACCCCTGGCTCTCGAGGGCGTCGATCGTCAATCGCGAGCGGCGCGGCAGTCGGATCGAGAGAAGGGTGCCGGTCGACGACACGGGCGGCAGCACGGCGTGGATCCGGATGCCGTCGCGCACTCGCACGTCGACGCAGGGGGTCGCCTCGTCGATGTGCCGGCCGCCCGCCGCGATGAGCCGCACGGCGAGCGCCCGCGATTCCGCGGCCGTGAAGCGCACCGTCGTGTCGGGGCGGATGCCGCCGCCCCGGTCGACGAACAACCTGTCGCCGTTCACGAAGAGATCGGTCACGTCGTCGTCGCCGAGGAAGGGGGCGAGCGGACCGAACTCGTCGAAGGTGTCAGGAGCACTCGTCGCCGCGAGGGCGGGCGGATCGGCATGGGCGAGCCTGGCCGGCGGAACGGCGACGAATCGGGCCGGTGCGGAGCCGGGCGAGGTGGTCGGATCGGCGATCATCCGTCCACCGTGTCGCATGGGCGGCGGCGCGTCGGCGCGTGCGGACCGATCTGTGGAAAGTTCCCGCGCAGGAGGAGTCGGGAGGGTGAGTCCGCCGTGCCACGGGGTACGACCTCGGCCGCGGGCGGACCCGGCCGTTAACGAAGAGGGGCGGCACCAGTTGGGGGGAACGGGTGCCGCCACAGCAGCGCCTGATTGGGGGGAATCGTTGGCGCCACCAGTCGAGTGTGACCTCGACAGATGCCAGTGTATAGGACTTCACGTCCCCCACAAGAGGGACTTGCGCAGAGAGCGCTTGCACGATCTAGATTCGTGACCGGATGCCCGCGACAGCGACGCCCCCACCCTCTCGATACCGACGCAGCGTGCCCGCAACCCGACGATCCCTAGGATTGGACGACACCGTCCAACTCGACGCGCCGACGGCGTCGCGACATCGAAGAGGGTTCCATGACGAGCACGTCCATCGACAGCATGCAGCGCGAGACGCGCCGTTTTCCGCCCACCGCGGAGTTCGCGGCGAACGCCGTGGCGACCGGGGCCCTCTACGAGGAGGCCGCCGCCGACCGCCTCGCCTTCTGGGCGCAGCAGGCGCGCTCGACCCTGCACTGGCATAAAGACTTCACGGAGACCCTCGACTGGTCGAATCCGCCCTTCGCGCGGTGGTTCGCCGATGGCGAGCTCAACGTGGCCTACAACTGCCTCGACCGGCACGTTCTCGCCGGCAACGGTGATCGGGTCGCGATCCACTGGGAGGGCGAACCGGGCGACAGCCGCACGATCACCTACGCCGAGCTGACCACCGAGGTCAAGAAGGCCGCGAACGTGCTCACCTCACTGGGTGTCGAGGCTGGCGACCGCGTGGCGATCTACCTGCCGATGATTCCCGAGGCCGTCGTCGCGATGCTCGCCGTCGCGCGGATCGGTGCCGTGCACTCCGTCGTCTTCGGCGGATTCAGCGCCGACAGCCTGCGCACCAGGATCGACGACGCCGAGGCGAAACTCGTGATCACCGCCGACGGAGGGTGGCGCAAGAACGCGATCCTGCCGCTGAAGCCGACGGTCGACGCCGCCCTCCAGAAGAAGGGCCACTCGGTCGAGCACGTGCTCGTCGTGCGTCGCGGCGAGAACGACATCGACTGGACCGAGGGCCGCGACCTGTGGTGGCACGACGCGCTCAGCGAGGCGGGGGCCGAGCACGAGGCGCGGGGATTCGAGGCCGAGCAGCCGCTGTTCATCCTCTACACCTCGGGCACCACGGGTAAGCCCAAGGGCATCCTGCACACGAGCGGCGGGTATCTCACCCAGGCGGCGTTCACCCACCGCTCGGTGTTCGACCTGCATCCGGAGTCCGACGTGTTCTGGTGCACCGCCGACGTCGGCTGGGTCACCGGGCACAGCTACGTCGTCTACGGTCCCCTCGCGAACGGCGCCACCCAGGTGATGTACGAAGGGGTTCCGGATGCTCCTGAGCCGGGTCGCTGGTGGAAGATCATCGAGAAGTACGGCGTCACGATCCTCTACGCGGCCCCGACCGCCATCCGCACGTTCATGAAGCTCGGTCGCGAGATACCGCAGGCGTCCGACCTGTCGTCGCTGCGGCTGCTCGGGTCTGTCGGAGAGCCGATCAACCCCGAGGCCTGGGTCTGGTACCGCGAGGTGATCGGCGGCGACACCACCCCCGTCGTCGACACCTGGTGGCAGACCGAGACCGGCGCCATGATGATCTCCGCTCTGCCCGGGGTCACCGTGGCCAAACCGGGGTCGGCGCAGGTGCCCATCCCGGGCATCTCGATCGACGTGCTGACGGATGACGGCGAGCCGGTCACCCCCGGCGGTGGCGGCCTGCTCGTGGTCACCGAGCCGTGGCCGTCGATGCTGCGCGGCATCTGGAGAGACCCCGATCGCTTCGTCGACACCTACTGGAGTAAGTTCGCCGACGGCGACGGTGGCCCCCGGTACTTCGCAGGGGACGCCGCACACCTCGACGAGGACGGCGACATCTGGCTCATGGGCCGCGTCGACGACGTGATGAACGTGTCTGGTCACCGGCTGTCGACGACGGAGATCGAATCAGCCCTCGTGTCGCACAAGATCGTGGCCGAGGCAGCGGTGGTCGGCGCCGCAGACGAGACGACCGGGCAGGCTGTCGTAGCCTTCGTGATCCTGCGGGCAAAGCAGGCGGCGAAGCAGACGTCCGAGGAGGCGTCGGCTCTGCTGCGCACCCACGTCGCCGATCAGATCGGGGCGATCGCGAGACCGCGCCGCATCTTCATCGTGAGCGAGCTCCCGAAGACCCGCTCGGGCAAGATCATGCGTCGGCTGCTGCAGGATGTCGCGGAGGGGCGTGAGATCGGAGACACGACGACGCTCGCCGACAGCGCCGTGATGCAGCTGATCCGCGACACGATGAAGTAGCGGGGCAGGGCGCTTCGACAGGCTCAGCGACCCGGTGTACCGCGGGTCCCGAGCGGGGCAGGGCGCTTCGACAGGCTCAGCGACCCGGTATCGCCGCAGGTGCCTGAGCCTCGTGGGGCGCTTCGACAGGCTCAGCGACCCGGTAACGCGGGTCCCGAGCGGGGCAGGGCGCTTCGACAGGCTCAGCGACCCGGTACCGCGGGTCCCTGAGCCTGTCGAAGAGGCCCGCGTGACTACGCGAACTCGAAGATGACCTCGACCTCGACGGGTGAGTCGAGCGGCAGCACCGCCACCCCGACAGCGCTGCGGGCATGCACGCCCGCCTCACCGAACACCTCGCCGAGCAACTCCGACGCGCCGTTGATGACCCCCGGCTGACCCGTGAACTCCGGATCGGAGGCCACGAAACCCGTCACCTTGACTACGCGGGTCACCCGGTCCGCCGATCCGATCGCCGAGGCGGCCGCTGCGATCGCGTTGAGCGCGCAGACCGAGGCGAGTTCGCGGGCGCGTTCGGCCGAGACATCCGTGCCCACCTTGCCGGAGGCAGGAAGTGCGCCGTCGATGAAGGGGAGCTGACCCGACGTGTAGACCAGGTTGCCCGTGGCGACCGCCGGGATGTACGCGGCGACGGGAGCCGCCACCACCGGGAGGTGCAGCCCCAGTTCGGCGAGCCTGGCCTCGACGCCGGGCATCAGTCGACGGCCCTCTGGCGCTTCAGATAGGCGACTAGTCCACCCTCGGGCCCCTGCACGACTTGCACGAGCTCCCAACCCTCCGAGCCCCAGTTGTTGAGGATCGCCGCCGTGTTGTGCACGATCAGCGGGGTGGTCAGATACTCCCAAGTGGGCATCTCGGCGTCCCTTCAGTCAGGTGACGGGGGCGATCCCGTACTCTTGATCATATGTCTGCCCCCATTTCGAAGCCCGTCGGCGTGTTCGGAGCCCTGGCCGGGCTGGTCGGCTTCAGCGCCCTGGCCGGAGTGCTCGTCACCGCGATGGTGACCCCCGCCCTCGCCATCACGAGTATGACCGCCAGCAACACTGTCGGCATCTTCGAGGATCTGCCCGACTACATGACCATCGACCAGTTGCCAGAACGCAACACGCTGTGGGCGACGCAGGGTGGGCAGCCGGTGCCCTTCGCACAGGTGTTCAACCAGAACCGCGAGCAGGTCGCGTGGGATCAGGTCTCACAGTTCGTGAAGGATGCCGCCGTCGCCGGCGAGGACCGCCGCTTCTACGAGCACGGCGGGGTGGACCTCGCGGGAATCGCCCGCGCTGCGGTGAACAACGCGACGACCGACACCACCCAGGGAGCGTCGACCCTCGATCAGCAGCTCGTGAAGCTCATCCTCATCAATCGGGCGTTGGAGCTTCCGGACGAGGCCGAGCGCAAGGCGGCCTACGCTGCTGCTCAGGCCGGCACCATCGACCGCAAGCTCAAGGAGGCCAAGCTCGCCGTCGGTCTCGAGAAGCGGTACACGAAGAACGAGATACTTCTCGGTTACCTGAACATCGCCGGGTTCGGCGGGAACACCTACGGCATCGCCGCCGCCGCACAGCAGTATT
>JBEANR010000082.1:0-13459 GCA_041165365.1 Actinomycetota bacterium | reverse complement strand
ATGATGGTGTCGGCCTCGCGCCCACCGACCCGGCCCACACTCCCGGCCCTGGACATCAACCCTGAGAGACCACTCTTCACATGCCAGATCCCACACTCATCCTGCTCGTCGTCGCCCTCGGCGCCTTCATCGTCTTCCAGATCTTCCAGGGCAGGAAGCGCAAACGCGAGACCGAGGATCGCCAGTCCAAGTTCGTGGTCGGTGCCGAGATCATGACCAACTACGGCCTGTACGGAACGATCCTGTCGATCGACGATGACCGCAACCTTGTCGAGATCGAGTCGACGCCCGGTGTCATGCTGAAGATCCACCGTCAGACGATCCTGAAGATCGCGGACTACGAGGAAGCCGCGGCTGCGAAGGCACTCGAGGCGGCGGGCATCGACGACGACACCGATGCGGAGCACACCGCGTCCGACACCACGGCGGGCGACCGCACGACCTCCGACGGCACCCCATCGGACGACACCGTCCCGGATCGCACCTCGACCGCCGATCCGGTCGTGCCCGATGACGCGAGCGCGCTCGACGAGCCCCGGTTCGGCGAACGTGTCGACCCGAAGCCCGACGGCGGCGCGTCGGGATCGACGAACTCCTCGGGGCGCTCCGGCAGGTCAGCGCCGAAGGCCGACGACTAGCCGTTAGCCTGTTGTCTCCGCGCGCCTCGCGCGACACCCCCTCCATCTGGCCGCGGCTGTAGCGCGCGGTCGCAGAGAAAGCCGAGTCACCAGTTGGCCAGATCGACCCCCGTGCGGAAGGCGTGGCGTTCGCTCACCTGGCTTCTCATCATCACCGCGGCGCTGACCGCGATCAATGCCGGAGGGGTGCTCTTCTCCAACGGCTCGTGGTCGCCCAAACTGGCGCTCGACCTGCAGGGTGGAACGCAGATCGTGCTCGAGCCGCAACTGGCCGAGGGCCAGTCGGTCACGTCGGAGCAGCTGACCCAGGCCGTGGGCATCATCCGACAGCGCATCGATGCCAGTGGGGTGTCGGAGGCTGAGATCAGCACCCAGGGTGAGCGAAACATCGTGGTGTCGATCCCGGGCACACCCGACCAGCAGACGCTCGACCGCATCCAGTCCTCGGCCAAGCTCGAGTTCAGACCGGTGCTGTACACGGATGTCGCGCCCGTCTCGGCCGTCGGCGAGGAGGGCGAGGAGGGCACCGACCCCAGCGCATCGCCCTCGGCGAGCCCCACGGCGCCGTTGGAATCGACGCCGAGCGTCAGCCCGACCGACGCAAGCGACCTCAACTACATCACGCCGGCGCTCTTCGACGAGTTCACCAACTTCGACTGCGCCGCCGTCGACAGCCTCGACCTCAACGTCGCCCCGGTGGATGTCCCGCTCGTCACGTGCGACGATCAGGACGCCTTCAAGTTCATCCTCGGTCCTGTCGAGATCTCAGGCGAGAACATCTCGGACTCGAGCGCGGGCCTCGTCGCCAACAGCCAGGGCGCAGTCTCGAACGTCTGGGGTGTCAACCTCGAGTTCGACGCGACGGGCTCCGAGCAGTTCGCCGACGTCACCACCAGGCTCAACGCGCTCACCGGTGCCCAGAACCAGTTCGCCATCGTGCTCGACGGCCGGGTGATCACCGCTCCCGCGACCAACAGCGTCATCACCAACGGTCAAGCCCAGATCACCGGATCGTTCACCCAGGACAGCTCGAAGGCCCTGGCCGATCAGCTCAAGTTCGGGGCCCTCCCGATCGGCTTCGAGGTGCTCAGCCGCGACGTGATCTCGGCCACCCTCGGAAGCACGCAACTCACGAGCGGCATCATCGCGGGCATCATCGGCCTCGTGCTGGTGGTCATCTACTCGCTCTTCCAGTACAGGCTGCTGGGTCTCGTGACCGTGGCGTCGCTGGTGGTCGCGGCGATCCTCACCTACCTCGTGATCGCGATCATGTCGTGGCGCCAGGGGTTCAGGTTGTCTCTCGCGGGGGTCGCAGGGCTGATCGTCGCGATCGGATTCACCGCGGACTCGTTCATCGTCTACTTCGAGCGGATCAGGGATGAGCTCCGCGACGGGCGGAGTCTCGTCGGGTCGGTGGAGGCCGGGTGGAAGCGCGCTCTCCGCACGGTGCTGGCGGCGAAGGGTGTCAACCTCCTGTCGGCAGTGGTGCTCTTCGTGCTCGCGATCGGCAACGTGCGCGGCTTCGCGCTCACCCTCGGTGTGACCACGATCATCGACGTGCTCGTCGTGGTGCTCTTCACCCACCCCGTGCTGCAACTGCTCGCCACCACCAGGTTCTTCTCCGGCGGGCATCCGCTCAGCGGACTCGACCCGACCGCGCTCGGTGCCGTGTACCGCGGACGGGCCCAGTTCAGAGCGCCCGCGGCATCCGTCAAGTCCAACACGGTGCGTGAGGCGGCACGACGTCAGTCCATCGCCGAGCGCAAGGCGGCTGAGGCGTCGGCGGGCAGCGCGAGGCCCGTGGCCACGGATGAATCGTCGACGCCGACATCGAAGGGTAAGAGCTGATGTCGAATCTTGTGCAATTCGGGAACGACCTCTACACGGGGGCACGGTCGGTCGACTTCGTCGGTCGGCGCAAGCTCTGGTACCTCATCGCCGTGATCACCATGGGCATCTCGGTGATCATCCCGTTCGTCGGCGGCGGGTTCAACTTCGGCATCGAGTTCCGCGGCGGATCGCAGTTCCAGATCACGAACGCCGCGACGACAGACCAGCAGGTCGCGATCGACACCGTTCAGGAGGTCGTACCCGGCGAGGTCGCCCGCGTCACCACCGTCGGCGACGGCGGCGTGAGGGTGCAGACCGATCAGCTCGAGGACGCCGAGACGTCGGAGGTCGCGGCGGCCCTCGCCGAGGCCTACGAGGTGCCGCCCACCGATGTGACCGCGTCGTTCATCGGTCCGAGTTGGGGCGCGGACATCACCGGGCAGGCACTCCGGGGCCTCGTCGTGTTCATCGTGCTGGCAGCCATCACCATGGCGATCTACTTCCGAACCTGGAAGATGGCCGTCGCTGCGATGGCCTCGCTCCTCCACGACCTCGTGATCACCGCCGGCGTCTACGCCGCCACCGGCTTCGAGGTCACCCCGGCAGCGGTGATCGGGTTCCTGACGATCCTCGGGTTCTCGCTCTACGACACCGTCGTCGTGTTCGACAAGATCAGGGAGAACACGGCCGAGCTGGGCACCGAGTCTCGGTCGACCTTCGGCGAGGCGGTGAACCTCGCAGTGAACCAGACACTTGTCCGATCGATCAACACGGGAGTGGTGGCGGCGTTGCCGGTCGCCGCGATCCTCTTCATCGGCTCATTCGTGCTCGGAGCGGACACGCTGCGCGACATCTCCCTCGCGCTCCTGGTCGGCATCCTCGTCGGCACGTACTCGACGATCTTCATCGCCGCGCCGGTGTATGTGCACATGCGTGAGGGCGAGAAGAACATCAAGGCCAACGACATCCGCGCGCGGACCGCTCGCGAGAAGGCCGTCGCCCCGGCATGAGCGATGCGGATGCGCGGAGCGGGCGTGACACCACGGAGATGACGGTGCACGAGGCGGTGGCGGCTCACGCCGACGCCGGGGCCACGCTGCTCGATGTGCGCGAGCACGACGAGTGGTTCGCCGGTCACGCCCCGGACGCCGTGCACATTCCGCTGTCCGAACTCGAGGCGCGCGTGGCCGAGGTGCCGACCGACGGGCCCGTCTCGGTGATCTGCCGCAGCGGGGCGCGTTCGGCGCGGGCTACCGGGTTCCTCCTCGCCTCGGGTCGGGGCGCGCGGAACGTGATCGGTGGCATGATCGCCTGGGCCGCGGCAGGCTACCCCATGGTGTCGGAGTCGGATGCCGCGGCGCAGGTCATCTGACCTGCGGCGCACCGCGGCCGCGACCGAAGACACGGCTCCCGGTGACCGTCCTCCCACCGCTCACAGCGCTCCCGGCGAACACGGACGGAAGCACCTCAGCCCGATGCTAGTTTTGCGCCTATGACGGAGATCGCGCAGAACACCGCGTCACTGCGCACGCTGCTGCCGCGGCTGTTCTCCAAGGCGCAGCCTGCAGGGGCCGTCGACAGGCTCGTGCGCACGGTGCGCCTTCATCATCCGAAGTCCGACGTCTCGGTCATCGAGCGGGCCTACGTCGTCGCGGAGCGGGCTCACCGGGGCCAGAAGCGCAAGAGCGGCGAGCCGTACATCACGCACCCCGTCGCGGTGGCCCAGATACTCGCCGACCTCGGCATCGGCCCGAAGACCCTCGCCGCAGCCCTCCTGCACGACACCGTGGAGGACACCGAGTACCGCCTCGACTCGCTGCGCGAGGACTTCGGCGACGAGGTCGCGATGCTCGTCGACGGCGTGACCAAACTCGACAAGCTGAAGTACGGCGACAGCGCACAGGCCGAGACCGTTCGCAAGATGGTCGTGGCGATGTCGAAGGACATCAGGGTGCTCGTCATCAAACTCGCCGACCGGCTGCACAACGCCCGCACCTGGGGGTTCGTCGAATCCGCGTCAGCGCAGCGCAAGGCGCAGGAGACGCTGGAGATCTATGCGCCTCTCGCGCACCGGCTCGGCATCCAGACCATCAAGTGGGAACTGGAGGATCTCTCCTTCGCCGTGCTCTACCCGAAGCTCTACGTCGAGATCGAGAGCCTGGTCAAACAGCGCACCCCTCAGCGCGAGGAGTTCGTGCAGAACGTCATCGACGCGGTGGGGGACGACCTCAAAGCCGGCCGCATCAAGGGCAAGGTCGCTGGGCGGCCGAAGCAGTATTACTCGATCTATCAGAAGATGGTGGTCAGGGGCAGGGAGTTCGACGAGATCTACGACCTCGTCGGCATCAGGGTGCTCGTGACCTCCCTGCGGGACTGTTACGCCATCCTCGGTTCGATCCACGCGCGGTGGACCCCGATCCCGGGCAGGTTCAAGGACTACATCGCGACTCCGAAGTTCAACCTCTACCAGTCGCTGCACACGACCGTCATCGGACCCCAGGGGCGCGCCGTCGAGATCCAGATCCGCACGGAGGAGATGCATCAGCGCGCCGAGTACGGCGTGGCTGCCCATTGGAAGTACAAAGAGCGCACGACAGGCAAGTCCGTGGGTCCGGCCGGCGACGGTGACATGGCGTGGCTCGCTCACATCAGCGATTGGCAGGCCGAGACCGCCGACCCCGGTGAGTTCCTCGATTCGCTGCGCTTCGAGATCGGAGCGAAGGAGGTCTACGTCTTCACCCCGCAGGGCAAGGTGATCGGCCTGCCGGCCGGAGCGACCCCCGTCGACTTCGCCTATGCGGTGCACACCGAGGTCGGTCACCGCACGATGGGGTCGAAGGTCAACGGCAGGCTCGTGCCGCTCGAGACGGCCTTGAACAGCGGCGACGTGGTCGAGGTCTTCACGTCGAAGAACCCGGATTCCGGTCCGAGCCAGGACTGGCTGGCTTTCGTCAAGAGCCCGAGAGCCCGCAACAAGATCAAGCAGTGGTTCACCAAGGAACGTCGGGACGAGGCCATCGAGCAGGGCCGAGACGCGATCGCCCGGGCGATGCGCAAGCAGAACCTGCCGCTGCAGAAGCTCATGAGCCAGGATTCCGTCGCTGATGTCGCGTCGCAGATGCGCTACGACGATGTCTCGTCGCTCTACGCCGCTGTCGGAGAGGGTCATGTCTCGACGCAGTCGGTGCTCGAGAAGGTGCTGGCCACGATCAACACCGAAGCGGAGGACGAGGACGCGGAACTCAGTCTTCCGAGCCGGGGAAAGTCGCGGCAGCTGCGCAACAGCGATTCAGGGGTGCTGGTGCGGGGTGCACCCGACATCCTCGTCAAGCTCGCGAAATGCTGCACCCCGGTTCCCGGCGACACCATCGTCGGATTCGTGACCCGCGGTGCCGGGGTGTCGGTGCACCAGGCCGACTGCCAGAACGTCACCGCCCTCCGCGGTGAGCCCGAACGGATGATCGACGTGGACTGGGCGCCGTCGTCGAAGAGCGTCTTCCTGGTGCAGATCCAGGTCGAGGCTCTCGACCGTTCCGGACTGCTCTCGGATGTGACCAGGGTGCTGTCGGAGCATCACGTGAACATCCTCTCTGCGACGGTCTCGACGTCGACCGACCGTCTGGCGCTGAGCCGATTCGTGTTCGAGATGGGGGACACCACCCACCTCGACAGGGTCCTCAACGCGGTTCGCCGCATCGATGCCGTCTACGACGTGTACAGGGTCAGCGGCGGCTGAGACCCTCGAGGCGGTGGAGGGCTCTGACCTTCGCCGGGAGGTGTCGCCGGCCGCGCAGGTAGTGTTCGGCGTCGACCAGGCCGAAGCCTCCCACCTCAGCGAGTCGGAGGACCGCCTCGACGTCGGCGGGGCCGAGGTGGTCGCGGAAGCGCAGCAGGTCGACGGCGGTGCGCAGAGGTGAAGTGGCCGACACGGCGCCGATCGTCACGATCTCGCTCGGATCCAGGCACACCTCGCGAAGGCGCACGCGCGCCAGGTCCGTCGCGCGGTAGCGGGAGGTCGCGGGGGTGCACAGCTCGTGCACGGAGGGCGGCTGATCGCTTGCGCCGAGCAGCCACGTCGCCGTGGCGAGTTCGGCGATGAGTCGGTGCGGGATGATGGCCGCGAGCGACGCGGCCCGCACCCACGGGGTGTCGACGACGTCGACCACGCCGAAGCCCTCGTCTATCCCGTACAGCTCGCCATCGAGGCGGGCGGCCTGCAACTCCTCGGAGGGCAGGTCCGCGATGGCGAGCACGGGGGAGAGGGTCGCTGCTCTGGGCATGGAGTCATCGTGCACCCCTGGACGAGCTGTGGCCCGCGGATGTTCGGATCGGTGGAGAACCCGCAGCTCCTGTGCGCCTGTGGAAGGCGTCAGCCGCCGAGGGCGTCGAGCCACACCCTCCTGGCGTCGAGGGCCTCCTCGGCCTGGGCGATCCGCCGCGCGTCCTTCGACTGCTCGGCATCGGTGAGTTCCCGTTCGAGCTTCTCGATCGCGGCCTGCAGTTGAGCGGCGAGTCCTTCGGACCGCGCCTTGCGTTCCGGGTTGTTCTTCTCCCAGAACTCCTCATCGAGGATGCGGACGGCGGCCTCGACTCTGCGGAGGCGGTCTTCGACGACCTTGACCTTGTCGCGGGGCACCTTGCCGATCTCATCCCACCGGCGCTGGATCACGAGCAGGGCCTCTTTCGCCGCGCCGCGATCCCTCTCCTTCAGGATCGGCTCCGCCTGCTCCAGGAGCGCGAGCTTCGCCGCGTAGTTCTCGGCGTACTCGGCGTCGTCCTTCGCGTCGATCTCGGCCTTCGCCCCGTAGAGGGCGTCTCCGGCCGCCTTGAACTTGGCCCAGAGGGCGTCGTCGAATTTCTTGCCGGCGCGCCCGGCGAGCTTCCATTCGTCGAGCAGGTGGCGGTAGGCGGGGATGCCGTCCCCGCCCTTGGGCACCAGAGCCTCGGCCTTGTCGACGAGCTCCTGCTTCTTTCCCCTGGCGTCTTTGTGCACGGAGTCGAGTTCGGCGAAGAACGCCTTGCGATGTGTCTCGATGGTCGTGCGGGCGGTCCTGAAGCGCTTCCACAGGTCGTTGCCGTCGGCCTTCGGCAGTCGCGGGCCCTCCTGCTGGTGACGCTGCCAGCGCGCGAAGATGTCGTCGAGGGCCGCTGTCGTCTGCTTCCACTGCACCGTTGCGGGATCCGCTGCGGCGAGGGCCTCGGCCTCGGCGACGAGGGCGGCCCGCTCGGCGACGGCGGCTTCGACCGCAGCCTTCTGCTCTGCGCTCTGCTTCTCGGAGATCTCCTCGACGGTTCCGCCGAGGGCGTCGAGGCGGCGCGACAGGGCGGCGAGGTCGCCGACCGCGTTCGCTCCCGAGACGGCGGCCGCGAGTGTCGACAGTGTGCGGGAGACCTCTGCGACAGCGGTGCCCCGCAGGATCCGCTGCTCGAGGAGGGTCACCTGCCCGGCCAGTTCGGTGTATTTGCGTTCGAAGTAGGCGAGGGCTTCGCCCGGTGTGCCGTCCGGATACTGCCCGACGGCTCGCTCGCCGTCCGCCTCCCGCACGAAGACCGTGCCGGACTCGTCGACCCGGCCCCACGACGTGTGCTCGGATGCATGGGCCGGGGTCCCCTGGGCCGAACCCGACGGATGCGCAGCCGACGGATGGGGAGCCGTCGGATGCGGGCGAGCCGGATAGGGGTGCGCCCGCGAGGCTGGCGTAGGGGAGGCTGGCGTAGGGTGCGAGGGAGAGGGGGCAGCGCCTGGACGCGCTGGACCGGGCAACGGCGTCACCCCGGCCTCGTCGTTACTGGACAAAAGATTCTCACCTTGCTGATCTGGCCGCTCGGGCGACGCGACCGGAGCCAGCCTATTGCACCGGTCGATCGTGGCCACGGGGTCACTGCACGGTGAGACCGGTGATCGTCGTGGTGACGGCGGGGGCGCCATCCGTCGGATCCTGTCCGCCCGGCGCGATCCCGGCCGCGGCGATCCCGCTCGCGAAGGCGTCCAGGCCGCTGGTGACCGTGCCGATGACGGAGTACCCGCCCGTGCTCGTGTCGAGGACCGAGTCGCGGTAGGTGATGAAGAACTGGGTGCTCTGACTGAACGGACTGTCGGATCGGGCGACGGCGATCGTGCCTGCCGGGTACAGACCGTCGGCCGGGGCGTTCTCGATCGGGCCGAAGCTGAAACCGGGATCGATCGTCACGGTGCCGTCGGGTTGTCCGCACTGGATCACCGACGACGACTCCGCGGCCGTCAGCCGGTGGCAGACGTTGCCGAGGTAGAAGTCGGACTGGGCGAGCGAGATGAAGACCGACGCCGCCTGCGGAGCCGCCGCGCCGTCGATCGAGAGGCCGAGAGGCACGTCGTTGAGGGTGAGGGTGCCCGTCCAGCTGCGACCCTCCGCGATCTCCGCCGACGGCACGTCGCCGACGTTCTGCTCGGCGGCCTCCGCATCTTCCCCGGTGCCCGCGTCGGCCGAGGGGGACGCACTCGGCACGGCTTCGGGGAGGCCGGGGCCGGCGGTGAAGTAGAGCACCTGGGTCACCGTGGCGAGCGTGGCGACGACCAGTACTCCCGCGACGGCGAGCACGTTGTCGCGGCGGCGCCGACGGAGTCCGTGCTCGTGCACCGTGCGCCTCGCCGTGTATCTGCGGAGCCTGTCGCGAGCCTCGCGGGCCTCTCGGTCTGCGTTCCTGCTCGGTGCCACGAATCCTCCGTCGGTAGTGCCGTCGATCTCCCCCAGAAACCCTAGTGCGCACCCCGCGTAGCATGGCGGCATGGTGGAGCCCCGAGTCGGACTGCACTCGGGTGCGACCCCGCTCGCGGTCAGGATGCGCCCGCGCTCGCTCGACGAGGTGGCCGGTCAGAAGCACCTGCTCGGTGCGGGCTCCCCACTCGTGAGTCTCGCGAGCGAGGAGACCACGACGGGCGCCCCGATGCGTCGAGGGTCGGTGTCCGTGATCCTCTGGGGCCCACCGGGTACCGGCAAGACCACCCTCGCCCAGGCGATCGCCCACAGCTCGGGCCGCACGTTCGTCGAGCTCTCCGCCGTCAACGCCGGGGTGCGAGACGTGCGCCAGGTGATGGAGGAGGCGATGTCGTCGCGCGATCTGTACGGCATTTCGACCGTGCTCTTCCTCGACGAGATCCACAGGTTCTCCAAGGCCCAGCAGGACGCCCTGCTGCCCGGCGTGGAGAACGGCTGGGTGATCCTCATCGCGGCGACCACCGAGAACCCCTCGTTCTCCGTCATCTCACCACTGCTGTCGAGGTCGCTGCTGCTCACCCTCGAGCAGCTCTCCGACGACGACCTCGCGATGCTCGTCGACCGAGCCGTCGCCGACGAGAGGGGACTCGGCGCATCCATCACACTGACGGATGATGCGCGCGACACCATCGTGCGGCTGTCGTCAGGTGACGCACGCAGGGCCCTCACCGCACTCGAGGCGTCAGCCCTCTCGGCCACGGCCACCCACATCGGCGACGAGCCGCCCGTGGTGACCGCCGACACCGTCGCACTCGCGGTCGACCGCGCCCTGCTCAGGTACGACCGCAATGGCGACGAGCACTACGACGTGATCAGCGCGTTCATCAAGTCGGTGCGCGGATCGGATGTCGACGCCGCCATCCACTACCTCGCGAGGATGATCGAGGCGGGGGAGGACCCGCGCTTCATCGCGAGGCGCATCATCGTGAGCGCCGTCGAGGACATCGGCATGGCCGACCCCCAGGCTCTGGTCATAGCCGTCGCCGCCGCCGACGCCGTGCAGCTGATCGGCATGCCGGAGGGACGCATCCCGCTCGCCGAGGCGGTCACCTACCTCGCCACGGCACCGAAGTCGAACCGCTCGTACCTCGCCATCGACCAGGCGATCGCGGACGTGCGGGCCGGCCGGTTCGGGCGCGTGCCGAAACCGCTGAGGGACGCCCACTACCCGGGGGCGAAGCGGCTCGGTCACGGCAAGGGCTACCTCTATTCACACGACTCGGAGGTGGGGGTCGTGCAGCAGCAGTACCTGCCGGACGAGCTGGTGGGTACGACCTACTATCGACCGACCGACCACGGCAACGAGAGGGACGTCTCGGCCCGTCTGGAGAAGATACGGCGCATCATCTCGGGAGGCTGACGATCGTGCGGCCGCCTACTCGGCTCACCAGCGCTCAAGCCCGAACACCACTGCACACCGTTGCACACCGTTGCACACCGCTGCCTGATGCGGCGCACCCGGGATGCTACGATGGAGCCCGCCTCAGGGGCCTCCCGCGCACGGCTGCAGCGGGAGACATCCGAAGGGGATCGTCCTGTAGCCGGACGCACCCGCGGCACATCCCTCTTCTGAATCTTCCCGTCATCGGCGTGCGCCCGCATCCGATGATCGGAACACCTGTTGAAGACCGATGACTCCGTACGAAAGGAAACCGTGTCTACCAAGTCACGTACTCGTAGCAAGACCCGCCTGTCGCGCGCCCTGGGGATCGCCCTGACGCCGAAGGCGGCCAAATACCTCGAGAAGCGTCCGTACGCTCCGGGCGAGCACGGCCGTACCAAGCGCAAGACCGACTCCGACTATGCGGTGCGACTCCGCGAGAAGCAGCGTCTGCGCGCCCAGTACGGCATCCGCGAGGCTCAGCTCAAGATCGCCTTCGAGGAGGCTCGCCGCGCCAAGGGCCTGACGGGTGAGAACCTGGTCGAGCTGCTCGAGATGCGACTCGACGCCCTCGTGCTGCGGTCGGGCTTCGCCCGCACGACGGCTCAGGCCCGCCAGTTGATCGTGCACCGCCACATCCTCGTCGACGGACAGCGCGTCGACCGCCCCTCCTTCCGCGTGAAGGAGGGCCAGCTCATCCACGTGCACGCGAAGAGCGAGGGCATGGAGCCGTTCCAGGTCGCCGCCGCCGGAGCGCACCTCGACGTGTTGCCGAAGATCCCCGGATACCTCGAGGTCGACATCGACAAGCTGCACGCCAGGCTCCTGCGTCGCCCGAAGCGCGCCGAGGTGCCTGTGACCTGTGAGGTCCAGCTCGTCGTGGAGTACTACGCGGCTCGCTGACCCACTCTGTCGCACCCACTCAGCGGAGAGCGGATGGCCCATCGGCCGTCCGCTCTTCGTCGTTCCCGCCCCGGCTAGGCTGTTCGCAGCAATCGACAGTGCGGGAGACACCATCATGAAGAGTGCGATCTGGCTCGTCGTCGGAACGGCGCTCGGTTTCGTGGTGGCGCACACCATCAACGCGACGCCACAGGGTCGGGCGTTCTTCGACGACGTGCGAGCCACGGCGTCGCGGTTCACCTCGGCCGTCGTCGACGGCTACCGATCCCGCGAGGCCGAACTGCGCGACGGTCCCTCCGCCGACGGCCGCTGAGCGTACGTTCGACCCTGCTCCACAGGCGTGTCGCCGCGCCATCCGACAGCACGACACCTCGACAGGACACCATGCAGACCGCAGACATCCAGAGCCGCTGGCTCACCTTCTTCGGTGATCGTGGCCACACCGTCGTACCGTCGGCATCGCTCGTCAGCGACGACCCGACACTCATGTTCACCGTCGCGGGCATGGTGCCGTTCGTGCCGTATCTCACCGGGCTGGTACCCGCGCCGTACCCTCGCGCGACCAGCGTGCAGAAGTGCATCAGGACCCTCGACATCGACGAAGTCGGCAAGACCACGCGTCACGGCACGTTCTTCCAGATGAACGGCAACTTCTCGTTCGGCGACTACTTCAAGGAGCAGGCGATCGGGTACGCCTGGGAGCTGCTCACGACGCCGGAGTCCGATGGAGGTCTCGGTTTCGACGAGAAGGATCTCTGGGTCACGGTCTACGAGGACGACGACGACGCGGCCGGCTACTGGAAGAAGACCGCCGGGCTGCCGGATGAACGCATCCAACGCATGGGCAAGGCTGACAACTACTGGTCGATGGGCACCCCGGGAGGGCCAGCAGGGCCCGACTCCGAGATCTTCTTCGACCGCGGCCCCGAGTACGGGCGCGAGGGCGGCCCCGCGGCCGACGACGACAGATACATCGAGATCTGGAACCTCGTCTTCATGCAGTGGCTGCGCGGCGCATCCCTCGGAGCCCACGACTTCGAGATCCTCGGCGAACTGCCACGCAAGAACATCGACACGGGCATGGGACTCGAGAGGGTGGCGTTCCTCAAGCAGGGGGTCGAGAACCTCTACGAGATCGACCAGGTGCGCCCGGTGCTCGACGCGGCCGCCGCCCTGTCTGGGCGGCGCTACGGCGCCGACGCCCAGGACGACGTGAGGATGCGCGTGGTCGCCGATCACGTGAGGTCGTCGCTCATGTTGATGAGCGACGGGGTCACCCCGTCGAACGAGGGGCGCGGCTACATCCTCCGGCGCCTGCTGCGTCGCAGCGTGCGGGCGATGCGGCTGCTCGGGGTCGACACCTCCACCTTCGGCGAGCTCTTCCCCGCCTCCCGCGACGCGATGAAGTCGGCGTATCCCGAGGTCGAGACGGGCTTCGACCGCATCGGACGCCTGGCCTACGCCGAGGAGGAGACGTTCCTGCGCACGCTGGCGAGCGGCACGACCATCCTCGATGTCGCTGTCGGCTCGACGAAGGACGCCGGGTCGCCCCGACTGGCGGGCGACACCGCATTCCTGCTGCACGACACCTTCGGGTTCCCCATCGATCTGACCGTCGAGATGGCGGAGGAGGCGGGTCTCACCGTCGATCGCGAGGCCTTCGACACCCTCATGCTGGAGCAGCGCACGAAGGCGAAAGCCGACGCCAAGGCGAAGAAGACGCTTCTCGCCGATCTCTCGGTGTACAGCGACTTCCGGGCGCAGGGCGAGACGGTCTTCACCGGCTACGACTACCTCACGACCGACTCGACGGTGCTCGGCCTCGTCGTCAGCGGCTCGTCGGTGACGAAGGCCGTCGTCGGCGACATCGCCGAGGTGATCCTCGCCGAAACCGCCCTGTACCCGGAATCCGGAGGGCAGGAGGCGGATGCCGGCACCATCGTCGGGGCCGG
>JBEANR010000081.1:0-26547 GCA_041165365.1 Actinomycetota bacterium | reverse complement strand
GGTTGGCGATCGACTTGTTGACGACGGTCACCCCGTCGACCCCGGCCTTCTTGATCTTATTGCGCAGCACGCTCGCGCCCATGGCACTCGAACCCATACCGGCGTCGCAGGCGAACACGATAGAGCGGATCGCGGTACCGGTGGCGACGGAACCCGCCGCGGCAGCGCCAGACATCCCGAGGAGTCCACCCACCGAGCTGTCCTTGCCCTTGTTGGAGGCGTTCTTCGCCACCGCGTCAGCCAGACCGGTGTCTCCAGCGGCGAGCAACTCGAGGTCGCGCTTGCGACTCGCACGAAGGAACACCGCGGCGATGACGAACGAGACCCCTGCGGCGCAGAGCACTGAGAGGATCACTCCTACGAAGCTGCCGCCCGGCGTGGCGATCAGCACCGCGAAGATGCTGCCCGGTGAGGCCGGCGCCCGCAGACCGGAGTTGAAGGCGACGTTGACGCCGATCCCAGTCATGCCACCGCCGATCATGGCGACGATGAGGATCGGCTTCATCAGCACGTACGGGAAGTAGATCTCGTGGATCCCCCCGAGGAACTGAATAATGATCGCTCCTGGCGCGCTGGCGCGCGCGATGCCGGTTCCGAACACCGCGAACGCGATCAGCAGACCGAGGCCCGGACCGGGGTTCGCCTCGAGCAGGAACAGGATCGACTTGCCGTCCTCCTGCGACTGCTGAATACCGAGCGGGGTGAGGATGCCCTGGTTGATCGCGTTGTTGAGGAACAGCACCTTGCCGGGCTCGATGAGAAGGCTCGCCAGCGGAAGGAGGCCGGCTTCGACGAGGAAGTCGACCGCGGCGCCGATGGCGTTGCTCAGCCCGGTGACGACCGGTGCGATGCCGAAGAAGGCGGCGATCGCGACGAGCATCCCGACGATGCCGCCGGAGAAGTTGTCGACAAGCATTTCGAAGCCCGGACGGATCTTGCCCGCCCAGATGCGGTCCACCTGCTTGATGATGTATGCCGCAAGCGGCCCGACGATCATCGCGCCGATGAACATCGGGATGCTCGTTCCGACGATCACACCCATGGTGCCGATCACGCCGATGACGCCACCTCGGGTGCCATAGATCATCCGACCGCCGGTGTTGGCGATGAGAAGGGGCAGCAGATAGATGATCATCGGGCCGACAAGCCCGACGTTCGTGACGTCGGGGTCACTGCTCCACCCTCCGAGCTGCTGCACCCAGAGCGCTTTCACCCCCAACTCCGAGAGCCAGCCTGTCTCGATGAAGAGGGACGTGATGAGACCCCAGGCGATGAAGGCTGCGATGTTCGGCATGATCATGCCGGAGAGGAACGTTCCGAACCGTTGAACTCGGACTCGGGCACCCCCCTTGGCGGCAACAGGGGTTGCCGATGTGGACGTCGTCGTCATGATGTGGCTCCATTTTCTCGAGTGCGGGTGGTGGTGGGGTGGAGATGCGCCTGGGAGGCGGAGAGCACTGCTGCGCGTGCCTCCCCGGCGCTGTTCGCCGACAGTGCGAGTTCTGCGAACTCCCGCGCGTCGGCGAGGCTGAATCGGTACAGGGTGGCGCGCACGTCGGCGAGCGCGGCGGGAGACATCGACAGGGATGTCGCGCCGAGGCCGACGAGCACGACGGCGAGCAGAGGATCTGCCGCCGCCTCACCGCAGATGCCCACGGGCTTGCCGAGCTTCGCACCGGCGTTGCCCACCTCCCTGACGAGCCGGAGCACGGCGGGGTGCCACGGGTCTTGGAAGGCGGCCACGGATCCGAGAAGGCGGTCCGCGGCGAGGGTGTACTGAGTGAGGTCGTTGGTGCCGATGCTGGCGAAGTCGGCCTCGGCGAGGATGCGATCGGCGAGGAGGGCGCTCGACGGTACCTCGACCATCACCCCGGCGGTCGTGAGCCCGGCCTCGCGCGCGATGCGGGTGAAGTAGCGGGCCTCCTCGACGGTGGAGACCATCGGCGCCATCACCCACAGATCGGCTTCGGTCGCGGCATCCGCCTTCGCGAGCGCGGTGAGTTGATCGCGCAGGATCTGCTCGTTGGCGCGCAGCGCGCGGAGCCCGCGGAGTCCGAGGGCGGGGTTCTCCTCCGGCTCGGCGTTGAGGAAGCTCAGAGGCTTGTCGGCCCCGGCATCCAGCGCGCGCACGACGACCTTCTTGCCGGGAAAAGCCGACAGCAGCGCGAAGTAGTGCTCGTACTGCTCATCGACGGTCGGAGCCTTCGTCGAGTCGAGGAACAGGAACTCGGTGCGGAACAGACCGACTCCCTCCGCCCCCTTGTCGACGGCGTCGGCGGCGCCCTTCGCGGAGCCGAGATTGGCGAGGAGGGGCACCGCCGTACCGTCATTGAGCGCACCGGGGCCGACGGGAACAGCCTCGAGGGCCGCCGTCGCGGCGATGCGAGCGCGCGCCTCGTCGAGTTCGTCGTCGCTCGGGTTGATCGTGACCTGACCCGAGACGGCGTCGACGATGGCGAGATCACCGTCGGTCAGAGTCATCGCACCCTGCGCCCCGACGATCGCGACGATGGCCTTCTCGCGAGCGAGGATGGCGGTGTGCGAGGTCGGGCCGCCGTCGCTCGTGACCAACCCGAGCACCTTGTCGAGGTCGAGCAGCGCGGTGTCGGCGGGCGCCAGATCCTTCGCGATGAGCACGAAGGGGTGGTCGGGATCGGGAACCCCGGGCACCGGCACGCCGAGGAGCTGCGCGACGACCCGCTGGGAGACGTCGTCGAGGTCGGTGGCGCGTTCGGCCATGTAGCCACCCATGCCGAGCAGCATGTCCCGGAAGCCGGCGAAGGCCTCGAAGACGGCGCGCTCGGCGGTCTTGCCTGCGGCGATGCGGGTGGTGACGTCGTCGATGAGGGTGGGATCCTCGGCCATGAAGGCCTGCGCCTCGAGCACGTCCTTCGCCGATCCGCCGGCGCGTTCCCCGCGCACGCGGATCAGCGCCGCGGTCGCGGCGAGCGCAGCGGCGGCGCGCTCGGTCTCGGGTGCCGCAGGGGCACTGCTCGCGACATCCTCGGGTTCCGGAAGGGGATCGGGCATCCGCAGCACGGGGCCGATGACGAGGCCCTGGCCGATGCCCACTCCGGTGAGTGTGAGTGTCGATGCCGTGCCGGTGGTCTCAGCCATGGGAACTCCCTGAATCGATGGCGGTGGTGGCTGCGGTGCTGGCTGCGGTGGTGACGGGCAGATCGGGCGGCCCGGATGTCGCGGCACCGGCTCTGGTCGCGAGGTCGAGCGCCGTCGCCGCCCCCGCGTCGTCGAAGGCCAGTTCCGGCAGCAGCACGGCCAACACGCCGGCGGCATCGGCCTCGGTGAGAATGGCGGAGAACGAGGTCGCGAGGTGGTTGCCGACGAGTACGACGTCGAGGTCGGGCGACAGCCGACCCATCCCGTCGAGCGGCACGGCGCGGATGTCGAGGTCGAGGCCGCGCTCGGTGGCGAGCCGAGTCATCCGATGCACGAGGAAGGTGCTCGACGCACCTGCGCTGCAGACGACGAGAACCCTCATGCCACGCCTCCTTGCGCTCGACGACATCGTGTAGTGCTCATCCTGCAACGTTCGGCCCGTGTCGGCCACTCAGATGCACTTCCGCACCCCAGGAAGCCCGGGCGAGTCTCCGCGTGCGTAAAGTGGGGAATCGATGAGTGACAAGCAGGAACGTCTCCTCGCCTATCTGGCACGCGCGGAGGGCTGGGTCACGGCGGCGGAGCTCGCCGACCGTCTCGGCGTCACGTCGCGAAGCGTGCGCAGCTACGTCACCTCCCTCAAGGCGCTCGCCGCGCCGCTCGAGGTCATCGCCTCCTCGACGAGCGGGTACAGGCTCGATCGCGAGTCGTACGCCCGGTTCCTCGCGGCCAGACGGTCACGCGACGCCGTCACCGAGACACCGCACGAACGGGTGTACCACATCGTCCGCACCCTGGCGGATGCCGCGGACGGCACCGACGTCGTCGCCCTCTCGGACGGTCTGTTCGTCAGCGTCTCCACGATCGAGTCCGATCTGCGGAGGGTGCGGGCCGAGCTCGAGGGCACCGGCCTGGTTCTCGCACGCCACGAGAATGCGGTGCGTATCGAGGGGTCCGAGGGCGATCTGAGGCGTCTGCTCAGCCGCATGTTCCGCGATGAGGGAACCCAGGGGTTCCTCGAGATCGCGAGCATCGAGCGGGAGTTCGCCTCATCCGACCTCTCCGGGGTCAAGACCGACCTGATCGCCATGCTCGACTCCCACGGCTACTTCGTGAACGAATACGGCATCAACAATGTTCTGCTGCACCTCGCGATCGCTCTGGAACGCCTCGGCAAGGGCGACACCGCCAGCCCTCCCCTCGACCTCACGCGCGACGCCTCGGTGACCGATGTCGCCACCGAGCTGTCGGCCCTCGTCACCCGGCACTTCGGTGTCGTGCTCGGGGAGGCGGATGTCGACTACCTGACCCGATTGCTGACCACGAGGGTGATCACCCGCGGGCACACCGGAGACGACGTGGCCTCCGCCGAGCCGGACGGCCCGTCCCGCGCCCTGGTGCGCAGGATCGTCGCCACGGTCGCCCAGGAGTACCTGGTCGATCTCGACGACGAGGAGTTCATCGTCAGGTTGTCGTTGCACGTCGACAACCTGATCGCCCGGGCGAAGGAGAGCGCGTACTCGCGCAATCCCATGTCACGGTCGCTCAAGACGGCGTACCCGATGATCTACGAACTGGCCGTGTTCATCGCGAGCGAGATCCAGCGCCACGAGTCCATCGTGATCAACGACGACGAGATCTCGTACATCGCGTTGCACGTCGGGTCGTACCTCGAGCGTCAGTCGCATCGCGAGGAGCGCGTCACCTGCGCCATCGTGTGCCCCAACTACTACGACGTGGCCCTGACCCTGCGGGCGCGCATCGAGGCGACCCTCGGCTCCGACCTCCAGGTGTCCATCGTGATCACGAGGACCGACGTGGAGTGGGCGGCGCTCGCGACCGACCTGGTTCTCACCACGATCACCGACGCCGGACTCGGAGACGACGTCGTCATCATCCAGCCGTTTCTCACCGAGAACGACGTCGAGGCGATCCGCCGCGCGATCGCCCGGGTCAGGCGCGGCCGCCGGCGCACCCGCCTGAAAGACGAACTGCTCCAGTTCTTCGACGCGAGCCTGTTCGAGCGCAATCTCCACGCGGCAGACGAAGCCGAGATGATCACCGTGCTCGGAGAACGGATGATGCGGGCCGGCATCATCGGCCAGGACTACGTCGAGGGCGCTCTCGCCCGCGAGCGACTGTCGTCGACAGCCTTCACCGACAACCTCGCGGTGCCGCACGCGCTCGCCATGACCGCGACCCGCACCGCGATCTGCATCGTCGTGAACGAGTCGCCGATGGATTGGGGAGGCGCGAGGGTCAACGTCATCGCACTCATCGCCTTCAGCGCGAGCGATCGCACGACCTTCCAGGCGATCTTCGATCAGTTCGTGTCGGTCTTCGCCGATCGCGACGACGTGCAGCGCATCATCCGCAACGCCGTGGATTTCCCGAGCTTCATCGAGGAACTCGTGACCTCGGTCGAGCTCTAGCCGGTCGCTACCGGCCCATCACCCGATCGGAACCGGCGTGACCCCGAACTGGGCGAGTCCTGCTGCGCCGCCATCGTGCGCGGTCAGCACCCACACTCCACGATCGTGCACCGCGACAGAATGCTCCCAGTGCGCGGCATCGGTGCCGTCGGCGGTCGACACGGTCCACCCGTCGTCGTGCACGATGGTGTCGATGCCTCCGAGGGTCACCATCGGCTCTATCGCCACGACGAGCCCCGCGACGACCTTCGGACTCGATCCGCGCACCCGGTAGTTGAACACCGGCGGCTCCTCATGCATCGAGCGCCCGATGCCGTGGCCGACGTAGTCCTCGAGGATGCCGAAGGGCGTGCCGCCACCTCGGGCGAGCGCTTCGAGGTAGTCCTCGATCGCCTCACCGACCTCGCCCAGCCTCTTCGCCTCCGACAGCGCGGCGATCCCCGCCCAGAGCGACTGCTCCGTCGCCTCGCTGAGCCGCCTCCGTTCGATGACGAGGTCGGGCCTCGACGGGTGCGGGATGACGGCGGTGAACGCCGCATCGCCGTTCCACCCGTCGAACTGCGCGCCACAGTCGATCGACACGATGTCGCCGGGCTCGAGCACCCGCGCTCCGGGGACGCCGTGCACGACCTCCGCGTTGACCGACGCGCAGATCGAGTGCCGATAGCCGGGGACGAGCATGAAGTTCGGCTCTGCCCCGGCATCCCTGATCACGCGCTCGGCCACGGCATCCAGTTCGAGGGTGCTGACCCCGGAACCGATGACGGATCGCACGGCGTCGAGAGCCTGAGCCGTGATGACGCCGGGTCGCAGCATGGCGCGCAACTCGTCTGCCGATTTGTAGATCGACACCCGCCGGCTCACGTCAGGCCGTCGCCTCTTTCGGCGCGGCGACGGCGGGAGCAACCAGACCGCGGGCCTCGAGCGCCCGGCGGATGCGGTCGGCGACCTCGTCGATCTCACCGAGCCCGTCGACCTCCACGAGCAGTCCGCGACCGCCGTACACGGCGACGAGCGGTGCGGTCTCGCGATCGAAGACACCCAGGCGGTGCCGAATGGCGGCCTCCGAGTCATCCATCCGTCCCTGCTCGACGGCGCGGCGACCGAGGCGGCCGACGACCTCGTCGGTGTCGGCGACGAGTTGCACGACAGCATCAAGACTCTGGCCGCGAGCGGCCAGCAACTCGTCGAGGAAGCGCACCTGATCGAGAGTCCGCGGGTAGCCGTCGAGCAGGAATCCCGTCTCGGCGTCCGGCTCGGCGAGACGGTCGCGCACCAACTCGTTGACCAGGTCGTCCGGCACGTAATCTCCGGCGTCGACGATCGCGCTCACTTTGAGGCCGAGATCGGTGCCCGTGCGGATGTTGTGCCGGAAGATGTCGCCGGTGGCGATGGCGGGGATGCCGTAGTCCTGCGACAGCCTGCCGCCCTGGGTGCCCTTTCCGGAGCCGGGAGCACCGAGGATGAGCAGGCGGGTCACCGCAGAAGACCTTCGTAGTGTCGCTGCTGCAACTGGGAGTCGATCTGCTTCACGGTCTCGAGTCCGACACCGACGATGATCAGGATGCTCGCGCCACCGAACGGGAAGTTCTGGTTGGCGCCGACCGTCGCGAGAGCGATCAGCGGGATGAGGGCGATGAGACCGAGATACAGCGATCCGGGGAGGGTCACCCTCGTCAGCACGTAGTCGAGGTACTCCGCGGTCGGTCGTCCCGCCCTGATGCCCGGGATGAATCCGCCGTACTTCTTCATGTTGTCGGCGACCTCCTCCGGGTTGAAGGTGATGGCGACGTAGAAGTAGGTGAAGCCCACGATGAGGAGGAAGTACATCACCATGTACAGCGGGTTGTCCCCGGTGCGCAGGTTGTCCGAGATCCAGGTGACCCAGGGCGCGGGCGCCCCGCCGTCCGCCGGCTGGTTGAACTGCGCGATCAGGGCCGGCAGGTACAGCAGGGACGACGCGAAGATCACCGGCACTACCCCGGCCATGTTCACCTTGATCGGGATGTAGGTGTTGTTGCCGCCGTAGGTGCGGCGACCGACCATCCGTTTGGCGTACTGCACGGGGATGCGCCGCTGCGACTGTTCGACGAACACCACGGCTGCCATGATCAGGATGCCCACGGCGAGTACCAGCAGGAAGATCTCGAAGCCCTGGGCGATCTGGATGCTCCACAGCGCGCTCGGGAAGGTCGCGGCGATGGAGGTGAAGATGAGGATCGACATGCCGTTGCCGATGCCGCGCTCGGTGATCAGCTCGCCGAGCCACATGATGAGGCCGGTACCGGCGGTCATCGTGATGACCATGAGCAGGGTCGCGTACCACGACGGGTCGCTGATGAGAGCGCTGCACTCGGTCGCGCCGCTCGTCGACGGGAAGAGCGCGCCGCTCCTCGCCACCGTGATGAGGGTGGTGGACTGCAGCACAGCGAGTGCGATGGTGAGATACCTCGTGTACTGCGTCAGTTTCGCCTGACCCGACTGACCCTCTTTGTAGAGCGTCTCGAAGTGCGGGATGACCACGCGCAGCAGCTGCACGATGATCGACGCGGTGATGTACGGCATGATGCCGAGGGCGAAGACCGACAGCTGCAGCAGGGCCCCGCCGCTGAACAGGTTGACGAGTTCGTAGAGCCCCGTCGTGCCGTCGTTGGACGCGATGCAGGCCTGAACGTTCTGGTAGTCGACATACGGGGCGGGGATGAACGACCCCAGCCGGAAGATGGCGATGATTCCGAGCGTGAACCCGATCTTCCTGCGAAGGTCGGGCGTACGGAAGATCCGCGCGACGGCTCTGAACACGAGGCCTCCTGATTTCTGATGACAGCGAATGAGTGGAGCCCCCGTGGGGGAACTCCACTCTCACGCTCGTAGACGACTGCTGATCAGCGCGAAGACGTCTCCGTCTTACTGCTTGATCGAGCCGCCCGCGGCGACGATCTTCTGCTCGGCGGAGCCGGAGACCTTGTCGACCGCGACTGTCAGCTTAACGGCAATGTCTCCATCCCCGAGAACCTTGACCTTCTCGTTCTTACGAACGGCACCCTTCGCCACCAGA
Source organism: Actinomycetota bacterium (assembly GCA_041165365.1). Classification (GTDB taxonomy): domain Bacteria; phylum Actinomycetota; class Actinomycetes; order Actinomycetales; family Microbacteriaceae; genus Marisediminicola. Next base: position 17,940 of record JBEANR010000081.1, on the reverse strand, counting down.
TCCGAGATGGTGACCTCGCCTCCGCTCGGGTAGAGCTCCGCCAGCTTCTCGAGGTTGACGACCTGGTACTCGACGCGGAACGGGTTCTTGAACCCGCGCAGCTTCGGCGCACGCATGACGAAGTTGATGTTTCCACCCTCGAAGCCCGGACGCATCGAGTACCGCGCCTTGGTGCCCTTCGTGCCTCGCCCCGCGGTCTTGCCTTTCGAGCCCTCACCGCGTCCGACGCGCATCCGGTCCTTCTTGGCGCCGGGTGCAGGGCGGAGGTGGTGCATCTTCAGCACCTGAGGCCTCGAGACGACATCGGAGGCCGGGGCGGCCTTCTTCTTCGCCGGGGCCTTCGCCGTGGTGGAGCCTGAAGCAGATGCCGGGGCCTTCGCCGTGGTGGAGCCTGAAGCAGATGCCGGGGCCTCGGCCTTCGGTGCGGCAACCTTCTTCGCCGGAGCCTTCTTCTCGGCCGGAGCCTTGGCCGGAGCCTTCTCTTCGGCCGGGGCCGTGGCTGCCTGGGCGGCCGGAGCCTTCTTGGCGGACGGAGCCTTCTCGGCGGCGGGCGCCTTGTCTGCGGCCGTGTTCTCTTCAGCCATTACTCGATCTCCTCGACCTTGACCAGGTGGGCGACGGTGCGGACATAGCCGCGGTTCTGCGAGTTGTCCTCGCGCACCACGACATCGCCGATGCGCTTGAGCCCGAGGCTCCTGAGCGTGTCGCGCTGGTTCTGCTTCTCACTGATTTTGGACTTGATCTGGGTCACCTTCAGGCTCGCGGCCATCAGACACCTGCCTTCGCGTCGGCTTGAGCGCGCAGGAGGCGCGCCGGCGCCACGTCCTCGAGCGAGAGGCCACGGCGAGCGGCGACCGCAGCGGGCTCCTCGAGCTGCTGGAGGGCAGCCACGGTGGCGTGGACGATGTTGATCGTGTTCGACGAGCCGAGGGATTTGCTCAGCACGTCGTGGATGCCGGCGCACTCGAGCACTGCACGCACCGGACCACCGGCGATGACACCGGTACCGGCGGATGCGGGGCGCAGCAGTACGACGCCGGCAGCGGCCTCGCCCTGAACGGGGTGCGGGATGGTCACTCCGACGCGCGGCACGCGGAAGAAGTTCTTCTTCGCCTCCTCGACGCCCTTCGAGATCGCGGTCGGCACCTCGCGGGCCTTGCCGTAGCCGACACCCACGAGGCCGTTGCCGTCGCCGACGACGACGAGAGCGGTGAAGCTGAAGCGTCGACCACCCTTCACCACCTTCGAGACGCGGTTGATCGTGACGACGCGCTCGAGGAACTGGCTCTTCTCGCTGTCGCGTGATCCGCGCTGCTGGTTCGGGTTGCGCTCGCGCCCGCCCCTCCGCGCCTCACGAGGTTCGGTCGAGCTGTTGTTGTCGGTGCCGGCGGCGGTTTCGACGACGGCGGTCTGTACGACCGCGGCATCCGCCTGCTCCGCCTGGCTGGCCTTGACAGCGGTCTCGACGACCGCGGCATCCGTCGCATCGCTCTGTGCGGCGGCCTCGGTGGGGGTCGTGTCAGACACGGTCTGCTCCTTGTTGTCGTTCGTAGCGTCGCTCACAGGTCGAGCCCGCCTTCCCTGGCTCCGTCGGCGATCGCCGCGATTCTGCCCGCATAGCGGTTGCCTCCCCGGTCGAACACCACGGCATCGATCCCCGCCGCCTTGGCACGCTCGGCCACGAGCCCGCCGACCTTCTTGGCCTTCGCGGTCTTGTCGCCGTCGAAACTGCGCAGGTCGGTCTCGAGAGTCGACGCCGAGGCGAGGGTGTGACCCCTGCTGTCGTCGACCACCTGCACGAACACGTGGCGCGACGAACGGGTGACGACCAGTCGCGGACGCGCCTCGGTGCCGACGACCTTCTTGCGAAGGCGTGCGTGACGCCGGCCCTTGGCGGCCGACTTGCTCTTACCTCTGGTTCCGAGAGCCATGATCATTTACCACTCTTTCCGGCCTTGCGGCGGACTACCTCGCCTGCGTAGCGCACGCCCTTGCCCTTGTAGGGCTCCGGCTTACGCAACTTGCGGATGTTGGCGGCGACTTCGCCGACCGCCTGCTTGTCGATGCCGTGCACCGTGAGCTTGTTGTTGCCCTCGACGGCGAACGAGATCCCCGCCGGCGGCTCGACGGTGATCGAGTGCGAGTAGCCGAGGGCGAACTCGAGGTTCGCACCCTTCGCCTGCACGCGGTATCCGGTGCCGACGATCTCGAGGCCCTTGGAGTATCCGGTCGTGACCCCGACGATCTGGTTGGCGATCAACGTGCGGGTCAGGCCGTGCAGCGAACGCGATTCGCGCTCGTCGTCGGGCCGGGTGACCAGAAGTTGGCCGTCTTCGAGCTGCACCGAGATGGGCTTGGCGACGACGAGGGCGAGCTCGCCCTTCGGGCCCTTGACGGAGACGGCGGAACCGTCGACCGTGACATCGACCCCTGACGGGATCGGGATGGGAAGCCTACCGATTCGAGACATGGAGAATCACCACACGTAGGCGAGGACTTCCCCACCCACGCCTTTCGAGGTTGCCTGGCGGTCCGTGAGGAGGCCGGAGGAGGTCGAGAGGATCGCGACACCGAGGCCGCCGAGCACATTGGGGATCTCGGACGACTTCGCATAGACGCGGAGCCCGGGCTTGGACACCCGCTTGATCCCCGCAATGGAGCGCTCGCGGTTGGGGCCGTACTTGAGGTCGATGGTCAGTGTCTTGCCGACGCGCGCGTCCTCGACTTTCCACCCGGAGATGTAGCCCTCCTTCTGGAGGATCTCGGCGATGTGGGTCTTGAGGTTGCTGCTCGGGAGCGACACGGTCTCGTGGTACGCCGAGTTCGCGTTGCGCAGCCTGGTCAGCAGGTCTGCGACGGGATCCGTCATGGTCATTGCGGGTGATTCCTTGTCTCGTCCGGTTTCGACATCCGTTACACGGAGGCCGACCTGGCCGATCGTCTCCGCTGATCGAGCTTGTCGAGATCTCGAGTGGCTCGATCAGCGGATGGGTTGGTTACTGCGGAGTGTTCGTAGCGTTCCGGAAGGGGAAGCCGAGCGCCTTGAGCAGCGCACGGCCCTCGTCGTCGTTCCTCGCGGTGGTCACGACTGTGATGTCGAAACCGCGCACGCGGTCGATCTTGTCCTGATCGATCTCATGGAACATCGACTGCTCAGTGAGACCGAACGTGTAGTTGCCACGGCCATCGAACTGCCGGTCGCTCAGTCCACGGAAATCGCGGATGCGGGGCAGCGCGAGCGATAGCAGCCTATCGAGGAACTCCCATGCCCGATCGCCGCGCAGCGTCACGTGGGCGCCGATCGGCTGACCCTCGCGCAACTTGAACTGGGCGATGGACTTGCGGGCGTTGGTGATCTGCGGCTTCTGACCGGTGATGGCCGTGAGGTCCTTCACCGCGCCGTCGATGATCTTGCCGTCGCGGGCGGCCTCACCGACACCAGTGTTGACCACGATCTTCACGAGTCCGGGCACCTGGTGCACGTTGGTGAATCCGAAGTCCTTCTGGAGCTGCGCCGAGATCTCGGAGCGGTACTTCTGCTTGAGGCGCGGCTGTAGCTTGGCAGCCGGCGCGGCAGTCGTTACATCAGTCATTACAGGTCCTCACCGGACTTCTTCGCGTAGCGGACCCGGACGGTCTTCATGATGCCGTCTCTGTCCACCTGCTCCTGGCGGAAGCCGACCCGGGTCGGCTTCTTGGTCTTGGGGTCGACGAGCTGCACGTTGGAGACGTGGATGGGCGCCTCGTGCGTCTCGATGCCGCCGGTCTTCGATCCGCGCTGGGTCTGGCCGACGCGCACATGCTTGGTGACGAAGTTGACGCCCTCCACGATCACGCGATCGCGCTCTCCGAGCACCTCGATCACGCGACCCTGCTTGCCGCGGTCTCCGCCGCGCTCCTGGGTGGCGCCGCTGATGACCTGCACGAGGTCACCCTTCTTGATGTTTGCCATGGGTTTAGAGCACCTCCGGTGCCAGCGAGATGATCTTCATGAACTTCTTGTCGCGGAGTTCGCGACCGACCGGTCCGAAGATGCGGGTTCCACGGGGGTCGCCGTCTGCTTTCAGGATGACGGCGGCGTTCTCGTCGAACTTGATGTAGGAGCCGTCCTGACGACGGACCTCCTTCTTGGTGCGCACGATGACCGCTTTGACGACATCGCCCTTCTTGACGTTGCCACCCGGGATGGCGTCCTTCACCGTGGCGACGATGATGTCGCCGAGTCCGGCGTAGCGACGACCCGATCCACCGAGCACACGGATCGTGAGCAGCTCCTTGGCGCCGGTGTTGTCGGCGACCTTGAGTCTGGATTCCTGCTGAAGCATCTGTTATTCCTCCTGTGCAAGCAAGCGCGAACGCTTACTTGGCCTTCTCGAGGATCTCGACGAGTCGCCAGCGCTTGGTGGCGCTGAGCGGACGGGTCTCGCTGATGAGGACACTGTCGCCGATCCCCGCGGTGTTGGCCTCGTCGTGCACCTTCACCTTGGAGGTGCGGCGGATGACCTTGCCGTACAGGGGGTGCTTCACGCGGTCCTCGACCTCGACGACGATGGTCTTGTCCATCTTGTCGCTGGTCACGTACCCGCGGCGTGACTTGCGGTAGCCGCGGGCGGATTCGTCCTTCACGTCGTGAGCGGCGTGCACGGTGTCGACCTGCTCGGCGCCGGTCGCCTTTGCCTGTGCCATTACTTCGCCTCCTCTTTCGTGTCGGTGGTGTCGTTGGATCCGGTGGTGGCTCCGGCGGAGTCATCCGCTGCCGCCGTCTTGGTGGTCTTCTTCCTGGGGGCCTTCGCAGGCTTGGCCGGCGCCTCCACGGCGACGGGCGTGGCTCGGATGCCCAGCTCGCGCTCGCGGATGACCGTGTAGATGCGCGCGATGTCGCGCTTCACCGCACGGAGCCTGCCATGGCTCTCGAGCTGCCCTGTCGCCGACTGGAAGCGCAGATTGAACAGCTCCTCCTTGGCCTTCTTCAGCTCATCGACGAGCCTGTCGTCTTCATACGTGTCGAGCTCGACGGGAGCGAGCTCCTTGGATCCGATCGCCATTATGCGTCGCCCTCCTCGCGCTTGATGATGCGTGCCTTGAGGGGCAGCTTGTGGATCGCCCTGGCGAGTGCCTCGCGAGCGACGTCCTCGTTCACGCCGCTGAGCTCGAAGAGCACGCGACCCGGCTTGACGTTCGCGACCCACCACTCGGGTGAGCCCTTGCCCGAACCCATGCGGGTCTCGGCGGGCTTCTTGGTGAGCGGGCGGTCGGGGTAAATGTTGATCCACACCTTCCCGCCGCGCTTGATGTGACGGGTCATCGCGATACGAGCGGCCTCGATCTGGCGGTTGGTCACATAGGCGGGGGTGAGGGCCTGAATGCCGAACTCGCCGAACGACACCGTGGTGCCACCTGTGGCCTGGCCGCTACGACCGGGGTGATGCTGCTTGCGATGCTTGACCCTGCGCGGAATCAACATGATTATGCCTCTGCTCCCACTGCTGCCGGGGCAGCCTCTGTCCTGGGCGCGGCGGCGGGGGCACCACGACGGGGTCCGCTGTCGCGACGATCGTCTCCGCGGCGCTCCGGACGAGACGACTTGGCGTTCGCCTGCTCGCGCGCGAGCTCCTTGTTGGTGATGTCGCCCTTGTAGATCCACACCTTCACGCCGATGCGGCCGAACGTCGTCTTCGCCTCGTAGAAGCCGTAGTCGATGTTGGCGCGCAGGGTGTGCAGCGGGACGCGACCCTCGCGGTAGAACTCGGAACGGCTCATCTCGGCACCACCAAGGCGACCGGAGACCTGGATACGGACACCCTTGGCGCCTGCCCGCTGTGCTCCCTGAAGGCCCTTGCGCATGGCACGGCGGAAAGCGACGCGAGCACTGAGCTGCTCCGCGATCCCCTGCGCGACGAGCTGCGCCTCGGCCTCCGGGTTCTTCACCTCGAGGATGTTGAGCTGGATCTGCTTGCCCGAGAGCTTCTCGAGGTCGGCTCGGATGCGCTCGGCCTCGGCACCGCGGCGACCGATGACGATTCCGGGGCGCGCGGTGTGGATGTCCACGCGGACCCGGTCACGGGTGCGCTCGATCTCGATGCGCGCCACACCGGCACGATCGAGACTGGTCTTGAGGAGGTTGCGGATCTTGACGTCTTCCGCGACGTAGTCGCTGTAGCGCTGCCCGACCTTGGTGCTGTCGGAGAACCACCGCGACACGTGGTCGGTGGTGATCCCCAATCGGAAACCGTAGGGGTTTACTTTCTGTCCCATTACTTCTTCCCTGCCTTCGAGGCGGTGTTCTTCGAGCCGACGGCCGCATCCTCGTCGGGCGTCGCCACGACGATGGTGATGTGACTCGTGCGCTTCAGGATCTGGAACGCGCGGCCCTGGGCGCGGGGCTGGAAACGCTTGAGCGTCGCACCCTCGTCGACGTAGGCCGTCGAGACGAACAGGTCCTGCTCGTCGAGGTAGCTGTTGCTGGCATCCGCCTTGACCCTGGCATTGGCCATGGCCGACGCGACCAGCTTGTAGACGGGCTCGCTCGCACCCTGAGGAGCGAACTTGAGGATCGCCAGTGCTTCGGCGGCCTGCTTGCCGCGGATCATGTTGACGACACGACGAGCCTTCGTGGGGGTGACGCGGATGTGACGCACGCGTGCGATCGCTTCCACCATTTCTGTCCTCCTTCACGTCGCCGCGTTAGCGGCGACGACCCTTCTTGTCGTCCTTCTCGTGTCCGCGGAAGGTGCGGGTGGGGGCGAACTCGCCGAGCTTGTGCCCCACCATCGTCTCGGTGACGAACACCGGGATGTGCTTGCGGCCGTCGTGCACCGCGATGGTGTGACCCAGCATCGCCGGCACGATCATCGAGCGGCGCGACCAGGTCTTGATCACGTTCTTGCTCTTGGCCAGATTGGCGCCGGTCACCTTACGGAGCAGGTGGTCGTCGACGAACGGACCCTTCTTGAGGCTGCGTGGCATCTCTCTAACTCCTACTTGCGCTTCTTGCCGGCGTTACGGCGACGAACGATGAGCTGATCGCTCTCTTTGTGGGCGTGGCGGGTGCGGCCCTCTTTCTGACCCCACGGGCTGACCGGGTGGCGTCCACCGGAGGTCTTGCCCTCACCACCACCGTGCGGATGGTCGACGGGGTTCATCGCGACTCCACGCACGGTCGGACGGACGCCCTTCCAGCGCATCCGGCCCGCCTTGCCCCAGTTGATGTTCGACTGCTCGGCGTTGCCGACCTCGCCGATCGTGGCGCGGCAGCGGGCATCCACATTGCGGATCTCACCGGAGGGGAGGCGGAGCTGGGCGTACGGGCCGTCCTTGGCCACCAGTCGCACCGAGGCGCCGGCCGAGCGGGCCATCTTGGCTCCCCCGCCTGGCTTGAGCTCGATCGCGTGGATGACGGTTCCGACCGGGATGTTGCGGAGCGGCAGATTGTTGCCCGGCTTGATGTCCGCGCCTGCGCCCGACTCCACGATGTCGCCCTGGTTGAGCTTGTTCGGCGCGATGATGTACCGCTTCGAACCGTCCACGAAGTGGAGCAGCGCGATACGAGCGGTGCGGTTGGGGTCGTACTCGATCTCGGCGACACGGGCGTTGACGCCGTCCTTGTCGTTGCGACGGAAGTCGATGACGCGATACTGGCGCTTGTGTCCGCCGCCGATGTGGCGGGTGGTGATGCGACCGGCGTTGTTGCGCCCGCCGGTCTTCGGAAGCGGACGGAGCAGCGACTTCTCGGGGGTCGAGCGGGTGATCTCGGTGAAGTCAGCCACCGAGGAACCGCGACGACCGGGGGTCGTGGGCTTGTACTTGCGAATAGCCATGATGTGTCCTCTGGTCCTTATCCGACAGCGGTGAAGATGTCGATGGACCCCGACTTGAGCGTGACGATGGCGCGCTTGGTGTCTTTGCGCTTGCCGATGCCGAACTTCGTCCGGCGCGTCTTGCCCTTCTTGTTCAGGGTGTTGATGGAGGCGACCTCGACCGTGAAAATCTTCTCGATCGCGAGCTTGATCTCGGTCTTGTTCGAGCGGGGGTCGACGATGAAGGTGTACTTGCCCTGATCGATCAGGTTGTAGCTCTTCTCGGAGACGACCGGCGCGAGGATGACATCACGTGGGTCCTTGTTGATTCCGGTCATGCGCTGGCCTTCTCCTTCCGGGCGGCGGCCCGCTCGGGGCTGACGCGCTTCTTCGACGAGCTGTCGTCGACATCCACTGCGGCGGGCTTGTCGGCGACCGCCGTGTCCGTCTTCTTGGTCGAGTGTGCGACGAACGCGTCGAACGCGGCCTTCGTGAAGACGATGTCGTCGGAGACGAGCACGTCGTAGGCGTTGAGCTGATCGACCGGCAGCACGTGCACGGCCGGGATGTTACGGACGCTCTTGTGACTGAGCTCGTCATCCCTCGTGAGCACGATCAGCACGTGCTTGCTCGTCGCGATGCCGGCGAGCAGCTCGACGATGGTCTTCGTCGAGGGCACGTCGCCGACCGACAGCGAGTCGATCACGTGGATACGCTCGCCGCGGGCGCGGTCGGAGAGGGCGCCGCGCAGTGCTGCGGCGATCATCTTCTTGGGGGTGCGCTGCGCGTAATCACGCGGCGTCGGCCCGTGGACGATGCCACCGCCGGTCATCTGGGGAGCACGGATGGAACCCTGGCGGGCACGCCCCGTGCCCTTCTGCTTGAACGGCTTGCGACCGGCGCCGGACACCTCGCCGCGACCCTTGGTCTTGTGCGTGCCCTGGCGGGCAGCGGCGCGCTGGGCGACGACGACCTGGTGGATGAGCGGCACATTGGTCTGGACGTCGAAGGTCTCCTCGGGCAGGTCGACCGAGCCGACCTTGGCGCCCTTCGAGTCGATGACATCGAGTGAGTTCGTAGCCATGGAGTCACGCCCCCTTCACTGCGTTGCGGACGAAGACGATGCGGCCGCGGGCGCCGGGCACGGCGCCCTTGACCAGGATGAGACCCTTCTCGAGGTCGACGGCATGCACCTTCAGGCTCATCACCGTGACGCGGTCGCCACCCATCCGACCGGCCATGCGCATGCCTTTGAAGACACGGCTGGGGGTCGAGGAGGCACCGATCGAACCGGGCTTGCGGTGGTTGCGGTGGGCTCCGTGCGAGGCACTGACGCCCTTGAAGTTGTGACGCTTCATCACACCGGCGAATCCCTTGCCCTTGCTGGTTCCGACGACGTCGACCTTCTGTCCGGCCTCGAAGATGTCGACGGCGAGCTCCTGGCCGAGGGTGTACTCCGCGGCATCCGCGGTGCGTACCTCGGTGAGATGACGGCGAGGCGTGACGCCGGCCTTGTCGAAGTGGCCGGTGAGCGGCTGGGTGACCTTGCGGGGGTCGATCTGGCCGTAGGCGATCTGGACGGCGCTGTAGCCGTCGACCTCCGAGGTGCGCACCTGGGTGACGACGTTCGGGGTGATCTCGATGACGGTGACGGGGACGAGTTTGTTGTTCTCGTCCCAGACCTGGGTCATGCCGAGCTTGGTGCCCAGCAGGCCCCTGCTTGTTTTCGTGAGTGACATCGTTCCCTGCCTAGAGCTTGATCTCGATGTTGACGTCGGCGGGCAGGTCGAGTCGCATGAGCGAGTCGACGGCCTTCGGCGTCGGGTCGATGATGTCGATGAGTCGCTTGTGGGTGCGCTTCTCGAAGTGCTCGCGGCTGTCCTTGTACTTGTGAGGGGAACGGATCACGACGATCACGTTCTTCTCGGTAGGAAGGGGCACCGGGCCGACGACGGTCGCGCCGGCACGGGTCACCGTGTCGACGATCTTGCGCGCCGAGCTGTCGATGACCTCGTGGTCATACGACTTAAGTCGAATGCGGATCTTCTGTCCCGCCATGTGTGACTCACTCTCTCTGTTCCCTTGCGCGCCCTGTCGGACGCACCCGTGCTGGAGCACTTCTGCTGTCGCACCACTGTTTTTCTGTCAAAGACTGCGTCGCCGCCTGCATGGCTGTCGCCACAGTCCTCTCCGACCCCCGCGCTCGGGCGTGTCGCCTGATCCCAAAAGACGGACGGCACACTCGATCGGACCGCACCTGACGGCATGGATTCCGGGTTGGAGTGGACTGTTCTGCTACCCGCGGCCTAGATCCGGACCCTCGATGTGATGCGACCGAGCTACTGACCTATGCACTGCCTGGCAGTGATCCGGGCGCTGACGCCCGGAATGTTGAACTAGACGAGTTTGCCACACCGGGTGGGATGCTGCAACCCGGGCGTGTCGCGGTGGCGCGTCGTGCTCGGCATCCGCTGCGGACGCGCGCACGCGACACATCCCGGCGTCACGGAACGGTGGTGGCCCGCAGACTGTCGAACACCACGGTCCGGGGCACACCCGTCGACGCCGCCCCGATGTAGAACCCGAGTGACGGCACACCGGCAGCCTGCATTTCGGCCGTCGCATCCGTCGTCGTCAGCATCCACGAACTCGGCTCCGGCTGGGCAGCAGACCATGCCCGTGCCTGGAGGGTCGTCGGCGAGGTTCCCGTGGCCCGAACACGGACCGAGATCGACTCGCCGGGGATGTATGTCACCCCGGGAAGAGTGATCGCCTGAAGGGTGGTACTCCCCCGTTGCAGCTGGAGCACGACGGCTCCCGGGGTCGGCGAGAAGACCAGCCGCGCGCGATACTCGTTGGCGCCGACCTGTCGGACGCCGACGACGACGTAGGCGGAACCACCGGCCACCGGCTCCTGGAGAGCGGTGGTGACGGCTACGTCGGCTGAGCTCGACGGCACGGAGCCGAGTTTCGCGGCGAGGGTTTGACCCGGAGAGGTGGCCGTCATCCTGCCAGTGCCGGCGGTCACCGAGAATCCGCTCGCGGTGCCGCTCGTGGTCCAGGTGCCACCGGCCGATGCTGTGCCCCATCCGCTCGTCACGGTCCGCTCGAAGTCGTCCGAGGCGATCACACCTGCTGGCGGCGTGGTTCCGGCCGTCACCGTGACCGTTTTGGAAGCGGTGGAGGTGCCCCCGCGGTCGTCGGTGACCGCAAGGGTCGCGGTGTAGGTGCCGGCCGCGGCGTACTGGTGGCTGGACGTCGCTCCCGCGCCTGACGTGCCGTCTCCGTAGTCCCACGCCCAGGCCGCGATCGATCCGTCGGTGTCACTCGAGCCTCGTCCATCGAAGGTCGCCGTCAGATCGGCTGCGATCGTCGTGAACGTCGCGATAGGCAGGGCGTTCACTGCACCGTTCGTCACCGTCGCCACGACAGGCGCGCTGATGGCGGTGTTGCCGAACGGGTCGACGGCGCGCACCGTATAGGAGTAGGTGCCGTTAGCGAGGCCGGAATCGACGTAGGTCACCGTCGGGCGGAGCCAGAACCGTGATCGGGCGGCGACCTGCCCTACGGCGGAACCCGAGCCGGAACGCAGGATTTCGTAGGTGAGGGACTCGTTGTCGCGATCCCAGTTGGCGGGGAACGACAGCGTCACCGCAGCGCCGTTGACTGCCGCGGTCGGGGTGAAATCAGCCCCGGACACGCGAGGACCATCGTCGTTCGGAGCGGAAGACGGGTAGGCGAACCTCACCAGTCCCTGCTGGTTCCGCCCGTTGACTCGCACGAACTCGCCCCCGTAGACCACATAGCGGGTGTCTCCGGCCACGCTCCAGGGTCCTTGGCTCGTGCCGGTGAAGGTGCCCGCTTCGAAGTCGGGGAACCAGTTGACGAGCGACGGCGCGGGGTTGCCCGCGAAGTTGGGGTATCCCGCCTGGCGATTGGTCGAGATTCTGCCGGTGGCGGAGGCGGTGAATGCGAGAGCCCTGTGATGAGTGCGGGGACTGGTCTCGGGAAACCCTCCCACGTTGTCGCAGCTGTGCGGATGGCCCGCGACGTAGGCCAATCCTCCGCCGGCGAAGCTCGAGTAGGTGTCCCCGTGGCAGTCCTCCATCGACAGGATGCTCCCGTCGGCCCAACTCGCCTTGACCATGCCCTCGAAGTTCGCACCAGCCCCCAAGTCGTACCCCGTCGCATAGACCCCCGACGAGTCGCCCGTCAACGACGTGATGGAGCCCTTCGACCCGGCATTGCGGACCACGGTGTTGGCCTTGAACTCGAGGTTGGTCTTGCCGTTTCCTGACGCCGCGACCATCCCCATGCCGTACCCGGGACTGCTCGTGCCGTTCAACGCGGTGAAGTTGCCTCCCAGGGCGACCTTCTGTCCGTCGGGTGACACCACAAGCCCGAAGACCTTGCCACCGGTTGCGGCGGGGGACCACTCGAGGAGTGCGCCGTTCGCGGCCGATACGGCGCCGGCGGCTTGGCGGGTCACTCCGCTCAACGCCGTGAAGCCTCCGCCGATCCAGACCGTCGTCGCGCTCGCCGCCAGCGCCGTCACCGTGAAGTTCGCCGATGGTCTGAACGCGGAGGACAGCGCGCCCGTCGTGGTGTCGAACGCCGCTATCCGGTACTGGTTGATCCCGTTGATGGCGGTGAATGCGCCGCCGACGTACAGGCGGGTGCCGTCGGGCGAGGCGACCAGGGTGCGCACCTCGCCGTTGACGACGGGCGCGAAGCCCGCGATGAGCTCGCCCGTCGTGATGTCGTAGGCGAGGAGATTGCTTCGCGGAACCTCGTTCGTTCCCGCTGGTGAACCGGCTGGCCGCGCCGACGAGAACTGACCGCCCACATAGACGGTGTTGCCGACGACGACCTGCGTCCAGACGACGCCGTTGATCTGAACGGTGGGTAGGGCATCCGAGGACACACTGATCGGCTCTGCGGGTATCACCGGACTCGTGTCGGCGACGGCTGGACCCGCCAAGACTGAGGCGGCGCCCACCGTCGCGACCGTGAGGGCGACGGCGACGGCTCGACGCCAGGTCGCACGTGAGCGGGGGGAAACCATCATGGTCGGCCTCATTCGGGAGAGAAGGCGAGAGCTTCGGGGGATATCCGGTCGGGAGACCGGGAACGCGGGTGACATCGATGCTCGGCTGCCGGGTGGTTAGGGCGAGCGAGCCTGATCTTACCCATTCGATGCCCACGAGGGTAGACCCTGTGAGTCGAGAGACATGCTCAGTCGAACAGCATCGCGCGCAGCTCGGCCTCGGCAGAACCGACGCGCGCGGGGTCGATGGTCGAGCCGTGCTCGTAGCGGTCCACCACCCTCGGGTCGACGTAGCTCTTCCTCGCGATGGACGGGGTGTTGCCGAGCACGTCGGCGGCGTCCCGCATCGCCTGCGCGAGTGCCTTCGCGCGAGCGGGCCTCGATCGCTCGGGTCCGTGGGCTGCGAGGCTGACCGCCGCCGCGATGGTGCCGTGCAGCGTACGGAAGTCCTTCGCGGTGAACTCCCCGCCGGTCTGTTGTCGCACGTAGCCGTTGATGTCCTCGGCGGCGACCGGATGCCACCCGCCGTCGTCACGGAAGGCGAGCAGCCTGGCGGTCCCACCCCGTCGCTTGAGAGAGGACACCACGGCGGCGAGATCGGCGTCGCTGATGGTCGAATCCCAGTCCTTGCCGCTCTTGCCCGGGAAGCTCAGCGACACCGCCGAGCCGCTCACCGTCGCGTGGGCACAGAGGAGCGTGGACAGCCCGTGGCTGCCGTTGGCCTCGGCGTAGCGTTCCGAGCCGACGCGGAGTGAGCCGGTGTCGAGCATTCTGAAGGCTGCTCCGAGCGCCCTCTCCCTCGACGGCTCGTCAGACCGCAGATCCATCGTGACCTTGCGCCTGGCCGTCGGCAACGACTCGGCGAGACTGAGCGCGCGATCGAACTTGAGGCGGTCTTTCTGCTCGCGCCAGGTCGGGTGGTAGATGTACTGACGTCGGCCCGCGGCATCCACCCCTGTCGCCTGGATGTGTCCGTTCGGGTAGGGCGCGATCCAGACGTCCTGCCAAGCCGGCGGGATGCCGAGGTGCTCGAACCTGGCCCGAAGCTCCGCGTCGCTCACGCGCTGCCCGTCGGAGTCGCGATACGAGAAGCCGCTGCCGGCGCGCACCCGCGTGAATCCGGAACCTGACGAGTCGCTGCGTCGGAGTCTGGGCATGGCTCAACGCTACGTCGTGTTCCGCCGCGTCCGGTCCGTGCGGGTCACCGCCATTGATCGTCGCGACCGCGCCCGTTCGGGAGGAGTTCTCCGCGGCGCCGTGCCGCGCTCGGCCCGAACGGGCGCGGTGGCCGATGCGGTCGGGAGAGCACGAGCGGTCGGGAGAGCACGAGCGGTCGGGAGACCTTGGGCAGACGCGAAACGGGGCCGACCCTGAAGGATCGACCCCGTCTCACGGTGCAGATGGACTACTTGAGGATCTTCACGACCGTGCCGGCGCCGACGGTGCGGCCACCCTCGCGGATGGCGAAGCGGAGGCCCTCCTCCATGGCGATCGGCTGGATCAGGTTGACCGTCATCTCGGTGGTGTCGCCGGGCATGACCATCTCGGTGCCCTCGGGCAGCGTGATGATTCCGGTGACGTCCGTGGTGCGGAAGTAGAACTGCGGACGGTAGTTCGCGTAGAACGGGTTGTGACGGCCACCCTCGTCCTTCGACAGGATGTAGGCGTTCGCCTCGAACTCGGTGTGCGGGGTGACCGTACCGGGCTTGACGACGACCTGGCCGCGCTCGACGTCTTCACGCTTGGGTCCGCGGAGCAGCAGTCCGACGTTCTCACCGGCGCGCGCGTCTTCGAGGGTCTTGCGGAACATCTCGATGGCGGTGACGGTGGTCTTCGAGGACTTCTCCTTGATGCCGACGATCTCGACCTCGTCGTTCGGGTGGAGAATTCCACGCTCGACACGGCCGGTGATGACGGTTCCACGACCGGTGATCGTGAAGACGTCCTCGACGGGCATGAGGAAGGGCTTCTCGGTCTCGCGCACGGGCTCGGGCACGAACTCGTCGACCTTGTCCATGAGGTCGGCGACGGTGGCCGCCCACTTCTCGTCGCCCTCGAGGGCCTTGAGAGCGGAGACCTGCACGACGGGTGCGTTGTCACCGTCGAAGTCCTGGCTCGAGAGCAGCTCGCGAACCTCGATCTCGACGAGCTCGAGGATCTCCTCGTCGTCGACCATGTCGGTCTTGTTCAACGCGACCACGATGTACGGCACGCCGACCTGTCGGGCGAGCAGCACGTGCTCACGCGTCTGGGGCATGGGCCCGTCGGTGGCGGCGACCACGAGGATCGCGCCATCCATCTGAGCCGCACCCGTGATCATGTTCTTGATGTAGTCGGCGTGGCCGGGTGCGTCGACGTGCGCGTAGTGGCGCTTCTCGGTCTGGTACTCGACGTGCGAGATGTTGATCGTGATCCCACGCTGCTTCTCTTCGGGCGAGTTGTCGATCTGATCGAACGCCGAAGCAGTGTTGAGGGTGGGGTACTTGTCGTGCAGCACCTTGGTGATAGCCGCGGTCAACGTGGTCTTACCGTGGTCGACGTGACCAATGGTGCCGATGTTGACGTGCGGCTTAGTCCGCTCGAACTTTGCCTTCGCCAATGGGTCCTCCTCAGGACTTCGTCGTAGAAGCGTCGACCGACGGATGTCGCCCGCTCGCTCCTACTGGTTGTTGTGTGGCTGGTTTTGGGATGTGTCGATGTTACTAGTTCGGGTGTTGCGGCCGGGCCGGGGGGCCCCGCTCGCTACTCGCCCTTGTTCTTCTGGATGATCTCGTCGGCGACGGCGCGCGGCACCTCCGAGTAGCTGTCGAATGTCATGGAGTAGACCGCACGACCGGACGTCTTCGACCGCAGGTCTCCGACATAGCCGAACATCTCCGACAGCGGCACGTTCGCCCGCACGACCTTCACGCCCGTGGCATCCTCCATCGACTGGATCTGACCACGACGCGAGTTCAGGTCGCCGATGACGTCTCCCATGTACTCCTCCGGAGTGCGCACCTCGACGGCCATCAGCGGCTCGAGGAGCACGGGCTGCGCTTTGCGCGCCGCCTCCTTGAACGCCATGGAGCCCGCGATCTTGAACGCCATCTCCGAAGAGTCGACGTCGTGCGCCGCACCGTCGAGCAGGATCGCCTTGACGCCCACCATCGGGTACCCGGCGAGGATGCCGACCTGCAAGGCGTCCTGGATGCCGGCGTCGACCGACGGGATGTACTCCCTGGGGATTCGACCACCGGTGACCTTGTTGTCGAACTCGTAGATGGTGTCGGGCGTGACCTCGAGAGGCTCGAGCGAGATCTGCACCTTCGCGAACTGACCAGAACCACCGGTCTGCTTCTTGTGGGTGTAGTCGTGCTTCTCCACGATGCGACGGATCGTCTCGCGGTAGGCCACCTGAGGCTTGCCGACGTTGGCCTCGACGTTGAACTCGCGGCGCATGCGGTCGACCAGGATGTCGAGGTGGAGCTCGCCCATGCCCTTGATGACGGTCTGGCCGGTGTCCTGGTTCTGCTCGGTGCGGAACGTCGGGTCCTCTTCGGCGAGCTTCTGGATGGCGACACCCAGCTTCTCCTGGTCGGCCTTGGTCTTCGGCTCGATGGCGACCTCGATCACCGGTTCCGGGAACGTCATCGACTCGAGCACGACCTGGTGGGCCGAGTCGGAGAGGGTGTCGCCGGTGGTGGTGTCCTTGAGTCCGATGACGGCGTAGATGTGACCGGCGGTCACGCTGTCGACGGGGTTCTCCTTGTTGGCGTGCATCTGGAAGATCTTGCCGATGCGCTCCTTCTTGCCCTTGGTCGAGTTCGCGACGGCCGCGCCGCTCGCGAGCTTGCCCGAGTACACCCGAATGTAGGTGAGGCGACCGAAGAACGGATGCACGGCCACCTTGAACGCGAGAGCGGCGAACGGTTCGGTCGGGTCGGGGTGACGCTCGACGATGATCGCCTCGTCGCGCACGTCGTGGCCCTCGGTCGCGGGCACGTCGAGCGGGGTCGGCAGATAGTCGATGACCGCGTCGAGCATCGGCTGCACGCCACGGTTCTTGAACGCCGATCCGCAGAGGACGGGATAGATCTCACTCGCAACGGTGAGCTTGCGGATCGCGGCCTTGATCTCGGCGACCGAGAAGTCGGTGTCGCCCTCCATGAAACGCTCGAGCAGCGCGTCATCCGTCTCGGCGATGGTCTCGATCAGCAGGGCGCGGTACTCGTTCGCCTTGTCGACGAGGTCGGCCGGAATGGGCTCGATGTCGTACTTCGCGCCGAGTTCGACGTCACCCTTGGAGTCGCCGCGCCAGGTGAGGGCGCGCATCTCGACCAGGTCGACGACTCCTTCGAAGGTGTTCTCGAACCCGATGGGGAGTTGGATGACGAGCGGCTTCGCGCCGAGTCGCTTGATGATGGTGTCGACGGTGAAGTAGAAGTCGGCGCCGAGCTTGTCCATCTTGTTGACGAAGCAGATGCGGGGCACGTCGTACTTGTCGGCCTGCCTCCAGACGGTCTCGGACTGGGGCTCGACGCCCTCCTTGCCGTCGAAGACGGCGACGGCGCCGTCGAGCACACGGAGCGACCGCTCAACCTCGACGGTGAAGTCGACGTGACCGGGGGTGTCGATGATGTTGATCTGGTTCTTGTTCCAGAAGCACGTCGTCGCAGCAGACGTGATGGTGATTCCACGCTCCTGCTCCTGTGCCATCCAGTCCATGGTGGCCGCACCGTCGTGCACCTCACCGATCTTGTGGGTGATACCCGTGTAGAACAGGATGCGCTCGGTGGTCGTGGTCTTGCCGGCGTCGATGTGAGCCATGATGCCGATGTTGCGGACCTTGTTCAGGTCGGTGAGCACGTCTTGTGCCACGGAGTTCCTCCGGTTGATTGCCCGCCGGTCGAGCCTGCCGAGACCAGCGGAAGCGGGGTCTCGGCAAGCTCGACCAGCGGAAGGTCGGGATTGCTGCTGGTTACCAGCGGTAGTGCGCGAAGGCTTTGTTCGACTCGGCCATCTTGTGTGTGTCCTCACGACGCTTGACCGCAGCTCCGAGGCCGTTGGAGGCATCGAGGATCTCGTTGGTCAGTCGTTCGGTCATCGTCTTCTCAC
>JBEANR010000080.1:0-7051 GCA_041165365.1 Actinomycetota bacterium | reverse complement strand
TGTTGAACGCGTCGACCTGCGTCTGCCGGAAGGCTGCGGTCTGATCCCCGCGGATCGAGACGGTCGTGAGTCCGCGCTTGGCGAGCACCGACTCCGCCGTGTCCATCACGTCGATGTGCTTCGCGAAGAACACCACCTTGCCGACGGACCGCGCCAACTGCGCGGTGTAGTCGGCCGCGAGCACGGCCTTCGCCTGTCCGATCTTGCGCACCATCGTGAAGACGTTCTCGCCTGACTTCGCCGCCTTCGACTCCTCGAGTTCCGCCTGCGCAACGAGCCTGATGAGGGCGGTGCGGTCGACCTCGCCCGACCTCTTCGACAGCGCGAGACCACGACGATACCTGTCGAGCAGACGTGCCGAGAGCGCGGCCTCCGCATCGCGGATCGATCGCCCCACCTCGTCGTCGAGCTCGACCGGCAGGTCGGCGACACGCTTCGCCGGCAGGTCGGCCGCCACATCGATCTTCTTGCGCCGCACGATCCCCATGTCGATCACCGACTGCCTCGCCTCGGCGAAGAACCCGAAGTCTGCGGGGGTCAGTCCGTTCTCCTCGAGCTTGTCCATGAGCGTCGCGGTCGGCTTGTCACCGTCGATCCACCCGAGAAACTGCCAGATGGCCCGGAAGTCCTCGATGGTGTTGATCAGCGGCGTGCCGGTGAGCGCGATCATGAGTGACCGAGGAGACCGCGCTCGGATGCTCGCACCGAGAGCGAGCACGTGCTTCGACCTCTGCGACTCGCGGTTCTTGATGAAATGCGCCTCGTCGACCACCATGCCCTTGAAGCCGAGGGTGCGCAGCCATCCGACGTGCCTGTCGAGCACGTCGTAGTTGACGATGACGACGTCGGCGAAGGCATCCAGATTCTCTCCGGAACCGTGGATGACGGTGGCCGACCGCTGCGGAGTCCACAGCTCCACCTCCCGCGCCCAGTTCATCTTGACGACGTTCGGCGTCACGACGAGCAGCGGATACGAGTTCGACGCCGATGCGGCGAGCAGCGCCTGAGCGGTCTTTCCGAGGCCGGGTTCATCAGCGAGCAGGAAGGTGCGGTGACCCTCGCGCACGCTGCCGACGAACGCCGCCTGGTGGGTGAACAGCTCGAGACCATTGGGCACGCGGCGGTCGAGGACTGTGGGCTCTGGCAGGTCCATGCTCGCGACATTGCCGCCCGAGCCGTACTCGAAGGCCCGGAAGAGGGGGTCGAGAAGCTCCCAGTTCGCCAGCCGACGGGTGGTCGGCTTCTGCACGACGGGCGTGCTGAAGTCGGGTGCGAGGAACGGGTTGGAGAGCTGCCTCGCCACGACGGACTGCGGTACGACCTGGCGTTCGACCGCGGGAGCCGCCGGCTCGGGGTCCTTCGCGATGATGAGTTCGTCGGGGCTGAGCTCCATCCCGGAGGCCATGAGCATGTCGCGGCGCAGTCGTCTGGCGGCGTCGGACACCGCCTGATCCTCGCCGAGCAATTGGATGAGCGACGTGTCGCGCGCCGCGGTCTTCGCGAGGATCGTCGCGACCCCGTCGAGGCGCTTGAGCACCTCGGCGCGCTCCGGCTCCGGAATACCGCGGTCGGCCTTCGCCCGGGCGCGCTCCTCCCTCATGAGCAGCGCCACGACCTGGAACTTGACGCGTCCGGTCGGTCCGACCTTGCCCCGCTCGGCCGCGCCCTCGATCTCCCGCACGGCTTTTGCGAGCACCGGGATGAGACCGACGTCGTCGCCGTGGCGCGACCGTCGCTGCTGCTGCGACTTCGACGACGAGCGCTGCGACGAGCGCGTCGTGGTCTTCTGGCTGGAGCCTGAGCGGGCCATGGTCCTCCTGGGGCAGAGCCCTCGGGTCGTGCGTCGCACTCGTCGGTCGTCGAGTCGGCATCTGTGGATGCAGATCCTCGTGGGCCCTCCCCTGTGGAGGGCCAGCCCTGTGGAGGGCCGGTCACGGACCGGACGCGATGGAGACCAGACCCGAGCAACTCCCCCAGCCATTCGATGTCCCAGTCGGATACCGACGCCCGAATGCTGCTGACCGGACACGAGACGGCGTGGAGAAGGTCGGGCCGGAGAGCGGATCCACCGGACGCGACGACAACTCTACGCGAGCGGCACGGTGTACCGCCACCTCGACGCGCTGCCCTCGTTCGCAGACATCCGGAGACGGAGACCTCTGCGGACACCCGTTCTGGGGGGCGACTGGCCGCGCGCAGTTCATCCCCCGGCAAGGTTTCGGTGGTGGGATGGAGTCGTGACCAGCTACAGGGCGCAACACCCGAGGCCCGACCACTTCATCCTCCACCTCAGCGACACACATCTGGTGGCGGGTGTCCGCCCGCTGTACGGGTCGGTCGACAGCGAGGGGCTGCTGCGTCAGCTGGTCGGTGAGCTCGAGGCATCCGGGTGCCGTCCGGAGGCGATCGTCGTCACGGGAGACCTGGCCGACAAGGGCGAACCAGAGGCCTACGCGACTCTGCGCTCCATCCTCGAGCCGTTCGCCGATCGCCTCGGTGCCGAACTCGTATGGGTGATGGGCAACCACGACGATCGAGCGGCGTTCCGCGGGGGGCTGCTCGGCCAGCATCCGACCGACAAGCCGGTCGATCGCGTGTTCGACATCAACGGGCTTCGCATCATCGCCCTCGACTCGACCGTGCCGGGTCATCACCACGGCGAGATCGCCGACAATCAACTCGATTGGCTCGCCGAGGAGCTTTCCGTGCTCGCCCCCCACGGCACCATCATCGCGATGCATCACCCACCTGTGCCGACGGTTCTCGACCTGGCCGTTCTCGTCGAGCTGCGCGATCAGGCCGGACTGGCCGAGGTGATCCGCGGATCGGATGTGCGCAGCATCATCGCCGGCCACCTGCACTACTCGACCACGGCGACCTTCGCGGGTGTGCCGGTCTCCGTCGCGTCGGCCACCTGCTACACCCAGGATCTCAACGTGCCCGTCGGGGGCACACGCGGCCGCGACGGGGCACAGTCGTTCAATCTGGTGCACGTCTACGACGACACCGTGCTGCACTCGGTGGTGCCGATCGGATCGTTCCCGGCGGTGTCGGAGTGGGTGACTCCGGAGGAGACCCGGCGCCGCCTCGCCCTGCACGGCATCGAGATCGGTGACGCGGTGAACCCCCACGTCGAGGCCGAGCCACCGCTCACCATGCCGATCAGCACCATGCCGGTGCTGTCGGGGCCCCAGGTTTGATCGGTCAGGGTTGACCGGTCGGGGTTGACCGGTCGGGGTTGACCGGTCGGGGTTGAGCAGCCTGGATCGTCAGCGGCCTCAGATGGCGCGGTCGACGTCATCCGTCGTGCGTGGGTCGCTCTCCGACACCGCTGCCCGCTTCTCCCACGGCGCCGGGATCGGAAAGTAGCTCTCGAGGAACGACGTGACCGCCGACGTGCGCTCCGCGGCGTCCACCTCGGGGAAGCTTCCGTCGTTCAGGCAGAAGAAGTCGAACGAGCGGCGGGAGAGCAGGCGCTTCAGGTCACGGAGTCCAGAGCGCACCGTGGTGTCGACGTAGCGCACCGTGGCGTTCTGCTGCACGACGGCCTTGCCGACCATCAGCGCGTAGTAGTGGTAGAGCGAGTTCGTCACCGAGATGTCGGTCGCCGAGCGGAACGGGCTGCGGCTGGTGCGACGGAAGTCGTCGGGGAACTCGGCCTCGAGTTCTTGCAGCACCGACTTGCGCAACGGCGTCGCGGCGTGCTCGAGGTGGCGAGTGGTGATACGACCGAATCTGTTCTGCAGCAGGCGGCGGTTGACCCTGGCACCGTTCTCGAACCCGCTGCGGTCGGCGTTGTTCTCGCCGAGTCCGATGCGCGTCGTCGCCTCGATGAACTTGGTGATGCCACCGGGCGAGAAGAAGAGGTCCGGCGCGACGTGGCGGCCGAAGAACATGTCGTCGTTCGAGTACAGGAAGTACTCGCTGAGCCCAGGGATGCGGTGCAGCTGCGCTTCGATCGCATGGGAGTTGTGTGTCGGCAGGGTGGAGACGTCGGCGAAGAAGTCCTCGCTGCGCACGATCCTGACCTGCGGGTGCTCGTCGAGCCACGCCGGCACGGGCGAGTCGGTCACGATGAAGATCGTGCG
This sequence comes from Actinomycetota bacterium, assembly GCA_041165365.1. Classification (GTDB taxonomy): domain Bacteria; phylum Actinomycetota; class Actinomycetes; order Actinomycetales; family Microbacteriaceae; genus Marisediminicola. The sequence goes on along the minus strand of JBEANR010000080.1, from coordinate 2,963 downwards.
GATCCACGGCGCGAACAGGTGCACCGAGCGGAGCGCGTACTTCAGCTCGTCGATCTGGCGATAGCGGGCCTCTGCACCGTCGCCCTCACCGACGACGTAGCTCTCCATCCGGCGGGCTCTGGCCCTCTGCCACTCGAGAGAGGCACCATCGACCCAGGAGAAGACGATGTCGATGTCGAAGGAGATGTCGCTGACGTGATCGGAGAACATGCCGATGAAGGTGGGCCAGGTCTGACCCCACAGCTCGACCTCGTCCTCCTCCAGTTCGGCGGCGGGGATGACCGAGCGCGACAGCGCATTCTCGGCGGGTGCGGTGACCAGTTCGCCCCGCTGCCTCCACAGTTCGAGGCGCACCCCGGTCGCGGCGCCGTAGCGCAGGGATCCCTGGGGATCGATGCGAGGCCTGTAGAGGGTGAAGCGCCGCGCGGACCGATCGGTGGCCAGCCGGCCCTCGGCGAGCAGCACCGGGGCGTTGCCGTCTCCGACCTCGCGGGAGTAGAACGGCTCATCGGCACAGGCCTCGGCGAGCGCCACGCGCACCGCCCGGCGATCGCGCCAGGCGACGGCGAGAACGGGGCGGTGGTCGTCACCTCGCACCAGGTGGAAGGCGACGCCCGCGGCATCCAGAGCGCGCCGCACGAAGATCAGGTCGTCGACCATCGACTCGCGGGGGGTGAGAGTGCTGTTGACGAGCGTGAACAGACCCTTGCGCAGCACGACGTCGGTGCGTCTGGCCATCCCAGGGGTCACGAGAACGACCGGGGGTGGCGGCTGGTTGGTGCCTGGGGTGTTCGGCAGGTGGGTTCCGGTCATGCAGGGCCCTTCGGATCGCACCCGGAGCACGGTGTCGCCGCGCGCCGGGTTCGATCCAGTATGACCCCGCTTCGTCACGGCGGTGTTTCGTGTGCCGACGGCGCCCGGGCGATCGACGACATCCACCGTGCCGCAGGTCACCATCCACCGTGCCGCAGGTCACCGAGTCTCGATCTCGGGTGCCTCCCCTCGCCGACCCGGTCCCGCGCCGTCGGGCATCCCGGGCATGCCCGGACGATCGGATCGCGGGCCACCCTGGTCTCCGCTCTGGAAGACCGAGGCGGGGCCCCGACCCCCGAAGGTCGACCCCAGCGCGATCCCACCGCCGAAGACCCCGCCGAGGAGCAACAGTGCCGCGAGCGACGCCCCCACGATGGTCAGGGTGCGGCTGGACGGCCTCCGACGCGGCGCCCCCGACACGACTGGCGCCGTTGCGCCCGCGGCGGGCACGGGTTCGGTGAGCACGGTTTGGCTCGCGGCGGGCACGGGGTCGGTGAGCGCAGCGGTCGTGGCTCGTTCGCCGGATGCAGGGTCGGGCGACTGCCCGCTGCTGACCGGATCTGTCGTCGGATGGTCGGGGTCGTGGGGATGTGCTCGATCTGTCATGCCTCCACGCTGGTCTCCGTCGCAGTGGAGGCGCTATGCCCGACCTGACCGTCGACCGTCAGAAGGTTATGTGTCGACCCAGACCGCCCGCCGCTGGGCTCATCGTCGCCGGTTCCGATCCTCCGGATTGCGCACGGTGAGCAGCACTCCGGCCGCGATGAAGACGAAGGCCGCCACGAACTGCGCGGCGAGCCACCCCAACCCCTCCCACGGCAGCGGCACCACCGGGTTCCAGGCGATCGCGATCGGAGCGAACCCCGCGATCCACCAGTAGGCCTTGGCCTGCACCGCGAAGACGCAGACGATGAGAGCGAGGATGCTCACCACGAAACGCACCCACAGGAACGCGTCGGAGTCGACCAGCGCTGCACCGGCCAGCAGGGCGATCGTGGCGAGCACACCGGGTGCGAGCGCCGGTCGGGTGAACTTCGGCGTCGGGTACGACGTCACCGAGTCGGTCTGGAGTACTGGTCGACGGGCACGACCTGGATCGGCGTCGTCATCGGCGGCGCCTCGCGAAGGCGGTCGAGGGCGGGTCTGAGCTCGCCGAGCCACGCCTCGTATCCGGCGTCGTTCAAATGGAGTCGATCGTCGCTGAAGGCCGGGTTGATCTCGCCGTCGTCGAGAGCCAACGCGGGCCAGAGATCGAGATACTGAGCGTGAACCGTGGCGGAGAACTGCCTGAGATGGATGTCGGCGTCATGGATGCGCGCCGCGAACTCCCTCGCCCGCGGCATGATGGACTGCACGAGCATCCGGGATCCGGGGAGTTCGCGGCGCAGCGTCACGCAGATGGACTGGATGTTGCGCACCAGGTGCTCGACGGTCTGGCGGGTGCCGAGGTCGTTGGTGCCCAGCAACAGCACGACCTCGTCCGGCTTCGCCCCGATGACCTCGTCGAGTCTGGCGAGCACGTCGTCGGTCGTGTCGCCGCTCACCCCGAAATTGAGGGTCCGCGCCTCGGGGAACCACGACGCCCAGTCGCCGCCTGCGGTGATGCTGTCGCCGACGAAGGCGATCGTCTCCCGCTGATCGCCGAGCTCGGGGGAGGCCGCATCCGTGGCCGTCTCGTCGTGCTGTGGATCCTTCATGGCTGACCTCCCGGTCGTGTCGCCCGTCGGCGTGAGCGCGATTACATTCTGCGCGAGCGGGCCGGGAACCGCCAATCTCGGCCGGGAGTCCGGCGGCGTCGGCTCTCCTGAAAGATCCATCGTGTGGGTGATCCGGCGGGCGGATGTCGCGCCTAGCGTCGAGGCATCCGCACTCGCAGTCGTGGAGCGCCGCCGCTCAGGAAACGAAGGAACGGAATGATGGCTGAATCCGATCGCCCCCGCGACCTCGCTCGGCTCCGCCGGATCGTGACGATGGGGATAGCGCTCGGCCTCGCCGGCGCATCCTCAGTGGCCGTCTCCTCAGTGGCCGTCTCCTCAGTGGCCTCCTCCTCAGTGGCCTCCTCCCCACGTGCCGCCGAACCGCACTGGCAAACGATCACGGCGACCTCCGCCGACGACTTCGTGGACTCGGTCGGTGTGAACGTCCACATG
>JBEANR010000079.1:0-3294 GCA_041165365.1 Actinomycetota bacterium | reverse complement strand
GGTGAGTACGGATGCCGCGGCCGCCCGCGTCTGGTGCGTCAACGCCTCCGACCACGAGGTCGCCACCGCGTGGGTGCCCGCGGTGTCTCGCCGCGACGACATCACCGTCGCGGTGTCGGCGGGCGGCGACCCGCGCCGCGCGATGGCCCTCCGCGACGCGATCGGCGCGGCTCTAGATGACGGCGCGCTCCCCACGCGGAGGCACCGGCGCCGCGCCCACGAGGCCTCCCGCGCCGGTCATCCACTGCACACCGCGCCCGACGCGTCGGCCGAGGTGCCATCCGGCTCGGTCGCGCTCGTCGGAGGTGGCCCGGGAGATCCCGAGCTCATCACGGTGCGCGGGCTCCGCCTTCTCGCACACGCCGAGGTGGTCGTCACCGATCGTCTCGGACCGCGACCGCTCCTCGACACTCTCGATCCCGAGGTGCTCGTCGTCGACGTCGGCAAGCTGCCCGGCCATCATCCGATGCCGCAGGACGAGATCAACCGACTGCTCGTCGACCTCGCCCAGGCGGGCAAGAGAGTGGTGAGGCTCAAAGGAGGCGACCCCTACGTGCTCGGCCGCGGCGGCGAGGAGGCGCTGTACTGCCGCGAGCGCGGCGTGAGTGTGGAGGTGGTGCCCGGCATCACGAGTGCGATCGCGGTACCCGCGGCCGCGGGCATCCCGGTCACCCATCGCGGGCTGTCGACGGGATTCACCGTGGTCACCGGGCACGAGGGCCTCGAGCAGGCGCCGGGCGGGCGCGATCACACCCTGGTCGTGCTGATGGGCGTGTCCACTCTGGCCACCACCGCCGACGCCCTCGCTTCGGGAACCCGAGGGCCGGACTGCCCCGTCGCCATCATCGAGAACGGATGCACGCCGCAGCAGCGGGTGACGGTCGGCAGCCTCGACTCGATCGCGGGGCAGGCGAGGGAGCGCGGCATCCGGTCACCCGCCGTCATCGTGATCGGTGACGTGGTGCGGCTCAGTACGCATGGACGCGTTCGCAACTCAGGACGGAATGATCGCCGAGGGCTCGCAATGGCCGATGTGAGCGTCTCCGCATCGATGCAGCCTGAGTTGTGAACGAGCTCTCGCGTGGCACCCCGAATCGAGGACGCCCGCCGAGAGAGCAGACTGGGGCCTATGGATGACGCGGGCGGCCTCACGACACAGCAGGCGATCATCCTGCTCGCCATCCTGTTCGTGCTGGTCGACGCCGTCGTGATCGGCTTCATCGTGCTCGCGCGGGTGCGCCGCAGGGGAGGTCTTCCTGAACCGCCGCAACGAGGCAGCGGGCCGGATCGCCCCCGCGGCGACGGCCCGGTGATGGACTGAATCGACATCATCCGGTGGCGCACCACCCGATCGGGCGTCGGCTCCGAACAGTCGGTACGAGGATGACGCGCGCCCTGTAGCAAGATGGGCGTGTCGAGTCTTCGACAGCGAAGAAGGAGCCACCGTGAAGGTCCCCCTGGTACTGCAGAAGTTCGAGCTCGACACTCGGCCGATCCACCCCGACACCCGGGTGGCGCTCGACAAGCGGTGGGCCGACCTGCCGGAGCACGCCAAGACCGACAACCAGCTGCTCGGTCGCTGCGCCGTCGGATGCGAGGGCACACACGGGGTCTTCCCGAAGTGCGACCTCACCTGCTCGCCCTGTTACCACTCGGCCGACGCCAACAAGGTGCGCATCGACGGCGAGCACACCCTCAGCGAGGTCGACGAGCAGTTCGCCTACCTGCGCCAGGTGCGCGGCCCGCGCTCCCACGCACAATTGATCGGGGGCGAGGTGAGTCTGCTGCCGGCCGAAGACCACGCGCAGGCCCTGCTGACGATGCGCAAGTACGGTCGCGAGCCGATGTCGATGACCCACGGCGACTTCTCGTACGAGTACCTGAAGGATGTCGCACTCGACGCCGACGGTAAGGCGAGGTTCAAGCGCGTGTCGTTCGCCGCGCACTTCGACTCGCTCATGCGCGGACGCCGCGGAGCCGTCCGCCCCCGCAGCGAGGCGGAACTCAACCCGTTCCGCGAGAAGTTCGCGCAGATGTTCATCGACCTGAAGCGCGAGCACGGCGTGAAGTCGTACCTCGCCCACAACATGACGGTCACCCCCTCCAACCTCGGCGAGGTCGACTCCGTCACCCGCGATGTGCTCGAGATGCCCTTCGACATGATGTCGTTCCAGCCCGCGGCGTTCATCGGCGACGACCGCCGGTGGAAGGAGGACTTCGACGAGGTCACCATCGACGCCGTCTGGGGCAAGATCGAGGAGGGCGCCGGCCACCGCATCCCCTGGAAGGCGACGCAGTTCGGCGACCCGCGCTGCAACCGCTCCACGGTGGGAATGCGCGTGGAGGGCAGCTTCGCCGTGCTGCTCGACGCCGACGACCCGAAGGACATCGCCGCCCGCGACCGCTTCCTCGACCATTTCGGCGGCATGATCTTCGGCGACATCCCGAAGCACATCCTGACCGTCAAGATCATCCGGGCCCTCGCGGGGCACCCCGGCGACATCCCGCCACTGATCGGTCTCGCCGGCCGCGTCGTGAAACGAGCGGGAGGAGTGCGCCGGATGATCCGCGCCGCCCGTCGCGGCAAGCTCGGCTTCAAGACCTTCGTGGTGCACAACTTCATGGACGCCGAGCAGGTCGCGCCGGCGTGGGAACTCATGGAGAAGGGGATCGTCAGCGACGACCCGCTGCTCAAGGAGACCCAGGAGCGGCTCGGCTCGTGCATGTACGCGATGAGCCACCCCGAGGACGGGCGTCTCGTTCCGGCCTGCACGCAGCACTCGGTGCTCGACCCGATCGAGAACATCGGGCTGCGTCGACTGCTGCCCCTCACCGGCAAGTCGACGGCCGTGGTGTCCCGGCCGGAGGGGCTGACCGCCGTGCGCACGACCCGGCGCACCGCGGACGCCTGAGCCGAGGCATCCGCTCTCTGGGGGCCTCCGTCACCGGGTCCCCGACCTCGCTCGTGACAGCGCCGCGACTCTTTTGTAAGATCCACTTACAAACCAGGAGGACGGCCGACGCGGCTCTCCGCTGAGGGAGTGCCGGTGAAGTCACCACATCCGTCATGGTCGGTCGCGCCGCTCGACGGTCGCCCGCCCCAGGAGACACGTGATCTCGCGCCGACCGAGGAACTCGCCGCGGTGCACACTGCGATCGCCGAGGGGTCGGGCGGGATCGTCTGGGTCGGAGAACCGGGTTCCGGCCGCACGCGCCTCCTCGCGGCGCTCACCGAAGCCCTGATCGCCGAGGGGCTCACCGTCGTCGGTCTCGCGTCGATCCTCGAGGTCGGTC
>JBEANR010000078.1:0-4296 GCA_041165365.1 Actinomycetota bacterium | reverse complement strand
GCTTCGCCGCGAGATCCGGCGCCACGTACCGTTCGTTCTGCGACACCCTGCGGATGGCGGCGGCGATCTCGTCTGAGGAGGCGAGCTTGCCGATGTATCCACTCGCTCCCGCGTCGAGGGTAGCGAGCATGTCGTGCGATCGCTCCGAGGCGGTCACGATGAGCACGCGATGCCCGTCGTCGACGAGCCGCTTGACCGCGTCGACTCCCGAGAGACCCGGCAGCCCGAGGTCGAGCAGCACCACCCCCTCGGGCGTCGTGCACCGCGCGACGAACTCGGCCACATCGCCGGCGACGACCCCGAGTTCGAATCCGTCCGCTGCGGTGACGAGTTCGACGACCGCCTGCCGGAACAGCGGATGATCCTCGATGACCGAGACGACAACGGGACCGTCTTCGGCCGCCTGACGAAGTTGAGGCATCTCGGCGACTCCACAGAGTGAGGGGGACAGATCTGTACCCTACTCGGCTGTGGCGATCGCCTGCATCCCCGACATACGCTTCGTCCTGCGGTGCTCTTCGGTGCTCCGACAGCCGCGAGGGGGACCGGGTCACGTCATCGCGAGGTCCACGCCGCGACGGCCGCCTCCACCCCGGAGGTCGGTTGATGTCCGTGCAACTCCGCCGGAGACGAGTGTGCGCGACGCGGACCCTCCGTCACCGCATCGTCCGCCGCGAACATCCCGGGAAGGCGACGAGCGATCTGCTCCCCGGCGTTGTGCGATGCTGCGGCGTAGGCCTCGAGGATGCCGCGCTCGACCCTCGAGGCGTCGTCGCGAGCATCTCCGCAGAAGGCATCCGGCGAGATGGAGACTCCGGCGAGCACCCCCGATCCGTAGACCGAGACTCGTACCGTGCGGTCGGCGCTGAGGGCGTGTGCGAGAACGGAATCGATGGTCCGCTGCGCGTCCGCGTAGGTCTCGCGATCCCTCTGCAGACTCGCCAGCATCTCGTCGAGGTCGAAGTCATCAGCCACGGGGGGCACCCCCGTCGATCGGCGGTGTCGCCGCGACCACTCCTGTTCCGGAGGTCGCATCCGTGGTCCCGTACCGGGTCATAGCTACATCGCCGTCGTCGGCGAGACCGATCGCATTGTCGGCGAAGGTCTGCCGGTCGACAGCCCGGCCCTCCAGGAACCCGTTGATGATCGAGGCGGCTCGGTCGCCACCCACCTGTCCCGCGGTGACGCCGCGCCACCGTCGGGTATCGTCTCCGGTCTCCTCGCCGATGTGACGCAGCCGTCCGTTCGCCTGTCGCACCTGATCGAGATCGACTCTGTAGGAGCCGGCCTCCGGGACTGTGGTCATGATGCATCTCCTTCTGGTGGGTTTCGACGCGTATCCGCTCACAGCTAGCGCTGGGGCCGATCCGGCTCTGAGAGGTCGTCGACCTTCGTCGCCCGGGCGTCGTCGAAGTAGGCGTCGCGCTGCTCCTTGGAGATGGTGCCCTGCTTGAGAGCCTGCTCCACCTGCGCATCGATCTCCTGCAACTGCACGTAGGAGCTCCATTCGTGCCGGTCGTGGCGCACGGAGTCGATGATGGCTGCAACGCCGGGAGCGACATCCTGGGCGTCGTCCTGCGCCAATCTCAAGACGATGTTCTCCGCCTCCTCCTCGCGGTCGGCCGACTGGGTGTTCTGCCGCTGGAAGTCGCGGTTGTACTGCTCGATGGCGTCAGCGCGATCCTCTTCGATACCGGTGACGGTCCAGTCGAACCGCCGGCTGTCCGCGCCGAGATCCCTCGTCTGGCTATCCCCGGTCAATCCCTGGTTCTGAACCTGCTCGATACCGCGATTGGTATTGCGCACATTGTTGTCGTCGGCCAGCTCGTTGGTGCGATTGGTCTGAACGGTGTCGGCGTTGGAGGCGTTGCTGTTGCGGGTGATCAGCTCGGCATCCTTCTCGTCCTGCCTCTGGAGTACCTCGAGATTCGCGGACTGCGCGTCGATGACGCCCTCCGCATGGACGTTCATCGAGTACTGGGAGGCGCCCACGACGAAGGGCACGTCCCACGGCGAGATCCGGATCTTGGCATCGGTCGCGATGGGTTCGTCGAGCACGCGCTGATTGGTGTCGATGAGTCCGCGGGCCTCCTCCGCCGAGATCGTGTTGAGAATGGGCTTCTCCACTCCCTGCACGCGGGTTCGATCCGGCACCTCGCCGTTCTCGACCCCCGGCGTGTTCTCCAGATCGGCGCGGGCCGCTTCGACATCGGCGGTGGTCGCCTCGACGGTCTTCTTCTGCTCGGCGATCAACGCATCGAGCTCAGGGGTCGGACCAGGCACCTCGGGGAACTGTTCTCCCCACACCTCCTGCGGGGTTTTGGTCGACGAGGGCGCCGCCGAATCCGGCGGACGGGTGTCGAAGCCGAATTCCTTCTCGAGAATCTGGTATGTCTCCGTCGGAGAGTGGTCGTCGCTGAGTTCCTCCCGGCGTCTGTCGATCGCCTCGGTGTACTCCACGCCACCGGTCCCATCGCTCGAGACCAGCACGTCGAAGGCCTCCGCGGCTTCGTCCCTGCTCTCGGCCTGCAGTCCTTCGTCGATCTGGAAATCTCTCGTGTCGTCGAGGCGATGCGTCGACCGTTGCTGCCGCTCGCGCAGCAGCTCGAGGCTGTGCAGTTGGTTGCGCTCATGCTCGTCGATCGCGCGAGCCTGCGAGAGTTCGAACGACTCCGCGCCGGCCTGCCGCGATGCGTCAGACTGCTTCGTGGCAGAATCGCGCAGCCATTCCTGGATGACAGGATTCTCGGCGATCGCCAACTCGCGATTGGCGGTGTCGATCTCGTTGTACGCCTGCCGGAACTCACGGAACTCGATCGCGTTGTAGCTGGAGATGTAACCGATGTCCCGTTCTTTCACTCCATGTCGCAGCGCGGTCCATTCGTTGTAGATGTTCGCGAACTGCTTCGGCGTCAGATTCGGCAGCGTCCACTCCACCGGTCCGGCCCCGTCGGTGTCGTCGAAGATCGTGTAGCTGTACGGCACCCCGTTCTTCACCGTCACCGGCTCCTGGCTGGTGGCACCCCACGGCCCGACCTGGTCTCCGTTGCTGTTGACGGTCGATGCGCCGCCCGGTTCGTCCGTGTCGATGTTGATCGGGAACTTCAGGGGAGCGGTCTCGTTGATGGAGAACTCGGTGTCCGGGTAGTACGGCGTCGGCGCCTGCGGCCGCTGAGCGACCACAGTCGAGCCGTTGAGTCCGCCATCGAGTGTGTTCACCGCTCCGTCGTACTGCCACATCCCACCCTTGACGACGTTCAACGACTGCGTCTGGCCCGCGGTGTAGTGATTCTGCAACCTCACGTACTCGTTCCTCGCCGGCAGACTGAGCGGGCGACCGGCATTCGCGGCATACAGGGCCTCGCTGCGATCACGGTAGAACTCGTAGTTGTCGACCCCCTGCCCCACGTACTGCTGAGCAGATGTCGCGCTGGTCAAGAAGGTGTCGATGTGACCTCGGCCGGCTGTGATCTGCGCCTCGGACCGGTCGTGCTGCTCGACCTGGGTGGTGACGGCCTGGTCGTGGGTCTCGGCCCCGACGCCTCCGGTCCAATCCCAGGAGATCGCTCCGGGATCGGCGCCGTCCGGCCGGAGCTGTCCCGCGGCGTCGTAGGCGCCCTGCGGCTGCATGTCGCGCACGGTCTGCGCGTCTGAGAACCGGGTCATTCTGTGCCGCTCCCTCCTGGCCTCCGAGGAGGTGCCGAACCGGGCACCCGACCTCAGATCACGCTAGACGGCGCCCGCGAACGCGCCATCGACGTAACGATCACGGCATGCTGGGTACTTCTGCGGATCATCCCGAGTGGGAGCGGGGCCTCGTCACCCGAGGAAGGCCCGGAGCAGCGCGGCGGAGCCGTCGAGGTGCTCGCGCATCGCGGCATCCGCCCTGTCAGCATCTCCGGTCAGGATCGCGATGACGATCGCCTCGTGCTGCTGATTCGAGTGTGCGATGTTCGGCTCGAGCAGCGGGATGCGGTCGAGCAACCCGTTCACGCGCGTGCGGTTGTCGGCGACCAGCGGAGCCAGAGACGGGATGCCCGCGAGCTCGACGATCGTGAGGTGAAGCCTCGAATCGACCCGGCGATAATCGGAGACGGATGACGCGGCGGTCTCGCCAGCGCGCGCCCACAACACTTCGCGGTCTGCGGCGGTGAGACTCCTGCCCGCCGCGGCCCGCGCCGCTCCCGGCTCGAGGATCTGCCGCAGGCCGAGCACGTCGTCGAGCTCCGTCGCGAGCACCGGTTCTCGCACCCCGCCCTCGACGGAGTTGGGTTCACCCTGCGGCGGCAAGCTGTC
>JBEANR010000077.1:0-4302 GCA_041165365.1 Actinomycetota bacterium | reverse complement strand
GTTGTGCGTCTAGGGCAGGGGCAACCCACACCACTTCATCGGTGCCGTTCTGCTCCCCCGAGTGCCTCAGCACAGCAGAACGGCGCCGATGAGCCTGTCGGAGGAGCCGGCCTTATTCCGTGATGTCGATCTCCTGCAGCAGGTCGGCATCGATCGCCACGCGCACCGTCTCGAGAAGGGCCTCGGGTGCGGGCGAGTCGATCGTCAGCACGGAGAGGGCCTGGCCGCCCGCCTCACGTCGACTGATCTGCATGCCGGCGATGTTGATGCCCGCGTCGCCGAACTCGCGACCGTAGACCGCGACGATGCCCGGCCGGTCGGTGTAGATCATCACCAGCAGGTGCTCGGCGATCGGCACCTCGACGTCGTAGCCGTTGATCTCGACGATCTTCTCGATCTGCTTCGTGCCCGTGAGCGTGCCGGAAACCGAGATCTGCGCACCGCTCGAGAGCACCCCGCGAATGGTGAGCACGTTGCGGTACTCGTCGCTCTGCGGGTCGGTGAGCAGACGCGCGTCGATGCCGCGTTGCTCGGCGAGCAGCGGGGCGTTCACGTAGGAGACCGTCTCAGACACGATGTTCGTGAAGATGCCCTTGAGGGCGGCGAGCTTCAGCACCGACACGTCGAACTCGACGATCTCACCGCGCACCTCGATGTCGACACTCGTGACCGGGCTGTCGGCGAGACCGGAGAAGACCTGGCCGAGCTTCTCCATCAGCGGGATGCCGGGGCGCACCGTCGCGTCGATGACGCCACCTGCCACGTTCACGGCGTCCGGCACGAGCTCACCCGAGAGCGCCAGACGCACGGACCTCGCGACGGAGACCCCCGCCTTCTCCTGCGCCTCGTCGGTGGATGCTCCGAGGTGCGGGGTGACGATCACGTTCTCGAGCGCGAGCAACGGTGAGCCTGTCGGTGGCTCGCTGACGAAGACATCCAGAGCAGCCCCGGCGATCTCACCCGCGACGAGCGCGCGGTGCAGGGCATCCTCGTCGATGAGCCCGCCGCGAGCCACGTTGACGATGAACGCGGAGGGCTTCATGAGGGCGAGCTCGCGGTCCGAGATCATCCCCGTCGTCTCGGGGGTCTTCGGCATGTGGATCGTGACGAAGTCCGACTGCGCGAGCAGGTCGTCGAGCGGCAGCAGTGTGACGCCGAGCTGCTGGGCGCGCTGGGCGGTGACATAGGGGTCGTAGGCGACGACGCGCACGCCGAAGGCCTGCACCCGCGCGGTGATGAGCGCCCCGATGCGACCGAGACCGATGATGCCGACGGTCTTCTCGAACAGCTCGACGCCGGTGTACTTCGACCTCTTCCATTGCCCCTGCGCGAGCGCGGCGTGCGCAGGCGGAATGTGGCGGGCGAGGCTCAGGATGTGTCCGACGGTGAGCTCGGCCGCCGAGATGATGTTCGACGTCGGCGCGTTCACCACCATGACGCCCGCTGTCGTGGCGCTCTTGATGTCGACGTTGTCGAGGCCGACCCCGGCGCGGGCGATCACCTTGAGGGCCGGGGCCGCGGCGATGGCCTCCTGGTCGAGGTGCGTCGCAGAACGGATGAGCACGGCCGAGGCATCCGCGAGTGCCGCCAACAGTGCCGCCCGATCGGTGCCGTCGACCTGCCTGACGTCGAAGTCTGGACCGAGGGCCTCGACCGTCGCCGGGGAGAGTTCTTCGGCGATGAGCACGATCGGCTTTGCCACGGAGAGGTTCCTTCGATTGCCCGGAATTGCCGGGGTTCAGCCTAGCGGGCGGCCCCGATCATGACGTTTCGTGGCGCAGGACGGCGATGGCTCATGATGGACGGATGACCACGGGCCCCGAGCTGATCGAACCCGCCCAGTGGGTGCTGCGCATCGCCCTCGCTCTCGTCTTCGTCGGCATGGGGATCAACCACTTCAGACCGGGCCCGGCGCGGGTGATGGCGAAGTTCATCCCGCCGTCGATCCGTCGTGAAGGGCTGCTGAACCCTCTGAACCTCGTGTATTTCACCGGGGCGTGTGAGATCGCGGGTGGTATCGGCATCCTGATCCCCGGTGTGCGCACGGCGGCGGCGATCGGGCTCGTGGCGTTTCTGATCCTCGTGTTCCCGGCCAATGCCCATGCCGCTGCCCATCCCGCGGAGTTCAGGTCGCTGGCGATTCCGTTCTGGCGGAGGTACTTCGCGCAGCTGGCGCTCATCCTGGTGGTGATCCTCGCGGCGGTGTGACCCGGGTGGCCGATCGGAGTCGTCAGCCCGCAGTCGCCCCGCGCCAGACATCTGCTTCCATCCTCACAGCGAGAACCGATGCCGATGCCGATGCCGATGCCGATGCAAGCGGAGCGGAGCGGTGATCGCCGCACAGGAGGAGAAAAGCGTTCCGCGACACAGGATCTCCTTCCTCGCGCGCCGACGGGGCGATTCGTCCTCCCTGGAGGCTCTCTCGCAGCCCCGCGACCCTGACGTCGGCTTCATCTTGGGCCGCTCACTCAGCGTGTCGAGTTCCGCGAAGGACACGACGGAAGCCCCCACTGAGACGATTCGACCCGAGCACCCGCTCAGGCGAGCGCGGTCAGGCTGAGCGTCACCGCCGCGACGACAGCGAGGCCTCCGACGAAGAGCAGGGCACGCATCCCCAGGCCCCGCGACCGCCCGATCCACCAGGCCGCGCCGTACAGAGTGGGCGGCAGCGCCACTGTCACGATCAGGAGCACCCACGGGATCGAGGCGATCTGCAGCCCGTTCTCCCGGGCGAACACGTTGTAGGCGTCGATCTGACCGACGACCCCGACGAGGTTCGAGACCGCCTCGAACAGGTCGTAGGCGAAGAGGAGTCCGAACGCGATCGCGACCGCGGCGGCGGCGCCTCCGTAGCGGGCTCGAGCGGAGGGCTCCCGGTCCGCGCCCTTCGCCGTCACGCGCCGGCCCCCGATACGAGGAACGGGATCGGCGCGACCACGAGCATCCCGATGATCAGCCACGCGAGTCTGACCACCGCCGCCCTCTCCCTGGTCAGCAGGAGCGTGAGGGCGAACCAGAGCGCCGGAGACGCGATCCCGAGGAACTCCCCGAACTGGTACATGACCTCGAAGAAGAGATCCGTTGAGGTGAACGTGTCACGTTGCACCCCGACGATCCACCCGACCGTGTAGAGCAGGTAGACGCCGGCGAACACCCCGTAGACGACGAGAAGCGCTGACCCGATGCCGCCGCCCGGTCGATCGTCGGTGCGCTCGAGGATGTCTGCTTCAGCCCGTCGAGCGGCGCCCGGGTCGTCGCTCCCCTCACCCGCAGCTGCCGCCGCGGCGGCCTCCGAGCGCAGGTATGTCGGATCGTCCGACCCGTCTTCCCACTCCAGAGCATCGGAATCCTGATCGCGGGGCACGCACCCAGTATCGCGGACGGCGATGGTGTGACCGGCGGCGCGTCGCTACCATCCCCGATATGACGGTGACCGATCCGCTCGATCCGCTCGCCCCGCCCGCCCCACTCCCCGGCGACTTCGAGGCGGCGCTCAGCGGCGGGCATCCGAACTCCCTCGGCAACACGCTGGCCGTCGTCGAGGCGATCCTGGCAGACGAGACCCGGCTCGACGAGCTGCTCGACTGCTACCGCTCCGAGGATGCGGTCGTCAGGCTGCGGGTCTCGAGCGCGCTCAAACGTGTCACCAAGGAGCGGCCGGAGTGGGTGGCGCCCCATCTCGAGCTGCTGCTGACGGAGATCGCTGCGATCGATCAGCCCTCGACCCGGTGGACCCTCGCGACCGTCTTCGACCTACTCGCCGAGCGGATGACGGCGGCACAGCGTTCCGCCGCCACCGCCGTCATGCAGCGCAACCTGCTGGAGTCCGACGACTGGATCGTGCAGAACACGACCATGCAGGTGCTCACCGAGTGGGCGAGCTCCGATGCCTCACTCGAGGAGTGGGTCGTCCCCGAGCTGCGGCGTCTGGTCGGCAGTCCGCGAAAGTCGGTATAGGCCCGGGCGAGGAAGTCGCTCGATCGCCTGTCGAGCGCCTGAGACGAGCCACTCAGACCCCGACGGTGAGCGCTGCTGTATAGCCTTGCGCGACCGAGCCGGTCATCGTCGCGATCTGGTGGATGCCGCCGTCGTCGCCGAACACATTGTCTCCGGCCAGGCTCGTCTGAGCCAGGTTGCGCACGCTCTGCTCGTAGCCATCGGTGGCGTAGACCGCCTCGCAGGCCTCCTTCGGGAGGGCGACCTGCGACGTCTTCACGATCGGCCCCGAGGCGACGGCGGTCGCGACATCCGAATACACCTCGAAGTGGATGTGCGGCCACCGACCCGAGTACGCCGCCGGGA